>NZ_JBOGCC010000162.1:0-11140 GCF_051656525.1 Clostridium sp. | reverse complement strand
ATATTCTGCTCCATTTACCTTATCAAAGTTTATATCAAATTTATTGCCTTCTAGCTTTAAATCTTCATCTATATTTATATTCATTCTTTTTTTATAGTCTAAATTTAATTCATACACTTTATTATTTTTTGTTTTTTTTATATATTTTTCTTCAGTAACATACTTTTCACCAGTATCCATTGATAAGATTGGTGATACATTTATTATTTCTAATTCTGGAAGTCCATTTATTTCATAATTTCCATCTTTATCTGTATATATAACTTTTCCTTCTATTTGCCCATAACTAAAATCATCTGTATATTCTGAAAATCCTACATTCCCAACTATAATTGGTACATATTTTAGTGGTTTTCCCTCTAAAGTAAGCTTACCTTTTACAGTTACATTTCCTTTTAAAAGTTTATCTGACCCATCTTCATTGTATTCTCTTAATTTATATACTCTTGGAATATTTATATTTGCTGAAAGTTCATCTAAAAAGCTTTTTTCATTATAAAACTTTATTTCATCTCCAATGTTTCTATTATCTTCTACATAGTAATCATCATTATCCATTTCAAGCAATTTTTCTATAACTGTATTTCTACTTTCTCTATAGTACTTTTTATACAACTCTCTACCTTTATTCTTATCATTCTCCATTATTGCTAATTGAACTTCTAATACTTTTCCTGCTGAATTTTCTTTATAACTTTTTTTATCTAAACTCTCATCAATTAATTTTTTTGCTTCCTCTAAATTACCTTTTTCCATATGCAAATTAAATAAAGCTATAGTATTTAATGAATAATCTATCCCATTACTCATTTGAAGACCTTTTTTATACAATGCCAATGCCTCTTCATATGTACCTAAAGGAATCACTCTCCCTATAATAGCATCACCACCATTGCTTACATACTTCATATTATAATCATACTTTACTCGCCCCATATAAAAGTAAGCATCTCCATCAAATGGACTTAAAACCTTTGGCCACTTCGTATAAAGATTAAAAACCCCATAAGAGTATTCTCTAGTAGTTACTCCACTTTCAAACTGCCATCTTACTGAAAACATACTTTTCCCCACAAAATAAAGAAAATTTGGAACAATTACAAATATTATTATTGGAATCATAATCAAATGTTTTATCTTTAATTTCACCTTCATTTTTCTACCCCTTTTTCTTATTTACTTTTTAGACTAAATAAATTTAAAAAAAGTTTCATTTGAAAAATTTTTTTTTATCCCTCATAATAAAACTTATCGATGAAAGGTAGGTGTTACAAATGAAAAAAACTTATAAAGGTATTTTCCCACTTCTTATATCTGTATTTATTTTAATCTTTTGGGATATTTGGAGAATAAGAGTTTTAATGACAACTAAACCTAGTCTTACAAACATAATATTTAGTTCTGTTTTAATTATTCTTTTTATACCATTAGCTTATAGAATCTTACATATGTATTTAAGGTCTATTACTATCAGAGATGACAGAATAGTTTTTGCTGGTCTTCTACGTGATAAAAAAATATTTTTTAAAGATGTTGCTAATATTAAAGATCAAGACGGTTTTCTTGCGTTAACTTTAAAATCTAAAGAAATTTTTTCTATTAGATTAAAAGATATTAATGAAGCTTATAGAGATGATATAAGAGACACATTATTTAACTTAATAAAAAGGAAATAATATTAAAAGGAATGTATTTTTACTAGAATATGTTCCTTTTTGTTTGAATTTTTACCTTTTCTGGTATAAAATTGTAAGAAAAGCGTATAAAAAAGGGTGTGGATTTTATGAGCGTCAACTTTGATTTTGACAGAAAAAAAAGTGTGAAAACTAAAATTTCTAGTAGGGTAGGAATTATTTTCTTTATTACATTCTTAATAACTATTACTTTATATACCTTTATAATAAAAGGTATTATTTCTAATGAACTATCTATACTAAATATTGATAGTAATTCTATCTTCAATCGTGTTGATTTTGAATTATTTTTACTAGGTGCTGTACTAATTACTATAAGTGTATGTATTGTTACCTATTTAACTTATAAAACTTTAGAACCTTTAGCAAGACTTCTTAATAATTTTAGAATCCATTTTGAATTTTTAGCTGAAGGAGATTATTTTTATAGAATTAAAGAAAAACATTTTTATAGAGAAGATGAACTTGGCCCAATTTCTAAAGCTGTTGATGAAATGCAAGTTTCAACAATGGATTTAATAAAGGAAATAACTGATAATTCATCTTGTATGACAAAGCAATCTGAAAAGCTTACAAGCCTTTCAAATGATTTAAAAGATTTTACTACAAATATTTCTAAATCTATTATTGATATTTCTAATAACTTGAATGTCGAAACTTTTGATATTATTTCAGTTGCTAGTGAAATTGATAAATTTAGAGAGCATATTGAACATAACATGCATGATATAAATGAAATTTCTTTAATCACTTCAAATATGGATAAGAAAGCATTGGCAAGCTCTAAAGAAATGGAATCATTAAATCAATCTTTTGTTCATTTCAACTCAATCTTTACAGATTTCTTAACTGTAATAAAAGAAATGAAAACTAAAATGGAACAAGTTACTGAAATTACAGGAATTATAAATCAAATAGCAGAACAAACTAATTTACTTTCTCTAAATGCTGCTATTGAAGCTGCTAGAGCTGGTGATGCAGGCCGTGGTTTCTCTGTTGTTTCTAATGAAATAAGAAACTTATCTATACAAACTAAAGAATCATCAATTAACATAAATCATCTTATTTCAACTGTTCTTCAAAGTTCTAATGAACTATTTACTAAAACTTTTGATTTATCTGAAAATCTAGAAAATCAAAAGAAAATAATCAAAAAGTCATTAAGTACCTTTGAAGAAATTTCTGATTCCGTTAAAATTGTTAACCCTAAAGTAGATAAGCTTAAAGCTTCATCTGATTTAGTAGTAAAGAATAATAATATTATCTTAGATAAAATAAATAGTATATCTAAATCAGCTAATCAAATATCCTTATTTGCTGATGATATAAGCTCTTCTACAAATAAACTAATAAACTCTAGTAATACAGTCCATAAATCTGCTATCTCTTTAAATAATATGGCTGATGTTTCATTAAAAGCTATTAGTAAATTTAAATTGCAAGATGAGTATGGAAACACTAATAGAAATGAAGGAAAATAAAAAAGAGGCCAAACCTCTTTTTTATTTAAATATTTCTTTAGCTATATTTACAGATTCTTTTGCATCTTTTGCATAAAATGTAGCACCTATCTCTTTTGCATAATCTTTTGTAAGAACAGCACCACCAACCATTATATCTCCAGTATATCCTTGATTTCTTAAACTAATTATAGTATTTTCCATAGACTTTACTGTAGTTGTCATAAGTGCACTTAACCCTACTAACTTTACCTTTTCTTTTAATGCACAGTCTACTACTTTTTGAACTTTAACATCTTTCCCTAGATCTATTATTTTATATCCATAATTCTCTAAAATAACTTTAACAATATTTTTCCCAATATCATGAATATCTCCTTCAACAGTTGCAAGAACTATAGTTCCTTTTTCAACCTTTGTACTTCCCTTTTTAGCTATTCTATCTTTTATTATTTCAAAAGCTATCTTTACAGTTTCTGCTGCTTGTATAAGCTGTGGTAAAAATATTATTCCTTTTTCATACTTTTCTCCAACTTTATCAAGAGCAGGAATTAAGTATTCATTTACTATTTCTAATTCATTCTTCTCTTTTAAAAATTCTATTGTTAATTCTTTTGTTCTTCCTTTAAAACCTTTTAATATAGCCTCTTCTAGACTTCCCTCTTCATTTTTTTCACTTTTAGTTTTACTTGTATTAATATTTTTTTCTATTTTTATATTTCCATATTTCTCTATATATTTTTCTGAATTTATATCATTATTATTTAAAACTCTAAAAGAATCTAAAACTCCCATCATTCCACTAGAATTAGGATTCATAATAGGTAAATCTAATCCTGCACCTAAAGCAACTGCTAAGAATGTTTCATTTACTATACTCCTATTTGGAAGTCCAAAAGAAATATTAGATACTCCTAGTAAAGTTTTCACGTTAAGCTTTTCTTTTACAAGCTTTATAGCTTTTATTGTCTCCATTACTTCTTCTTGTTGTGCTGATACAGTTAATGCTAAACAATCTATATATACATCTTCTCTTTTAATTCCATATTCTTTAGCCTTATTTACTATTCTTTCTGCTATTTTAAATCTTTCTTCAGCCTTTTTAGGTATTCCATTACTATTTAAAGTTAATCCAACTACAGAAGCTCCATACTTTTTAACTATTGGTAGTATTCTATCTAATACTTCCTCTTCTCCATTTACTGAGTTAACTATTGGTTTTCCATTATAAACTCTTAATCCTGCTTCAATTACCTTTTCTTTATTAGAATCTATTTGAAGTGGTGTATCTATAATTCCTTGAAGTTCAACTATAACATCCTCCATCATAACTACTTCATCTATTTCAGGAAGGCCTACATTAACATCTAAAATTTCTGCTCCACCTTCTATTTGCTCTAATGCTTGATTTAATACATAATCAATATCTTTGTTTACTAATGCCTCTTTAAACTTTTTTTTACCAGTCGGATTTATTCTTTCTCCAATAACTCTCGGTCCATTATTTATAAAAATAGCCTTTGCTGGTGAACAGATTCCACATAAAGATATATACTCTCTTTCTACCTTCCTATAGCTCTCTCTTATTAATGAAAGTTCTTTTATAAATTCTGGTGTTGTTCCACAACATCCTCCAATTATAGAAATACCTTTTTTAACATACTCTAAAATACTATCTTTAAATTCCTGTGGACTTATTTTAAACTTAGTTTCACCATTTATTATTTCTGGAAGACCTGCATTTGGTTGAATCATTATAGGTAAATTTGTAACCTTTAATATTCTCTCTATAATATTTTTAAGTTCCTTTGGTCCTAAAGAACAGTTTACTCCAAGAGCATCAACGGAAAGCCCTTCTAGCGTTAATGCCATACTTTCAGGAGTACATCCTGTAAATGTCCTTTCATCTTCTTCAAAAGTCATTGTACAAAATATAGGTAAATTACAGACTTCTTTTGCTGCTATTACTGCTGCCTTAGCCTCATAAAGATCCGTCATAGTTTCAATTAAAATTATATCAGCTCCAGTCTCATATCCTACCTTGATTTGTCTTTTAAAAATTTCTACTGCTTCTTCAAACTCTAGTGTTCCCATAGGTTTTAAAAGTTCTCCTATTGGTCCTATATCTAAGGCAACTTTAGTATTTGTTCCCTCAGTAGCTTTCTTTGCATTTTCTACTGCACTTTTTATAATCTCCTCAACTGAATAATCTATTTCTTTTAATTTTAATTCATTTGCTCCAAATGTATTTGTTGTTATTACATTTGCTCCACTTTCAATATACTTTCTATGTATATCTATAATTAGTTCCTTATTTTCAATATTATATTTCTCTGGTATCTCACCAAGTTTTAATCCTGCTTTTTGAAGCATAGTTCCCATGGCACCATCAAATATTATTATTTCTTTTTCTATATATTTACGAACATCCACATATATCACCTTCTCTTCTAAACAAACAATTTTCATAATTTCTACAATTTAAACAAGATTTCTTTTTCTTCTCTTCTAATGTAACACCTAAGATAGCTGTTACTGATTTCCTTGGAAATAATATTTTCTTTTCAGAAACAGTAAGTCCAATCCTTCTTTGACAATCTAATACTTTTATAATATCTTTTTGAACATCTAAAGAAAGGTCTCCATATCCAGGACTATATCTAAACGTAAAGTTTTCTTCTTCTTTAAGCTCTCTTTTCTTTATATTTTCTTCTAAATCATCTATATATTCCTCAACTGCAACTGTTGCACAGGCATCTAAAATCAATGCATCTGTCATACTTATTCTCTCATACTTTCTTGTTAATCTTTCAATATCACTTCCAAGAGTTACTGCCATTAAATATATTCTATTTGAATTCTTTAATAATTCTATAATATCATTTCCCTGTAGCTTTAAAGTAGTTTCTTCTACTATTATCTCATTATTAATCTTTTTTATTTTATAAGATTCATATACAAATTTAGGTCTAAAGAAAGCTTTAGACTCTTCTCTTATTTTCTCTATTCTTTTTAAGAATTCATTTTCTAAAGCTTGTCCTTTATATCCTAAGTATCTTAAAATCTCCTCTATTGGAACATTTGAATTATTCATATATATTTAATGAGAATCCTGTCTCTAGTGCAATTTTTGCATATTCCTTTGCACCAAAAAGAGATAAATCTTTATAATTTCCACATTGAATTGGATTATTTGCTGGAATTTCTGTTGCTCCTAATACTTTTTTTAAGCCTTCTTCTACTGCATTTTTTATCTCTTTAGATTCCCTATCACCCCATATGCTTAAATAAAATCCCGTCCTACACCCCATTGGTGAAAAATCAATTATTCCTTCTACTGAATCTCTTAAAAAATGTGCTAATAAATGTTCTAGCCCGTGCATAGCTGCTGTTCCAAAACTATCTTCATTTGGCTGAAGAAACCTTATATCAAATTTTGTTACTATGTCCCCTTTTTCTCCATTAAGTGTACAACACTTTCTTATATAAGGTGCCTTTACTAATCTGTGATCTAACTCAAAGCTCTCTACCTTTTTCATACTATAATCTCCTTTTCATTTATTGCTTCTAAAATTGTTTTTATATTTTCTTTTATTCTTCTTGCTACATATGAATTATTCATTGTATATAAATGAATTCCATCTACCGAACTAGAAGAAAGGTCTACTATCTGCTCAACTGCATAAGCTATCCCAGCTTCTCTTAAAGCCTCTTTATTATGCTCATACTTTTCCATTATTTTTTTAAACTTCAATGGTATTTTAGCTCCACAAAGACTTCCTATTCTCTCTATTTGTTTTTTATTTATAACTGGCATAATTCCAGCTTGAATAGGTGCATTTACTCCTGATTTTCTAGCATTCTCTAAAAAATCATAATACATTTCATTTGAAAAAAATAATTGACTTATAAAACTTGTGCACCCTGCCTCTTCTTTTCTCTTCATATTTTCTATTTCTAAATTAATATTCTTATTCTCTATATGGCCCTCTGGATAACATGCACCTATTGTATTAAAATCATTACTTAAGTGATTTATAAGATTATTTGCATATTTAAACTCTCCTGTACCTAAGTTTCCATTATCATCTCCTCTAAGAGCTAAAATATTTTCAACTCCTTCAAGTTTTAACCTTCCCTTTATAAAATCTATATTATCTATACTTTTACCAATACACGTAAGATGTGCTATTGATTCTATACCATATACGTTTTTTATAAGTGATGATATCTCAGCTGTTTTATTATCTACAGTTGACCCACCTGCACCATAAGTTACACTAATGAAATCTGGATTAAGCTCCTTTAATTCATTTAATGCCGTATAGATAGTTTTTACTGGTGAAGTACTCTTTGGTGGAAATACCTCAAATGAAAAAACTAATTTTTTTCTCTCAAATAATTCTCTTATATTCATTTTTCCCTCCCCTTTTATAAAAAAAATATCCTAAGGATGTTTTCCCTAAGATATAGCTTCTCTTTATCTTAAATAAACTTCCTTATCTTTCTGGATTTAGCACCACACACAAACTTTTCATATTATATATTTGTAGGTTGCTGGGTTTCACAGGGCCAGTCCCTCCACCACTCTTGATAAGTTATTTTTACTTATTATACTATATAAACCTTTATTTGTAAAATTAATATGTAAAAAAATCTTAGAAGTTAATCTTCTAAGATTTTTTTTAAAAATGATTATAAAACAATAATAATATAGAAATAATACTACACATTATACTTATTCCTACAATGCAGCTTACCGTTTGTTTTGGAGTAAACCCCTTAGCTTCTAATCTAAAATGTATTTGACTTCTATCGGCTTCATACACAGCTTTACCCTCACTATACCTTTTTATAATAACAAATAAATTATCAAAAATTGGTACTGCTAATGCTAGTATAGGTAATAAAATACTTAAGACTGTAGCTTGTTTAAATGCACCATCTAAAGCAATTATACTAAGTATAAATCCTAAGAAATTTGCACCTGAATCTCCCATAAACACCTTCGCTGGATGCACATTAAATATTAAAAATCCAACTAAAACTCCTGCCATAACAGAAGATACATTTGCTGAATCCACTTGACCTAATATTATTGCTGCTACAAAAAATGTTATAGTTGATACTAAGGAAATTCCCCCTGCAAGTCCATCCATTCCATCTGACCAATTTATTACAGTTGTCACTCCAAATATCCAAGTTATACTTAATATTAATTGAAGTGTATGATTTAAAAGTATATACTCTCCTGTAAACGGATTTGTAAAACCTGTAAATGCAACTCCGGCTCTATACACAAGATATGCTGCTAAAATCTGTATTATTAGCCTCGGTGTAATTTTAAATTCTTTTCCTTTTGATTTATAATAATCATCCACAAGACCTATTAGTAAAATCATTGTCGATCCTATAAAAATATAAATCTTCTTTTGTGTTATATCACCTTCAAAAAAATATACTGCAAAAAATCCAATATACATAGAAAGTCCTCCACAAAGTGGTGTTATCTTTTTATGCTTCTTTCTTTTTGTTGGCTTATCCGTAAACTTAATTTTATATGATACCTTTATTAGAATAGGCGTAACTATAACAGTTATAGCTAATGCGCTTATAAATTCTATTAAATAATCCATAATATTCTCCTTAGCAATTTATGTATTTCATATAGATTATTAACTACTACCCTTGATTATACTATTATTATCTCACCTTATCAATTATTTATCCTGAATATTAATTTACTCTTAATTAATACTCTCTTCATATACTCCTCATTTTTTATAATTTTTTTATCATTTTCTTACCTTGATTATATTTTTTAGTGTCAATACGTTAATATATAAAAACCTCCAGACACTATCTAGAGGTTTTTTATAACATTTTATTCATATATTTCTATAAAACTAATTTCTTTGCTCTATCATACTCTTAACTTTCATAAGTCTAGTTAAAGCACTTCTTTCATTTTCATCAAGTTTCATTCTTATATACTTTATAGTTTCTTGTAACTGTGGTATTGTCATATATTCAAGAGCATTAACCCTTCTTCTTGTTTTCTCTATCTCATCTGCCATAAGTTGACATGACTTCTCTACTTCTGCTAATTCTAAAAGCTTTGGAACTATTCCATATAACTTAGTTAAGGCATCATCTAGCTCTGATGAAGTATTTGCAAATCCATATGGAAATATACTTCCTTCATCTCCCTCTAGTTGTCTTTTAAAATTCATAACAGGCACATTAACGCTCATTATATTTTTTTGCCCAACTTCTACTGTTATATGCTCTTTTGGATAAGCAATTGCTTCCTCTAGAAACTCTGAACTCATTACTGCTCTAGCCATAACGAAATCTTTTAATGACCCTTGAAGTTCTTTTTCAACTTCTTGTCTTATAGTATTGTTATATTTAACTAGATTGATGAATTGTCTCATTAACTCATCCTGCTTATCCTTTAGAAGTTTATGCCCTCTAGTTGCTGTAGTCAATCTTTTCTTTAGCTTAGAAAGCTCCATTCTTGTAGGATTAACATTTAACCTTGCCATAGATTACTCTTCCTCTCTTGGCATATATTTCTCTAAATACTCATCTCTAATTCTCTTAAGCTCAGTTTTAGGAAGAAGCTTAAGTAAATCCCATCCTATTGTTAAAGTCTCTTCAATAGTTCTATTTGTAGTAAATCCTTGTGATACATAAGTATTTTCAAAAGCTTCTGCAAATTTTGCAAATGCTTTATCTGTATCTGATAATGCTGATTCTCCTAAGATTGCTGATAACTCTTTTGCTTGCTTTCCTTGTGCATATGCTGAGAAAAGTTGGTTCATAGTGTCTGCATGATCTTCTCTAGTTTTTCCTTTTCCAATACCTTTATCTTTAAGTCTTGAAAGTGAAGGAAGAACATCAATTGGAGGCATTATTCCTTTTTTATATAATTCTCTTGAAAGAATTATTTGTCCTTCTGTTATATATCCTGTTAAGTCAGGAATTGGATGTGTTTTATCGTCCTCTGGCATTGTAAGTATTGGAATTTGAGTAATTGATCCTTCTCTTCCTCTAAGTCTTCCTGCTCTTTCATATAAAGTTGAAAGGTCAGTATATAGGTACCCTGGATATCCTCTTCTTCCTGGCACTTCTTTTCTAGCAGCTGATACTTCTCTTAAAGCTTCTGCATAGTTTGTTATATCAGTTAATATAACAAGTACGTGCATTCCTTTTTCATAAGCTAAGAACTCAGCAGTAGTTAATGCCATTCTTGGAGTTGCTATTCTTTCTATAGCCGGATCTGAAGCTAAGTTCATGAATAGAACTGATCTATCAATAGCACCAGTTTTCTTAAATTCATCTACGAAGAATTGAGCTTCTTCAAAAGTGATTCCAATTGCACCAAATACAACTGCAAATTTAGAATCTGAATTTAAAACTTTTGCTTGTCTTGCTATTTGAGCTGCAAGTTGAGCATGTGGAAGACCTGCTCCTGAGAATACAGGAAGCTTTTGTCCTCTAACTAATGTATTTAATCCATCAATTGCAGATATTCCAGTTTGAATAAACTCTGATGGAAAATCTCTTGCAACAGGATTTATAGCTTCTCCATTTATATCAAGTCGTTTTTCTGGTATTATTTTTGGACCATCATCATTTGGTCTTCCCATTCCATCAAAGACTCTTCCAAGCATATCTTCTGAAACACCAAGTTCAAGTGGTCTTCCTAAGAATTTTGCTTTAGTTCCTTTTAAATTAATTCCTGAAGAACCTTCAAAAATCTGAACCATAGCTTTTGAGCCATTAACTTCAAGAACTTTTCCTCTTCTTATTTCTCCATTTTGTAATTCTATTTCAACTAGCTCGTCGTATTTAACTCCTTCAACGCCATCTACAGCCATTAATGGTCCTACAACTTCTGTTACTGTTCTATATTCTTTAAGCATCTAGAACCCCTCCTTCGCTGATTAATTTATCCATTTCAGCAGTTAATAAAGTTCC
>NZ_JBOGCC010000161.1:0-9679 GCF_051656525.1 Clostridium sp. | reverse complement strand
TGAGTTTAAAAATACCCAAAAGATAATGTATTCTAGTTTAAAAATGAATGATTCTATGTTGTAATCTAGTTCTAAAAAGTGCATATTGGCATTGAATTTTAAAATTAAACAAAATAATCACTCTTACTGTATTCTAATTCAAAAATATAAAAAGATAATGTATATGAGTTTAAAATTAAAGAAATTCTTTTACATCCCATTTAGTTTTCCCAAAGGCACTCATAACATAATTGGATATGTTATTTTTTATCTCCCCCTTAGAGCATTTATGCTTTAAACATCTGAGAACTGCTGCAACATATTTATCATCAAAATTATTTAATATATATCCCACATCTCTTATATCTAAACTATATTCTCTTAAACCATCAAAAATTTCAGACTCTGTATTATATAAATTCTTAAATGTACTGGTGTTCAATTTCTTTCTGTTAAATATTATGTTTATTCCTCTATTTTTTTCTTCCTCAAAATCATCTATATATCCTATATCAACCAATTCTTTCATTGCCTTTTTAATTTGTGAGTTTGCATAATATTGTTGTTTTTTATCTATATAGTCTAACCCTATATAGTCACATAGTACTTGATATGTAATAAACTTACTTGATGATCTTGACCACGTACTTAGGATTAATAAAATCCTCTTAGATATTGACATTGCTAACCCTTTATACTTTTCATAATCATACACTTTGTAATATCCATTACACATATTGTTCAAAAAGAAGTCATCTATTTCAACATATTGATAATCTTGAATTTCATAAGGACTTAAAAGTTCTCCTTTGTGTTCCCTTTTGTAAATATCCTTCTCATATGTTGCATAAGATTTTAATATTCTACAACTCTTTTCACCTTTAAAGCTTGAAACAAACTCTCCTTCTTCTGCATTATATATAGCAAACTTTGTGTATATAGTGGTTTCATTTAGTTTTTGAATAGACTTTTCTAACTTTGCTTTTAAAAATCCTCCATATGTTTTATAACCTAATTCCTCGGCTAATTTTGAAAATGTGAAATTTATCCTTGCTGGTATAGTAACTTTTCCATTATCATTATTTTTTTCAAATAAGAATCTATTGTTTTTTAGATGTATTCTAAAAAGTGCTAATAATACATCTAACTCAGCCATCTGTGGGACACCATGTCTTGATCCACCAACTACTTTTAAAGTAACTTCTTCATTATTTGATTTGAACCACGACCTAGTAAGCTCCATTTCCTTAGCTCTTTTTAGAGAGATAAAAGGTAGCGTCATTAAATTTGTTTCATTAAAACCATACTCCTGTTTTACCTTAAAAAATGAAATCTGCTTTTCTATGTCATTATCAACAGATTTATCCACACTTGATTTGAGTGTATTGCTATTATTAGCTATGTTTTCAACAATATCCACAACTAACTCCTCCATTCATACAAAATTCTACAAAAGATAATGTATTCTAATTCAAAAGATAATGTATATGAGTTTAAAAGTCAATAGAAAGATAATGTATTCTAATTCAAAAATATAAAAAGATAATGTATATGAGTTTAAAACTAATGTATATGAGTTTTAAAATAAATCTTGTATCCATTGATATACCTATTTTTCAGAAAGCAAGTATACACTATAGTATCAATGTTATTAGTATCATATAATGTTATTAGTGTCAGGTTATAGAATAAAAACTCGAAAAACACGCTAAAATGTATTATTATAAAATTCTCTATCTTATTTTCCAAATAGCTTACTAAAAAATCCTTTATTCTCATTTTCAACTTTAAGCAACTCTACTCTTTCAGTCTCTTTTTTATCTAATAAGGTTTTAATCTTATCTACTACTTCCTTATCTCTTTTCTCATCTCTAGCTATAAAGTCATTCAATTTAGTTTCTAGTTCTTTATTAGATTCCAATACCTTATCAATTTTCTCAAACTCACTAGAAACGTTTTTAAGGCTATTCTCGACCTTTTCTGATACATTATCACCTAATTCTCCTACAACACCCTTTAAATCACCTGTAAACTCGCTCATTTTATCTGTAACAGCTTCATCAATAGTAATAGCTATTTGTTTTTTGAATTCTTCCTGCATATCTCCTTGACTTGCTAACATCATTTTTTGCATAGCTAATATATTTGCAGTCATTTGCTTTTGGAATTGTTTCATCTTATCATCTATATTTTTAGTTAAGGCTTCCATAAATACTTCCATGGCCAGAGGATTTTTTAAATCAAGTTCTCCATTGCTATCCTGGAAACCATCATCAAGAAAATATTCCTCTATCTGTTTTAATGTCATTCCACGTCTTTTAAGTTGACTAACTTGCAGAAGTCTATTTACATCTTGCTTTGTATAAGCTCTGTTCTTATTGCTGTAGATAAACTCTAAATGCTTTTCGAAATATCTACTCCAATATCTAACTGTTGAATCTGGTTCTTCTATTATCTCTGCTACTTGCTTGGTTGTATAATAAGTTGGTTCTACTATATTAATATTTTTATCTTGAGCTGAGTCTTTTTGTTCTGATTTTACTTCCTCAAATTCCGCATCAATTGTATTTTCTTTTTCATCCATTATTCTATCCTCCAATATTTGTAATAAATACATTTTACTTTAACTTTACTTTACTTGCAACAATTAGTTCTAAAACTTTGCTTTAATGAATATATATTGTAGTTTATGTTTGCTTTAGTTTGGAATTGAAGTAATTTAGATTTGGTTAAGACAATAATCTAAAATGAAAATAGAGTTCTAAATCAATACAGTATAGATATAAATTAGTTCTAATACAGGTGTGTTTAGATACCATTTGATTATATTTAATTAATAAAATAGTAACAATATAGAATGTTTAGATTATATTAAAGTATAGATAAAGTATTTTAAAATACAATTTAGATTCAATCAAAGTATTTTAAGGTATCTTAGAATTTAATTATAGTACGTTTTAGTTAGATTGAATTTCTTTTGATGTTGAATAAACATCCTTAGACGAATCCTATTTACATTTAATTCAAATGATGATATAATTATATTAAAGGTTTATACAAGTCTTTTAAGATTCGTTTTAGTATTTTAAAGAATTTTAGAAGTTTGTTATAGTACGTTAAGATATTTTTTAATACTTCTTACTATGGTTTGGGTATTCTAATAAATATTAAAAGAAGGTGAAATATGTATACGCAAAATGATTACAAAATATTGAAGCATATCTTAAAAAAGGATGATAAAACAAAAGGTCTTACTAGGTCTAATGGAACTACAATAGCTGAAATAATTGAAAGTACAGGTCTTTCAGATAGGAAAATTAGAGTTACACTAAATAGATTCATAGATGACGAAATGGTATGCTATGGTGTATCAATAGGAAGAACTAGAACATATTGTGTTCTAAAAAAGGGATTAGATGAACTAAAAAGTATAAGAGAATCAATTATAGAATAGGAGTGGCAATAATGGATAAAAATAAAATAGTAGTAATAGGTACTGGTGGGGCAGGAAATAAAATGCTAGATACTTTATTAAATATAAATAGAATATACACACCAGTTTTTTGTAACACAAATGTTAGGGAAATGGAAATATTAAAACACTTTAACCCAAATGCAAACGCCTTATATATTGCAAATGCAGAAGGAACAGGTAGAGATAGAAGTAAAGCTGTAGAAGCTATAAAAGCAGACCAGCCTAGCATATTAAGTTTTTTTGTAAATAAATTTTCAAAACAATCTGGTAAAGAACATTTCTTTATAATATCAAGTGCAGATGGAGGAAGTGGATCAGGTTCTGTTCCAATGTTAAGCAAAGTTATAAAAAGAGTAAATCCAAATGCTACAGTAAATTTACTTATAGCTAATCCAAATCTATCTGAAAGAGGTTATTCACTTCAAAATACAGTAGATTTATATGTTGAAATAGTGGAATTAATGAAATCTGGAAGAGTTAACTCAGTTCAATTTATAGATAATAATAAAATGCAGAATGAAGAAGATTTTAACTATGATGTTATGAGAATGTTCGATAATTCACTAAGCATAAATAATATTGATATTGATGTAACTGACTCAGAAAGAGTCAATACAGAAGTAGGATATAAGGTTATATTAGAATTAGATCCTGAAGATAAAAATGATATAGATAAAGCTATAAACAGTGCTATTAAGAATAGTCCTTTTGTAATGCCTTCAGTTTTTGAGTGTAATATATTAATGGCTTCTATGATGAAGGAAGACTTTGATAAGTATGCAGTAAGAGGAAAATTTGAGGTCTTTAATTTTGACAAATATGATTATAATAATAAAAGTAATATAATTGTTCTCGGAGGAATAGAAATGCCTTCAGACCATATAGAATTAATCAAAATGGAATTAGAAAGTCAAAAAGATAAGAAGAAAAATAGAAATATATTTGGTAAGGATATTACTAAAGAAACACCAATAAAGAAAGAAGAAAAGAAAGAAAATATTGGAGTAACTAGAGAAGATTTAGACGAGATGATGAATGATGATAGTTTTTGGGATTAAATAGTATGGAATTCTTTAAACAACCTATAAATAACCTAGAGTGCAAAATGCTTTAGGTTATTTTTTTATATTTTTTCATAAATTCTTATCACAATTCATATAATTTATCATAGTATGTACTATAAATAAGAAATAAAGAGAGGAAATAATAGATATGGAAGATAAAAATAAAGGCAAAGCACCTTCGGACTACCAAAGAATGAGTATTAGTTTTACAGCTAAAGAAGTATATATGTGGGAATTTCTGCAAGACCAATTTAATGCAAGATACTACATTAAAGCTTTAATACACGAAGATATGCTAAGAAGAAATTTAGTAACTGAAAAAGATAACTATAATAATAGGTAAGGGTGGGTGAATTTTATGAGTATTAAAAATATAATAAATAAAAAAGACAATGGAGCAACAACAAGAATAGCAATCGTAGGAACTATATTAAGCCCTCTAGCAATACCAGCACTTAAAGCCATTGAGACACAAATAATATTACATTCTCCAAGTGTAGTGGCATTTGGAACAGGTACGGCAATAGTAAGTAGCATAAGTGCAGTAGCATTACCAGTGGCGGTAGGAGTATCGGCAGTTGCAGGTATAGGAATTTTAGCTAAGACTCTTGTTAAAGGAGAAGAAAAAGAATGATAACTGAGATGTATGTTGGGAGTGTGGCTTTAGCATGGCTACATTCCTTAACTTTTACAAAACGCAAAAATATGCAAATAGAACGTGAAATTAATTATATATTTGATAAAGTTGTTGACTTTGGAGCAAGGGAAGATGATCAAAAAAGATTTACACTAAATTTCTATACACTAACTGAATATGGATTTCAGTTGTTTGTAAAGTGTGATGGTGGTGATTTAAATATATTTAAGAATTATATTAAGAGATTAGAATATGAGTATGAAGGAACTATAATAGCTACTAATTTAACTGATGGAATAAGAGTTAAGGTATGGTTAGATGGTATGCCTATAAGTAGCGAAGATAAGTTAAGTATTGAGTTTGATAAGGCTTATGATAGCGTTAGAAATGAATATGGAGATACATTTAGCATAGCAAGAAGTAAAGAAATTAAATCGCCTTCTGATGAGGTTGTAGGAGAACTATTAGAGGTAAATATTCCTCCAGGACTTAATATTGATTTACTTAAAAAATATGCTAATAATTTAAATTTTTTAGGTAAAAGTATTGCTAAAATTAAGGAGAATAAGGCTTATATAGAGATAATTAACAAGACTACAAATATAGAATATAAGCCTATTAAGGTTAAAGGATATGAATTGTATGTAGGTACTAAAAGTAATTATAATCCACTTATATTGAATTATAGAGATAATGCAAATGCTTTTATCTGTGGTAAACCGACAAGTGGTAAAACTAGAATTATGATACAAGGTGTTTTGAATGTAATAGGCTGCAATAAGGACGTAGAATTATACATTGCAGCAAGTGATAAAAGGGATTTAGAGATTTTTAAGAATACTGCAAATTGTACTGAATGTGAGAATAAACTTGAGGATATATTAAAGATGTTGCAAAGGTTAAATAAAGAGGTCAAAAGAAGAAATGAATTAATGCCTGTGAGTGAGATGATATTTGACATATATGCCTACAATGAACGTAAGAAAGATAAGTTGTCTATAATACATTTTTTAAGCGATGAAATAAGTGATTTAATGGTTTCTGATGAAAATGATAGTAATTATAATCTTAAAAAAGCTATCACAGATATACTAATTGAAATAGGTAGAAAAGGAAGAAGTGTAGGAGTATATTTAACATTAGCAACTCAAAGAGCTGGTAGTAGTTGCATACATCCTGATTTAAAAGCACTGCTAGGAAATAAGATAATATTAAGTCAAAACAATGAACAAAGCATAAAACTAGCAGTTGGCCACGAGGATTTAAATAAGATTAGAATGGTTTCTAGCCTTGACACGAAGAAGAGAGAGTTTATGTATGATAGTGATGAAATAGGGCTAGGAATGGCTTGTATGCTTGATGATAACGTTATACAGAAGTATATTAAACATTTGCTAGTAAGAGATGGAAACGTGGTTAAGATAAATATAAAGAAAAAACAAAGAAGCTCAGGCAGATTTGGTAAACTAAAGGCTCAATAAAATTTGAGTCTTTTTATTATTTTAGGAACATATTTAGTAGATTATTATAGTATATATTATAAACATTGTATTTTAGATTAGATTTGAGAATTTTCATTTATGACTAGCTCATTTGATTTAAAACTATTTTAGCTTAGAGAATTTTTACATTTTGTAATTAGCTCAGTTAAAATAAAATCTTTATTAAAAAGTGGGATGGGGAAATCAAACTTTATTAATAAAGGAGGAGTTTTAAAATGGTGTACAACATTTTAGGACACATAGCAAGTTTCTTTTTCATTATTATTTTAGTATCACTTTTGGTTAAGGTAGCATGGTTAATGATACCTGGATTTATTAGAAGTATGATTATAGGTTCACTTAAAGGTATATGTTTTATATCTGAGCCAATAAGAGCTGCATCTAAAGAAGTCCAAAAAGATATTTGCAAAGATATTAGTAAAAAGAGAAAAAAGAAAGCTAAAGCTAAGGCAGTAGCTAAGAAAAAGAAAGATGATAAAGATGATGAAAACAAAAATGCTTCATACAAAAGTACGAAACATTCTCATCTAAAAATCGTTAAATAAACTTATTCTTCTAGCTACACTTGAGATGATTTTTATTTATATATAAGGTCATCTCTTTTTTTGATTCCCTACGATATTATTATGTGATGATTTCATATTTTTATACGTTATTTAGGAAACTTTTTTATAAATACCTCATATACATATATTATAGTACAACTTAACGGACAGATAGGAGTGATAAAAATGGATTGGGTACTATTTGGGAAGATTGCAGTAGGTGGAGGAGTATGGTTAATAACATCTATAACTGCTTACTATATACAATCTAATAAAAACAATAATGATAAGATAAAGGATATAAAAATAAGAAATTGTAGAAAACAGTTAAGACAAATGAGGAGGTATAAAAAGAATGAAGACCAAATCATCCTCTAAGAGCATTAAGAGTTTATTTAGAAGGGGTAAAAATAGAATTAATAGAATGATAAAACAGTCTAAAGAAAATGAAATCAAAGCTAAGAATGAGCTAGCAATTAAAAGGGCTAATACAAAAAAGATAAATGAATTGGTTAGAAAATGGGATAACCAAATGACTCATTTAGGCTTACACAATGTTTATGCTGATATTTTTACCTTAGCTAATTTAGAAGTTACTGAGTATGGAATAAAAGGTGTTGTTGCACTTCCTGATGGTATGGATTTTGAGACTTTAGAAGGGAAGATAAAAACTCTTGAACAGAAATTAGAATGCAGGATAGCCTTTAATAGAAAGGGTAGGAGAAATGTAGAAAATATAGAATTTATAGAAAAGATGCCTATGAATATACCATTCAGACTAGTTAAGGTAAAACCTTGGGAAATATGTACAGGGTTAGACTATACAGGAAGCCCTATGATTGAAGATATGACTAAAACTCCACATATGGTTAATAGTGGGACTACAGGTTCAGGAAAGAGTTTTTGTATAGATCATATTTTAATAAACCTAATAGCACACAATTCACCTTCAGAATTAGAATTATACCTTCTGCAAATGGAAAAGGATGATATGATACTTTATGAAGATGTTAAGCATTGTAGAGCTTATGCGACTGAAAATAGACAGTTTTATTTAATAATGCAACACATTGAAAAGATAATGAAGGAAAGGAGTAAGAAGATAGCACCATATAGAAGAAAAGCGTTAGCAAGTAGTTATTTAGAGTATAATAAACTAAATTCTCAACAACCTATGAGTACAATATATGTTGTTATAGATGAGATAGCATCACTTTTTAATTTAAAGGGGGTAAAAAAAGAGGTGAAGAAAATAAGAGAATATGTAGGAGCTATGGTTGAAAGAGTTGCACAGATAGGGAGAGCAGTAGGGGTGTTCTTGATACTTTCAGTGCAAAGACCTACAGTTAATATGTTTTCAAGTTTTGTTAAATCTATGATGAATGTAACACTAGGATTTAAACAAGAAAATTCTAAAAGTAGTGAAGTAGCTTTAGATGATGCAAGAATAGGACTTGCACTTGGAAAAAGAGAATTTGTAGTTAAAAATAATGGTAGCTTTAAATTTGGAATAGTTCCTCTTATGAATACAAAGGGGCTTCATGACCAATATTTGCTCCCACATAAAGAAAAGAATCATAGAGATTTATTCCAGGACTTAATCAAACAGGCTAAAAATAGTGGGAATGAAGTAAAAATAGGTGATAGAATACCTGAAACCACAAGAGAGAAAGTTTCTAAAGAGAATGAAAATTTATTAGTGCAACAAAATATCAAAAAGATAGAGAATTACAAGGATTGGGATGGGAATACCCCAACACAACCTAAGAAAGGTAGGGAGCAAGTATGATAACTAAGAAAGATACTGATATTATAAATTATATATATAGTGCTAAATTTGCAACAATAGAACAAATAGGATATATATTCTTTAACCACAGTAAATACGCTTACGATATGGCTAGAAGAGAGTTGAATAAAATATTAAGAGAAGATAAGTACATTAGAATGTTTAGAAATACAGCGACTAATCAAAATGTATATGTGCCTATTGAGAGTAGTATGAGAAAACTAAGTCTCCATAACATAAAGGCTATGGACTATTTAGCAAGACTTAAAAATTTAGGAGTGGAGTTAGAGAAAGTAGAAGTTGAAAAAGAAATTAATGGAGTGATTCCAGATCTATATGTGATTTTTAAATTTAATGGTGCAAGATATAGACAGGTGATTGAAATACAAACTAGGCATGAAGTAGCAGATATAAATAAATATATTAAGATAGAAAATATTCTTAATGAACTAGCCGAAGGACATCAAACTGACATTATAGTGGTTCAAAATACCAATAAAAACTACTCAGAAGTAAATGAAACGAACTTAAAAGTAATCCAATTAGACCTAGATTTAACTCAAATTGCAAAAGTTTTATTGTAGAATATAGGAAATTTGTAACAAAAATGCTAGAAAAACATAGAATATAGTATAAAGAAAAAGGGAGGTAAAATTCCTCCCAACTATTTAAAGTCATCTTTATTCAT
>NZ_JBOGCC010000160.1:0-6177 GCF_051656525.1 Clostridium sp. | reverse complement strand
ATGAACTTGGTGCTAAATTTAAATTTTTAATTCCCATGCTTGCAATTACGTCCATAACTTTATTTAAAACATAATCACCTTCTCTAAAGTGATGGTGGAAAGAAATTGTCATTCCATCTTTTAATCCTGTCTTTTTAATGGCTTCTTCTATGCTACTTAACAATTTAGTTTCACCAGGTTTAACCTCAGCTATCTCTCTTCCTCTTAGTCTTCCCTTTGGCTCTACAGCAAAAGCTCCTTCAAAAACTTCTCTTCCTTCTACGCCTTTTATATTTTTTGGTATTTCTCTTCCTATCTTATTTAACATCAATGTCACCTCCAAAATCTACTTGCACACCTGCTGCTTTAGCAAGCATTATAGCTCTCTTAGCTCTTTCAATAATTGGTTTATCTACCATCTTACCATTTAAAGATACAACTCCTGAACCACGTTTTTTAGCTTCTTCAGCTGCTATTATTATTTTAATTGATTTATCAATTTCTTTTTGTGATGGTGTATAGATTTTATTTACTGGTCCTATTTGTCTTGGATTAATTACAGATTTACCGTCAAATCCTAATTGTTTTATTAATGTAGTTTCTTGAATAAATCCTTCTTCATTATTAACATCTGAGAATACAGTATCAAAAGCATATATTCCAGCTGCTCTAGCTGCTAAAAGAACTTGGCTTCTTGCAGTTAATAACTCAATTCCTTCTAATGATCTTGTTGTTTTCATATCAGTCACAAAATCTTCTGCTCCAATTGCAATTCCCATTAATCTTTTGCTAGCTGTTGCTATCTCATATGCATTTATTACACCTAATGCACTTTCAACAGCTGCCATCATTCCTGTAGTTCCAACTGGAATTCCTGCTTCTTTTTCAATTCTTTCAATTTCATTTTCTACATCAATTATATCTTGTGCTGTTTCAGTTTTTGGAAGTCTGATTATATCAACTCCAGCTCTAACCATAGCTTCTAAGTCTTCTAATCCATAAGGTGTTTCTAATCCATTTATTCTTACTACTAATTCAACACCTTCATAATCTAATGTTTTTAATGCATTAAATACTAAAAGTCTAGCAGTATCTTTTTCATTTATTGAAACTGAATCTTCTAAATCAAACATTATTGAATCTGCACCATAAATATGTGCATCTCTAATCATCCCTGGATTACTTCCTGGAACATACATCATAGTTCTTCTTAATTTGTAACTCATTATTTAACACCTCCGAAGTTAAATTTTTCTCCATCTGTTCCTCTAACAACGGCAGCTTGAACTCTTGCTTTTATAACACAGTCTAAAGCACCTTTATCAGTTGCTTGAACAGTTACATTAGAAACATTAAGTTCATTTAAAGTTTCTGATATAACCTTTCTTATTTGCTCACCAAATTGTTTTTCTACAGTACTATTTAAATCAATTTCTATCCCCTTATCATTTGGTTTTACTGTTACTAGGATATCACTTGATTCAAGAGTTCCTGCTGAAGCAGCTTTTACTATTTTCATAACTATTTCCTCCTTAGTTTTAACGGTTTTTTATTATATTAATAATTCTTCTACCTTCATCAGATAGTAAAAAATCAAATGTTGTCTTTGGTACTAAATCTCTAACATCCTCAATTTTATCTTCCTTTAATAAGGCTCTTACTTTAGATGCACTTATTTCCTCTCCATGAATAGCCTTTCTATCTATCTCTATTAAGTCTATTCCATGCTTTGGTAATACTTCTTTCATAACTTCATTATAAACTGAAGTTACTTTACAAAAAGGTTCATTTCCAACATACCTTCTAGTTATTCCTAAAGCTTTTGCTATATGCTTTGCAAAGATTTTTATATCAAGCTCTGCTTGGGATTTAACTATATCACTTTCACTTTTTAAGAAGTATGTTGGAAAAGTTGAATTTGATATTATGTAATCTACTCCTTTATGAAGAATTACATTCTTAAATTCTTTAATACCTTCTTTTACTAATTTATATCTATCTTCAGTTGGGAAAATTGACTCATCTTCATTTACCACAAATAAATGAACTATTTCATTTTCTTTTGATGCTCTTTCTATTAAATATTGATGCCCTAATGTAAATGGATTACAGTTCATAACTAAGCCTGCAACCTTTTTATAATTTCTAGCATTTACATCAAAACGAATACTTTCATCAATAAGTTCATTACAATATCTTTCAATTCCATGCTTATCATTTTCTAATACTATTGCTTTCTCTGCTTTTTCTAAGGTATAGAATCCTAGACTATTAAATAAGTTTTCATTTTTAGGTTTAGTAAAAACGAATAATCTAGAGTTATTTCTTCTATATTCTTCATTTATTAATTCAGAAACTATTATATTTGAAAGACCTTGTCCTCTATACTCATCTTTAATAGCAAAACATTTTAAAACATTTTTCCCAAAGGAACCTGTACCAATTATTTCACCATCTTTCTCAATATTAATTGTATAGTCAATTTTTCTATCTAACTGCAAATTTTCTTTTTCTAAAAAATCCTTTACAGACTCAAGTTCTCTCTTTCTTGGAGTATCTAGAATCACTTTTTCAAATTCATTTATGCTCATATAATAGTCTCCTTTGTCTTTAGTTTATTTTCTTACTGCTTCTGCTACTACATCTACAACTTCTTTATTAAATACACTTGGTATTATATTCTCTTCATTTAACTCTTTATCACTTATTAAGCTTGCAATTCCTTTAGCTGCATTTAATTTCATTTCATCAGTTAATTTATTTACTCTTCCTTTTATAGCACCTTTAAATATGCCTGGAAATACTAATAAATTATTTACTTGATTACTGAAATCTCCTCTACCAGTAGAAACTATTCTAGCTCCACCTTCTTTAGCAACACTTGGAAGAATTTCTGGTGTTGGGTTTGCTAATGCAAATATTATACTATCTTTATTCATAGTTTGTACCATTTCTTTAGTAACTATGTCTCCAACTGAAACTCCTATAAATACATCTTTTCCTTTTATAACATCTTCTAGTTTACCACTTTCTTTATCTTTATTAGTTACTTTAGCCATTTCTTTTTGTGGAGCATTTAAAGTTTCATCTCCATCTACTATTGCACCATTTATATCAGCTAATACTATATTCTTAGCACCTGCCTTTATTAAAAGTTTAGCAATGGCAATTCCTGAAGCTCCAGCTCCATTTATAAGAATCTTTATATCCTCCATTTTTTTATCTACAATTTTTAATGCATTATAAAGACCTGCTAAAACTGCTATTGATGTACCATGTTGATCATCATGATATATTGGTATATCTAATTCATTTATTAATCTTTCTTCTATATAAAAACATTCTGGTGCTTTAATATCTTCTAAATGAATTCCACCAAATCCTGGTGATATAGCTTTTATTATCTCAACTATCTTATCTGGATCGTTTTCATTTATAGCTATTGGAAATGCATCTATTCCTGCAAAAGCTTTATGTAATAACGCTTTTGCTTCAACAACTGGAAGTCCACCTTCTGGTCCTATATTTCCAAGTCCAAGTACTGCTGTTCCATTTGTAACAACTGCAACTGTTCTTCCTTTCAAAGTATAATCATATGCCTTAGACTTGTCCTTAGCAATTTCTAAACAAGGTGCTGCAACCCCTGGCGTATAAACGAGTGATAAATCTTCCTTATTTTCAACCTTTAATTTTCCTACAATTTCGATTTCTCCCATTTTTTCTTTATGTAACTTTAATGATTCTTTCTTTACATCCATATTTTACATCCTCTTTCGTTAAATTTTCTCCGTTTTTATATCTAAATAATAACATCTTTGTTTTACCATGTCAAAACATTTGTTAAAAATAAAAACAAATGTTTTAAAGAGGGCAAAAAAAAGACTAAAAGAATATTTACTTTTAGTTTTCTTTATCTATATTTAATATTTTTGTTGCTGTTTCAGCATCTGTTATTAATACATTTATAAATTTTCCTCTTAAAGCACCTATTATCGCTTCACCTTTTAATTTTCCTGATGTAACACCCACTCTATAAGGTATATTTTTTATAATATCTATATCTACCCCTATAACTTTTTGGTTTATTCTTGCATCGATCAAATTTCCTTCAACATCGTATACATACCCATAAATACATCCTACTGCATTTTTCTTTTTGATTTCATCGTTCAAGTAGTTCTTCCATAAACTTGATGCAAATACTGCATTTGTTGTTCCTATCCCTGTTAATGCAATATTAGCCTTGCTTGCTGAAAAGATTAAATCATTTATTACAGGCTCCTGTAAGAATGCTTTTCTTGCATAATCATTGTCAACATATAAAGGTGCATACAAATATTTATATTTCCCACTATATACATTTGCCAAACGCTTTATAAGTTCTGGCGAATCTATAAGTAGATTATCTTTTGCAGCTGCTCCAACTAGCTGTAGTACTGTGATAGGTATTTTATTATTAGGTTTCATATGCTTTATTACGTTAGATATAGTCTTTCCCCAAAGAACCCCAACAGTATCGTCTTCTTTAATTATTCCTTGAACATATTCTGCCCCAAACTCTCCTAATGCATAAATAATTTCATCATACGGTAAAGTTTTATTATCAATAATAATTGCATCTTTTAGTCCAAATCGTTCTTCCATTTCTTTCTCTAAGTTTTTCAAACGCTGTCTTGGATAATTAATATTTATCTCAACAACTCCACTTTCTCTAGCCTCTTGCAAATATTTAGATACCTTAAATCTAGTGGTTTCTAACTTACTTGCTATTTCAGATTGAGTTAGCCCTTGGTCATAGTACATAGTTGATAATTCAGCTAGAAAATTTATTTTTTCTAGCTGATTGAGTTTTTCATAATCATTCATAATCTTTCCTCTAATCTCTTGTATTTTACAATCATTTAATTATATATAATTTTTTTCTTATTTTCAACAAAACCTGTCCTTTCTCATTGCTATCACTTTAATTATCAGAATATTCCTTCATTTTTCTTTCAAAATTTTCTTTAACATTTGTATTTTTATGCAACAAATGTTTTGACTTTTTTTTTTTTATTTGTTATTCTTAGTTTAAGAAGTATAAAGTTTAATATTTAATTTCAAACAATATTTGGACAAGCCTACCTTGTTTTATAGAAAGTTTTATAAGTGCTTTATTATAATACATACCCTATGTAAACAATTTCATAAATGCTTATAAAATTTATAATTAAAAATTTAGCTTTATATTATTTTATTTTTACTAATGATGAGAAAGGATGCGAACATTATGTCAAATACTTTAACCAAATACAAAGGTTATATTTTCATTTTTTTAACTGCTTTATGTTTTAGTACACAGGAGATAAGTGGTAAGTATCTTGCAATGGATAATCTTAATGCTTATCAAATTAATTCAATAGCTTTCTTAATAGGTGCAACTATACTTTTACCAGTTGCAATAAAAGATATTAGAAAAATGCATATTCATCTTAAGGGAAAGGATTGGGCTTACTTCTTACTTTTAGGAATAATTCAAGTTTCTATTGGTATGACTTTAATGCAAGAAGCTTTAGTTTATACAACTCCAGCTATCGTTGCTGTATTAGTTTGTTCAAATGCAATTATGACCGTTCCTTTAGCTAGAATAGTATGTCATGAGAAGTTTGATTCTCGTTGTTGGTTTGCAATTATCCTTGCTGCCGTTGGTATCATTATTATATTTAATCCATTTGGTACTATGGGATCAAAAGATGCTCATCAACATTTAATTGGTGTTACTTTAGCACTTCTTGGTGCACTTTCAATTGCTTTATTTAACGTTTTAGCAACTAAAACTATTAAAAAATACGGAAAAGCTGTAACAAATAGTTTTTCATTCTATCTTGGTGTTTTAGTAATGTTTATATTTATGTTGATTTTCCACATTCCTATCATTAAAGGCATTAATATGCATAGTTTTGGTTTATTACTATACGTTGGTATTGTTGTAAAAGGTTTAGGATTCTTCTTCTTCTTAGGAGCTATGAAAGAAACTTCAGCTATTACAGCTACTAGTGTATTCTATATTAAACCAGTACTAGTTCCAATCTTAATGTTTTTAATTATGGGAGAAGTCATTACTACAAATGTTTTAATAGGTACTATTGTAATAATCATTGCATCACTTATTATCTTCCAATTAAAACGTGTAAATGCAAGAAAAAATCTCACAACCTA
>NZ_JBOGCC010000159.1:0-19444 GCF_051656525.1 Clostridium sp. | reverse complement strand
ACAGCAACATTTTTAGGATATTTAAATAGGAGAAATTTAGAATTTGGGATTAAACTTTCACAAGGAGCATCTATAAATACATTAATTAAGGAAGTTTTTATGGAAATAGTATATATAGTGTTTTTTGCTATAATTCTTTCATATATAATATTAAATTTAAAAGGTGCAACAGACTTATTTACTATGGGAATGCTCTTTAGAAATATATTATTTTTAGGGGTAATTTCTATAATAATATTAATACCAATGATAATTAAGTTAAAAGGTTTTAAAATTATTGATTTAATAAGAGGGAGATAGATTATGAGTTTAATAGAATTAAAAAATATTAGCAAATATTATGGAAAAGATGAGTCATTAATAAAAGCATTAGACTCAGTTGACTTAAGTATTTCAAGAGGAGATTTAATTTCTATAATGGGACCATCAGGGTCAGGAAAAAGTACACTTTTAAATATTCTAGGTTTTATAGATGTACAAAGTGAAGGGGAATATATTTTAGATGGGAAAAAACTTAAAGAAATGAAGGAAGATGAACTTGCACAAATTAGAAATTCAACTGTAGGTTTTATATTTCAGACATTTAATCTTTTAAATAATCAAGATTTAATATATAATGTCTCATTACCACTACTTTATTCAAAGAATAAAAAGAATGTGAAGATACGGGCAAAGGAAATGCTAAAAAAGCTTCAAATAGAAGAAAAGCATTTTGAAAAAGAAGCTTCAAAATTATCGGGTGGACAAAAATAAAGAGGAGCAATTGCAAGAGCTTTAGTAAATAACCCAGAGATAATACTTGCAGATGAACCAACAGGGGCATTAGATAAAGAAACGGGTGAAGCTATTTTAAAAATATTGTTAGATATAAATAAAGAAGGGAAAACAGTTATAATAGTAACTCATGATATAAATATTGCAAATAAATGCGATAAAATTATTAGAGTTATTGATGGGAAAATAGTTGAGAGCAATGAGAAATGAATAATGAGGAAGAAATTTGCTTAGGTGAGTTTTGAAAAAAGGGATGAATTAGCGTTGCTAATTCATCCCTTTTTAATTCTAAATTCTTAATTATACTGGTATCCTTTTCCAGTATAGTCAGAAACTTCTTTTGTTTCTTGTTTTCCGTCTACTGTTACTGTTTCTTTCTTTAATGACTCACCTTGATTTGAGTAAGTATCAGTTTTTGCTGGTATTCCTACAAATGAGCTTGCAGGTGCATTTTCTATTACTTTAAATTGGTATCCGTGGTCTTTAAAGTATTGAATTACTGATGGAAGTGCTGTTACTGTATCTTTTTTAGCACCAGCATCATGCATTAATAAAATAACTTGGTTTGGATTTGATTGTGCCTTAATATCACTATCCATAATGCTAATTAATTGATTAACATTAAGTACTGCAGTTGTACCAGAATCACCTGTTTCAGCAGTCCAATCTAATGCAGTATCATTTGCTTTATCCAATGCTTCGTTGAATTTGATTAAGTTAGGATCATGATAATATGCTCTTGACATATATCCACCTGGAAGTCTAACTATTCTAGTATCAAAATTTGGTCCTAATACATCAGTAAGAAGAGTTTGAGTTTCTTCTACTTGATTCATGAAGTAAGGTACATCAATTGAGTTGTTAGGATATAATTGGCTGTATACATGAGTAAACGTATGGTCTCCCACTGCATTTCCATCCATTATCTCTTGTCTAACTATTTGTTGAATAGCTGGGTTACTCTTTAAGTGATCTCCAATTACAAAGAATGTAGCATGTACACCTTCATTTTTTAAGATATTAAGTATTTTTGGAGTATTATCAGTACTTGGACCATCATCAAAAGTAAGGAATACTTCTTTTTGATTTCCTTTATAATCTCCAGCTATCATTTGTGCAACTTGATTTGCAGGAACTGCATAGCTTTCAGCCGATTTTAAAAGGTTCTTTCCTGGAGCTATTTCTTGTGGTTTAAACCAGCTTTCATAAGGATTTATATATCCTAATGCTTGATTTTTTGACCAGTGACCTTGATTTTTTTCAAAATCTGTCATCGCTTGAGCTTGAGCTTCTTCAGCTGCTTTTTTTTGTGCTTCTTGTTTAGCTTCAATTTGATGTTCTTTTACATCTTTAGCATGAGCTGTGTAAGCATAGCTACCACCGACAATGGCAACTGCTGCAACAACTACAACAGCAATAATAGATACTAACGTTTTTTTCTTCATAAGTATAATACCTTCCTAAAATAAAATTTTTAAATAATTCCAAAGATGTATTATATTACGTATATTATTTGAAATTATAAATAATATAATACATAACACTATGTATTATATTATAATCTATAACAATGAAAAAATAGGTTACAAAAAAGCAAAAATTGGATTAAATAAAATGAAATAATAAATACATAGAAAATCTAAATAATGAACAAAATTATTATGTGTATTAAATACTTATAAATTTACCAATTTGTATAGCTTTTGCTGTTGAGTGATGACCTATATCAAGAGTCTTAAATAGTGGAATATTATAATTTTCAAGGTACGTTAAAAATATATCAAAAATAGATGGAGAATAGTTTTGCTCAAACATTTCAGTAAAATTGCCTAAAATAATACCTTTTAAATATTTAAAGTCATCAAGTTGCATATATTGATTTAAAAATGTAAGTACCTTAAAGCTATCACCACTATAACTTTCCAGTATAAGAATTTTATCTTTAAGATTTGGCATATAGGATGTTCCAGCTAGCTTTAGAAAACAACGAATATTTCCACCAATAACTATTCCACTAGCATTAGAGTTAGAAAGGGGAGTTATGTCTAGATTGAAAAGACTATGATTTCCATCTATAAAAGTATCTTTAAATAATGAAAGTGAAAGTTTAGATTTATCCTTAACAATATTTAAAATTTGGTAATTATATGTCTGAATATTAGATTTTTTATATAATGCATTTAAGATGACAGTTAAATCACTGTAACCAAAAAATGCAGTAGTATTATTTTTAATTTTCTCATAATCAATATAAGGTAAAACTAAATTACATAAATCACCTCCAGAAATATCAAAGATAGCATCTATTGAAGAATCAATAAAAAATGAAAGTAGTTCTTCTCCAAGAGCTTTGTTATCTCTAGCTAAAACATCGTCATTATTTAAAAATTTGGATTGAATAACTTGTATGTTTAAAGTAGATAATACTTTTAAAAGCTTATTTAAATTTTGTTTATTAATAGGATTAGATAGACCTATTAATGCAATTTTTTTTAATATCATAAAAATTTCCTCCTAAAAAATTAAATTTATATATCTATTATATATAAATGAGAAGAAAAGTAGCAAATTTAGGAGATATGAATAAAAAGATAGTATATATAAATAATTGTACTTAGAGGTGATTTATGAGATATGAATTAGAGAATAAAATAAAGATTGAAAAAATAGGAAATCTTTTAGTAATTGATAAAAGTGAATATTTTTATGTTAAAACAAAAATGTGTATATTAGTCTCAGAAATAAGTGGTGCAATATTATTAGATAATGTATTGGTTTTAGCAGGAACAGGACTGAAAAATCCTAATATAGAAGAAAAGAACTTAGAAAATATGAAAAGGTTACCAAATTCTATTGAAGGAACTTTTGAGGAAATAGAAAAAATTTATGAAGATATATTACTTTTACTACAAAATATTCCTAATATGTGATTAAATATATTAGAGGAATATAATTCCTTTTTAAGAGAGGAAAAGGGTGGGGGAAAATGAGAAAGAGAAAAATAATACTTGGAATTTTAATAGTGGCATCATTAGGAATAATGGTTTCTTGTGGAAGTTCAGAAGTGGATAGTGAAACTAAAAAGAAAACTGAAGAAGTAAAAACTGAAAAAGCAGAGGAAGGTTTTGATGGTTTTGTAGATGGAAAAAGTGGAATAGAGTTAAAGCATCCAAAAGAACTTGTAAAAGAAGAGGGCGAAGTAATAAAATTTTCAGGTATATTAGAAGAATTAGAAAATAAGAAAACTGAAAAAGAAATAGAAGATGAAAAGAAAAATAAGGATAATGAGAGTGAAGAGGTAAAGAGAGAGCCTGTGCCATTAACTTTAGAAATTGAATCATTAGAAAATGAAGAAGGATTATCTTCAAAAGAATATGCAGAACTTAGAAAAGCAAACTTAGGAAAGATTTTATATAAGGTAAATGAAAAAGAGCGTTATGTAATATCGTGGAAAGAAAATGGATTAGTTTATTATGAAAGTGGAATAGTAAATAAAGAAAAGATAGCTAAGTTTAAGTATAGTTTTGCAGAAGATAAGAAGGAAAATTATAATAAAATATTGCAAGTAACATATGATAGCTTTAAGATAAAGTGAAAAATATGAATAAAAAAATAATAAAATAAAAATGATGAACGAAAGTTCATCATTTTTTAATGTGGTGAAATTCGTATAAAAGATGAAGGATTTTATAAGGAGAAGTGATAAAGAAAGAAAAATTAGTAAATGATTAGTATAAGTTATAAATATTTAATAAATAGATAATTAAATAATATATATATTGAAAAAATATATGAAAAACACTAATATAAATAAGGAAAATATTTTTCCGAAAATTGATACGAAGGAAAAGGGAATAAGATGAAATTTTTTAATTCATATACACTGTTTCAAAAGGTGTTTTTTGTATTTTTCATGGTTGCTAGTGTAGTAACATTTTTTATACCAGCATTTTTACCAGGAGGAAGACTTGTAGATGTGCTTACAGTTGGAGGAATAGTAGGTTTAGTAGCGACTTTATCTGGTGTAGTAACATCAATTTACCAAGTAAGAGGAAATTTAATTCTTTATTTTTGGTGGATATTAAATACAGTAGCAATGCTTATAATCTCATTAATGGGATGTCTTTATGGGCAAGCTGTAAAAACTATATTGTTAACATTACCACTACAAATTATAGGGCTTATTTCTTGGAAGAGAAGTTTAGCTAAGGGAACTGGTGATGTAGTAAGAGTTAAAAGATTTAAAAAAGGACAATGGCCAAAAATTATTATTGCATTAGTAATTTGTTGGTATTTATATATGTTATTTATTAAATACTTACCATATGGAGTACATGCTATATTTGGTGGAGAGATAAAGAAAGATCCATCACTTATGATGGATTCAATATCAGGAATATTAACAACATTTGCATTCTATTTAACATCAAGAAGATATATAGAGCAATGGATATTCTGGATATTCTCAAATGTAGGGTTTGTATTATTTGTAGAATCATTCATAAAAGCACCTCACTTCTCAATAGTATACTTATCAGGGTCTATAATGTGGGCACAATATTTAGTTAGTTCATTCTATGGATATTGGAACTGGAAAAAGATTGAGAAAGAGCAAAAGGCTATGATTGAAGCAGAGGCTTTAAGAGCAAATTAAAAAGTTAAGATATAAGTAAAAAAGCTATCATACAAAGCGTATGATAGCTTTTTTTAATGATTTTGATTTCCTAAAAGATTTATAGTTTCTTCAATATGGTCATGTGTTCCAACTAAAATTATTATATCTCCATCTTTTAAAATGGAGTTTCCGTTTGGAATTATCTCTTCATCATTTCTGATGTATGAGAAAATTCTACATGTACTTGGGAAGTTACAATTTTTTAAAGGTCTATCTTCAAATGCTTTATTTGTAAGTAAAACTTCACGAACTATGATATGAGTATCTTTAGTTTCAGGAAGTGTTTCTTCAGATGGCATAAGCTTTTCAAATATAACAGGGAATAATATACAGGATATTATTGTTGTTATTATGAAAGCAGAATAATCTGAAGTATTTATAAATTTAAATTGAAGAGCAAGTTGTGCTGATACTATAACTAAACTTAATTGAGCAGTTAAGATTGTTGAACTTGCTATTGAATTTTTAATTCCAAATTTCTTAGTCATAATAAGTGATGGAATAAGTTTAACTAAGAAGAAGATTATTAAAAGAACTAAAACCTTTAATAAAACCCTAGGGTCTTCAACTATAATTTTTAAATCAACATTTACCCCAACCATAATAAAGAATATAGGTATTAAAAAACCATACCCAATAATATCAAGTTGATGTGAAATTTCTTCTTTTGCTTTTCCAGAAAGAATTGAGAAAATCATTCCTGCTAAAAATGCACCAAGTACAATTTCAGTATTTAGCCTTTCTGCAATTGCAACAAGAACTAATATTAAAAGAAATGCAGCTCTTACAATAATATGAATATTCTTAAAAGATGGAATAGTAAAATCATGTCTTTTCATAAATATTTTAGATACTATATATACAATTAAAGCGAAGACAAATATTAAAACAAATTCAAAGCTTTTAAGTGTAAGCCCATTTTCTGAAACTGAAAAAATAACTGTTGTACCTATAATAGATAAAAACTCACAAAGAATACTAAATGTTAAGATAAGCTGACCTAGCTCACTTGTAATAATATTTTTAGTTTTTAATATAGGAACTACAAGTCCTGGTGATGCTGCCATAAAAATAAAGGCAAATAAAATATATCCTTTATCTATTCCTATAAGTTTTAATCCAAAGAAAGATAAGATTATGGCAACTATAAATGAAAATATAAGAAGTTGTATTGGTAGTTTTAAAACTGAATCTCCATTTTTACATCTTTTTAAATCATTGAAATTAATTTCAAGTCCACTTAAAAACATTAAGTATGCAAGACCTAAGTTAGATAGAAATAATATAGATATATCTGAATGTACAATATTTAAAAATGTTTTTCCAACTAGTATACCAATAATAATTTCTCCAACTTGATATGGAATCTTTAATCGCTTTAGTTTTGAAACCAAAAAAGGTGTAATAAAAGCGATTATTGATATTACAAGCAGAGAACTATAGTCTAATTCATTATGCAAAAAATTTTCCTCCTAAAATTATCTTTTGTTAAAGTCATTATTATTATATATTTATTTAAATTAAAAATATAGAGGGGAATTCTAAATATTAGTATTAAATAAATAATTTATAATTATGAATAATAAATATTTGTAGATAATAATTATTAATATTTTTTAAACAATGAGTTTTTCTATTGAGTATAACCTAAGGTAATAGCCTAGAATAAAAATATAGAACAGAAGAAAAAGGAGAGAAAGAACATGGGAATAAACTTAAAGATAGCTGGTAGATTTTTAAAATCTAGTAAAGCACAAACAACGTTAATTGCACTTGGTATTGCACTAGGTGTAACAGTACAAATATTTTTAGGGTTACTTATTAAGAATCTTAATAATGATCAAATAAATCAAATAGTGGGAAATACATCACAAGTTACAATAGCTAATAAAGATAATAGTAGTAAAGCATTTGAAAATTATGACAGTATAATAAGTATGATAAAGAAAGATTATCCACAAGTATCAGAAATAACAGGAGTTTTAGATACACCAGGAATTATTACAAAAGGTTCAGCTAGTACATCAATATTGGTTAGAGGAATGAACTTTGGACAAGGACAAAATATTTATGGAGTTACAAAAGATTTAGTTAAAGGTAATATGCCAACTAAAGAAAATCAAGTTGTAATAGGAGAAGGTATCGCTAAAAAATATGGATATAATGTTGGTGATAAAATAACTTTCTCAGAACCTAATATGGCAACAAAGACAGTGGTTGTAAGTGGTATTGCAAATTTTGATGTAGCACAACTTAATAACTCATGGATGGTTACAGATTTAAATTATGCACAAAATCTTTTTGGAGAAAAAGGTAAAGTAAACTCAATAGAAATGAAACTTTATAATAAAGATATATTTACAGCAGATACTATAGCAAGTGGAATTCAAGGTAAAATAAATAGTAGTCTTCAAGTTACAAACTGGAAAGAAACAAATCCAAGTTTATTAAATGCATTAAGTGGACAAAGTTCATCAAGCATGACTATTCAAGTATTTATAATAATTTCAGTAGCAATGAGTATAGCAGGAGTACTTGCAGTATCAGTTATGCAAAAATCAAAACAAATTGGTATCTTAAAAGCTATGGGAATTAAAAATAGAGGAGCAGCTGCTATCTTTATTTACCAAGGTGGAATACTTGGAGTAATAGGTTCAATAGTTGGTGGAATACTTGGAGTTGGACTATTTGAGTTATTCTCACATGTAATAAAAACACCATCAGGTGCACCAATTGTAACAGGACAAGTTTATATAGGATATTTAGTAATAAGTATGATAATAGCAATAATTGTAGCAATTCTTGCAGCCGTATTTGCAGCATCTAAATCACTAAAATTAGATCCAATGGAAGTTATAAGAAACAACTAAGGAGGAAAAGGGAATGGAAGTTTTAAATTTAAAAAACATAAATAGAGTTTATGGTAATAAAGTAAAAACACAAGTTTTATTTGATATAAATTTAAGTATAGAAGAAGGAGAATTTGTTTCAATAATAGGTCAAAGTGGTAGTGGGAAATCTACAATGATGAATATTATGGGGACATTAGATACTCCAACATCGGGAGAAGTTCACATAAATGGACAAAGAACTGATAAAATGAGCAAAAATGAACTTGCAAGAGTAAGAAATGAGGAGATAGGATTTATATTTCAGTTCCATTATCTGTTACCAGAGTTCACAGTACTTGAAAATGTATTAATGCCATATAGATTATCAGGAAAAAAAGTAACTAAAGAAGTATTAGATAGAGCGGAGAAGCTTCTTGAGATAGTTAACCTAACAAGTGTAAAAAATAATAAAGCAACTGACCTTTCAGGAGGACAACAGCAAAGAGGCGCTATTGCAAGAGCATTAATAAATAATCCTAAAATAATACTTGGAGATGAGCCAACAGGAAATCTTGATTCTAATACAACAGAAGAAGTATACAACCTTTTAAGAGAAATCAATAAAGAGTTTAACACAACTTTTGTAATAATAACTCATGATAATAGAATTGCAGCAAAAGCAGATAGAGTTATTACGGTAAGTGATGGAAAGATTTTAGAAGATACAAAAAATAATGTAATCAAATCATAAAAGAATAATAAAGGACTAGAGGTTTAATTACCTTTAGTCTTTTTGTTTTGATAGAGAGAAGCAGAAAAAAATATATTTTTGGATGTCTTATTATAAAAAGAGTATAATAAAAATAAAGAAGATAAACTAAGGAGAAAAAGATGAAAGAAGAAAAATATTATAAGCCTAAAGAAATAGCTGAAATGTTAGGAATTACTGTTAGAACATTACAATATTATGATAAAGTAGACCTTTTAAAGCCTAGTTATAAAAATGATAAAGGATACAGATTTTATACTAGTAGAGATATACAGGAACTTAGGAAGATAATTTCATTAAAATTTTTAGGGTTTTCTATAGAGGAAATAAGAAAAGTTCTTGAATCTAACTCAAAAGAAAATATTGAAAGGTTAAAGGAGAAGAAGAGAGTTTTAGAACATGAAATAAAAAGATTGACTATAATAGATGAGTGCTTAGGGGATTTAGATATAATAAAAAATGAAAATGAAATAGATTGGCTTAAAATTGCTGGAAGTATAAAGACGAAGAGGATAGAAAGTCATAAAGTTCAATATGGTGAGAATATAAAAGATAAGGATAAGCATGGTGATTTACATAAAGAGTTAATGAGTATATTAATGGAAATATTAAATAGCAAAGAAAGTACAGAAGAAGAAAAGGTATTAAAGCTTAGAGATCATATGAATAATATGACTAAAAGTGATAATGGATTAGAAGACATATTAGAAAATCTTAAAGATATAAGTGATATACCAGGAAAAATAAGGGGACTTCCAACTAAGGATGCATTAGCTATTGTAGAAAAGATAGAAAAGTATAAATAAAGCTTTAGAAAATCTATATATTTATGTAAAATGAATATATATAGAAAAAGGAAATGGAGTGATATAAATGAAGAAGGTAGAAGAAAGATTTTTAGAGTATATTAAATTTGATACAAAGTCAGATGAAGAAAGTAATACAGTACCAAGTACTAAGGGACAACTAGTATTAGGTGATGCGTTAGTTAAAGAACTTAAAGAGATTGGACTTGTAGATGTAGAACAAGATGAAAATGGATATATTTATGCAACATTAAAAGGAAATGTTGAAGGAGCTAAAAAAGTTGGATTTATAGCTCATATGGATACAGCACCTGATATGAATGGAAAATGTGTTAATCCACAAATTATTAAAAATTATGATGGTAGCATAATAAAATTAAATGAAGAGTTTAGTTTAGATCCAAAACAATCTCCAGAGATGAAGGAATATGTAGGAAAAACTTTAATTACTACAGATGGAACTACTCTTTTAGGAGCAGATGATAAAGCTGGAATATCTGAAATAATGACAGCAATGGAGTATTTAGTAAATCATCCAGAAATAAAGCATGGTGATATTAAAGTTGGATTTACGCCTGATGAAGAAGTTGGAAGAGGTGCAGACCACTTTAATGTAAAAAGATTTGATGCAGATTTTGGTTATACTATAGATGGTGGAAGAATTGGAGAACTTGAATATGAAAACTTTAATGCTGCAGGTGCGAAAGTTACTATAAAAGGAAAGAACGTTCATCCAGGATATGCTAAAGATAAAATGGTAAATTCACAAATGATAGCATATGAATTCTTATCAATGCTTCCATTAAATGAAGTTCCAGAGAAGACAGATAATTATGAAGGATTCTCACATTTAATAAGTATAAAAGGTGAAGTTGAAGAAACAAATATGGCGTTTATTATAAGAGATTTCTTTGAAGAGTCATATGAAAAAAGAAAAGAAGATTTTAAAAAGGCAGCAGAAAAATTAAATGAGAAGTATGAAAATAGAGTAATACTGACTATAACTGACCAATATAGAAATATGAAAGAAATGGTAGAACCAGAAATGCACATTATTGAAACTGCAGAAAAGGCTATGAAAATGGCAGACGTAGTACCTACAATAAAACCAATTAGAGGTGGAACTGATGGTGCTAGACTTTCATTTATGGGATTACCTTGTCCTAATATATTTACTGGTGGAGAAAACTTCCATGGAAGATTTGAATATGTTGTAGTTGAGTCAATGGAAAAGGCAGTAGAAACAATAGTTAATATAGCTAAACTTTATGGTGAAAAATAATAAGTAGTTTAAATTGAAACTTCGTAGAAGATTAGAAATAATTTTCTGCGAAGTTTTTTTATTTTAAGATAAACATAAATATCAATATAGAAGATTAAAATGTAAGTATACAGTAAAAATAAAAGAGTTTATAAGGGGGAAGTTATGAGAAGAAAGTTAAATGCAGCTTTATTAGGGATGATGTTAGTACCATTTACATTTGTAAGTTGTGGAGTAGAAAAGTTTATGTTTAAAGAGAAAGAAGAGGCGAATAATAGAGAGGAAGTAAGGATTGATTTAGTACAAGTTGATACAAATTATTTTCCGGAGATAAAGCTTTATTTTACAGTAGAAGATTCTAAGGATAGAAATATAGTGGAAAGTTTAACTACAGGGGATTTTATATTGAATGAAAAAGTAAATGGAGAATTAGTTGAAAGAGAGATTGATGAGATTAAATTTCTAAATGAAGATGAAAAGATTAGTATTAATATGATAATGGATACAAGTTCAAGTATGGAAAATAATATGGAAGAATGTAAAACTTCAGCTATAGATTTTTTGAATAATCTTAATTTTGATAAGGGAGATAAAGTTAGTATATACACAAAGTGATAAAGTTGGTGGTTCTGGAACTATTCAAGGTAGTCCAATTGGGAAAGAATATAGTATAGAAGAACTGTTAAAAGCTATGATGACAACAAGTGATAATGTGGCAGCTAACATGTTAATAGATCACTTAGGAATGGATAATATAAATAGAAGAATAAAAGCAATTGGTTGTGTTGATACAGAGTTAAATAGAAAAATGATGGATTCAAATGCAATAAATAGTGGGATTGAAAATTATACATCAGTATCTGATTTAGCACTTACTTTAAGTAAAATATATAATGGTCAAGCTGTATCTAAGGAAGTAGATAAAAGAATGATTGCTTTAATGGAGAGAAATACAGTAAAGAAGAAGATTCCTAATAAATTACCAAAAAGTGTAAAGGTTGCACATAAATCAGGAGAATATACAAATATAGAAAATGATGCAGGAATAGTAGTAACTAATAAAGGGGCATATGTTATTTGTGTTACTACTGATAATGGAAGTAAGGAGAATCAAGAAAACTTTATAAGCAATATTTCTAAGAGAGTATATGATAAGTATATGGAATATAAAAAATAAAAAGGGGATTAAAGCAACATGAAATTTTGTAAAAGGTGTGGGAATAAATTAAATGATAATGTAAGATTTTGTGCAAAGTGCGGTCTAGAAAATGAGATTAAAATAGTAAATGAAGTTAAAGAAGAAAAGGAAATTAATATAAATGAAGAAGCTAAATTAAGAGAAGAAGAGAGAGTAAAGGAAGAGTCAAAGAGAAGAAAAGAATCAAGGGCTATGGTAAGCTTAGAAAAACCTAAAGTTAAATTACAAAAAGAAAGAATACAAGATTCAGAAGAAAAACCTAAAAAGATTGAGAATAGAAAGAAAAAATTTAAGGGGAAAATAATAGGAGTAGCTTTAATTTTGATAATAGGAGTTGGTGGTGCAATAGGATATTTTTTATATGATGATATTTTATATAAAAAATACCAAAAAGATATTGAAGCTACTAGTAGTGTAAGTGAAAAATTTATATATTATGATAAAATTGCAAAGCTTGAAAAGTTTGATTTAATAAAAGATGATGTAAGGAAGATATTGAAAAAAGATTCAACGAATATTGGCTATTTAAAGAGAATAGAAAATTTAAAAGATGAGGAAAAAAATAAAATAGCAGTAGAAGTTTTAAAAAGTAGTGCAATAGAGAAATATGATAAGGGTGATTATAGAGAAGCAAAAAAATTATTAGATGAAGCAAGTAAATTTGGATACGATTTAAAAGATAGCTTATATACTAATATAATAATAAAGTTAGATGAAAATGATGATAATGAGCATGATGAAGGTATAATTAGTGAAACTGATAATATGCTTTTTCCAGATAGTGGATTGAGATATTTAAATGAAGATGAACTACGAATTTATTCAAAAGAAGAATTAGCTATAGCTAGATCAGAAATATATGCAAGGCATGGGTACATTTTTAAGCAAGAACCATTTAAAAGCTATTTTAATGAAAAAGATTGGTATACTGAAAATCATTCATTTAAGGGTTCAGATGCTGAGTTAAATGATTGCGAACTACAAAATATTCAACTATTACTTAGATTAGAAAAAGAAAGATAAAAAAAGCAGAATTATACTATAATTTCTAGCATAAAATTATAGTAAAGAAAATGTTAGAGGTAAAATATGATAGATTTAGTTTTGTGGACATCTATAATAGGTGGGACAGTAATTGGTGCAACTGTTGTTGAGTTAAAAATAAAAAAGAATAAAAAAGTAGAAGAAGAAAGAGGAAAGTATGATAAAAGATATAAAAAAATTAATGGTGTAGATTTAAGTAAAGTAAAAGAAATAGTAGATAGAAAAACAAATGAAATATTAAAAGAAGATAAAGTATCATTAAGAGAAAAGGAAAGTGTTAAATCAATTATATATAAAAAAGTGACAGATGAAATATTTAAAGAAATTTAAAAGGAACTGATAAACTCAGTTCCTTTTTTAGATTAATTTTTTTGAACATCTTTAGTTCCAGTTGCATGTGTCGCAGGTGTAGAACTAGAAGATGATTGGCTACTTCCTTTAGAAGGAGTAGGTTGTGGAGCTTGTGTGTTACTAGAACTAGAAGATGAACTAGAACTAGATGAATTACTACTACTTGAACCTGAATTATTACTTTGGCTTTGGTTATTTGAAGTATCAGGTGTCTGAGTAGGTGCACTTGGTGATTGAGTACTATTTGAACTGCTTTGTGTATTGCTTTGAGTACTTGAATTTGAAGTGCTATTAGTGTTGCTATTTTGTTGTTGACTATTTTCATTTCCAGAATTAGAATTTCCAGAATTTTGTGGCGTATTTGAGACAGATGGAGCTGTCGCATCTTGAGTTGATGGTGTAGCTACTTGGGCTGTCTGTGGTGTAGGAGCTGGGGTAGGAGTTGCTCCAATTGGCGAAATCATTGGTCTTGAGATTTCTATATTTAATGAGTGGATTGTTCCTTTAGCAGTTCCATTTAAATAGGCTTCTAATTGTTTTGTAAAAGGACTATCAGGATACTTGCTTGAAAGAGTATTGTAATAATTTGAAGCAGATTGACTATTTCCAGCTTGAAGTGCTTCAATTCCTTCTTTATATAGAAGTTGTGCATAGCCAGTATTTGCTATAGATAGTGCATTCTTAATTCTTTCAGTTAAATATTTATTGTCAGTATGTAAAGAATTTAATACTGATATACATTCAGGATAATTTGAATTATTCATATCTGAAATTGCTTCATTATATTGAGCTGAAATATTTTTAAAATTTTGAATTGCAGTTTCTTGTGTTTGCACAAGCTCGTTATCAGCATATGTTCTAGTATCTAAGTTTGAAAGGTCAGAAATAGCAGTTTGTAATTGACCGTTTTCTAAAGCAGTTTTTGAATTATTAACTGCTGTAACAACCATAGAATCTTGATATATAAAATAATAAGCAATAATACTTACAATTGCTAAGATAACTCCTATAGAAATAACTGTAGGAATTAAAGGAAATTTACGTTTTTTCATATAATACCTCCAATGTAAATTACTAAAATAAAATAAAGCGTTATTTAATATATAATACCATATGAATTTAACGCTAATATTACATTAGGGTTAACTTTAGTATAAGAAATTTTAATTTGATAATAAAAATAAAATAAAAAATGAAAAAACTAGACAAAAAAGTCTAAAATATGTATAATATTAATAAATAGTTAACAAAAGAAAAGGGGATGTTTATATGTGTAGATTATTAAAGATAAAGGTTGATGATTTCAATGCAAAATCATTTATAAGGGATGTATTAAATTATTATAGAAAAGAACTGAACCATAAGGATATATTATGGTGGATAGAAGGAACTGAAGAAGATGATATTTTAAGGTTTAAGCATAATGAATGTTTAGAGGAGCAATTTTTTAAATATATAAGAACTGAAGGAAATAAATTATATATTCCATTCTTAGAGTATAAAAATGTAAAACAAGCTATTAATATAAATGGTGATGTGATAAATATACATTCATTTGATGAAGAAGTAAAAGATGATGTTGGAATTCAAATAGAAAATAGAAATGGACTATATATGATAACAACATTATCAAGAGAAGGTTTTGAAAATATTAGTTATATGAAAAATAGATATAAAATAGCATAGGATATAAGGGGATTGCTTCATAAAAGGAAGCAATCTCTTTTTGATTTTGGATAGAAATATAATTTGAAACTTTTGTGTAAAATAAAGGCTTAAATAAAAATACATATATTTTTGGTATTATGTAAAATAATAATAATGCTTAAAATGATAAGAAAGAAGGTATACAAAATGATAAAAGTAGAAGCTATAGAAGTAAGAGATGAAATGAATAAGGATTTTAGAGTTAATATGGGAGCTATTGAAGATGAAAATGAACTAGTATTAGTAGATTGTGGATTAGTAAATTCTTATGAAATGATAAAAGAAGAGTTAGCTAAAAAAGGAATGAATATAGAAAAGTTAACTAAAGTAATAATAACTCATCAAGACTTAGACCATATGGGAAGTTTAGCTGATATTAAGAAAAATCACCCAAATGTTAAAGTTTTAGCATCAAAGGAAGAAGCTAAGTACATAAGTGGTGAAGAAGAATTTTTAAGAGTTCAAAATGTAAATAAAATAATTGATAAAGTTGATAGTGAAAAGAGAAAAGAGTTAGAAGCATATAAAGCTAGAATTGGTAATGTTAAAACTGTTAAAGTAGATGAAATAGTAAAGAATGGAGATATTATTAATGTAGCAGGTGGATTAGAGATAATAGAAACACCAGGACATATGCCAGGACATATATCTGTTTTAGTAAAAGAAAAGAAAACTTTAATTACAGGTGATGCTTTAGTAGTAGTGGATGGAGAACTTATTCCATCAAATCCTCAATATACTCTTGATATGGAAAAAGCAAAGGAATCAATAAAAAATCTTTTAAATTATGATATAGATACATTAATTTGTGCACATGGTGGTATTTATAATGATAAGGTAAGAGAAAGAATTTTAGCATTTTAAAAAGAAGTCACACTTTTTTCAAAATAGGATACTTATATAATAGTAAAATGTTTTGGAGGAAGGGGAATGAAAGGGAAAAAAATAGATGGGAAAAAGGCTGTAGTTATACAAAAGTGTAATGAGAAGATTGATTTAAAAAAGATAAAAAATAAGGGTATAGATGCAGTAGTTTTAAAAGTTCCATGTAGTATAAAATGGAATAAAAAAAATACTCAAGAGATATGTAATAAGGCTAAAAAGGAAAATCTTTTAGTGGGTATAGTTGTTGAAGTGGATTTAGAAAAATCAGTTAATTTACAAGCAATGTTTATTGGAAACATAATAAAAAAAATAAATCCGGATATTTATCCAGTAATAGAAGTAAATAAAAATGAAGGGATAAATAAGAAGATGTTTTCAGATAAATGTCTTAAACTTTTAGATAGAGTAAAAGAAGGGTTAAATTTTGATTGTATATTAAAATCTGAAATAGAGTTTGCAAATAAAAATTTAGATATAAGACTTAGAAACACTATGCTTTGGGTAGTAGATAAAGAAAAAGAAAAGCCAAGAAATAGTACAGTATGGAGTGACTGGGTTTGTTTTAGTTATTCAGATAAATTCTTTGTGGGAGAGATAAACTTTGAAATAAGTGAAATTAAGGAATGTGTAATATTAAATCCGGTAGGCAGTTGTGATTGTGGATATTGCAATAATCATGAAGCAAAACCAAAAGAAGAGCAGAATAAAAAAGATGAAAAAAGTTCAAATAAAGAAAAACAAGGAACTAATAAAATAGCGAAAAAAGAAAATTCTAAAAAAAATAAAACTGAAGCGAAGAATGAGAGTAACTCAAATTCTAATATAGAGTCTGTAATAAATCCAGTGAGCAAATGCGAAAGTATGAAGGGGTTTATACAAGGAGAAATAGTAGTAAGATTACAAGAAGAATTAAATATTCAATTTAAAGCAGGATTAAAAGTAAATGGGTGTTTTACTCAAGAAACTTTAGATAAATGTATATTAATTATGAGAAATGCACGAGGCCCAATTACTAAAATTGTTCAAGAAAGATTAGAGAAGAATGAGTTTAGTGTAGGACCAAGAGGAATAGATGGTATTCATGGTGAGTATACAATAGCAGCAGTAAAAAGATTTCAAAAAAAATATGGGCTAAAAGTTACTGGAGTAGTAAATAAGAATACTTGGAGAGAATTATTTTTAAAAAGATAGAACAACTTAAAAATATCTTTCATATAGATAAAATAAATAAATTTTATGGAGAAAGATATGATTAGTAGAAGAGTGGTGAAAATACAATTTGTAGTTAAAGAAATATTTATATTTAGTGCAACATGTATAGGAACAGTAAAGGTAGATTCAAATGAGCTTGAAGTAATTGATGAAGAATATTTAAAAGATATTGAAGATTTAGATCAAGTTGAATTTGTTGAGGTAATTACTCCAAATTATGATGAAGAAGATATTCCATTAGAAGAGGATGTTATAGAGAGCGATATAGAAGAAGTGATAAGTATAGCATTAGCTTAAAGGGTTGTTTTATAACAGCCCTTTTTAACATTCAATTATTCATAAAAAAAAGGGGATTGTATAATATTTAATATAAAAAGAGAGTTAATGAAACTTTATATTGGGTTTTTTATATTGATTCTTTTTTAGAAATAAGCTTTGAAGTAGGATAGTATATAGTAATTCCTTATATAATAATTGCAAAAACTCAAATTTGTTTAAAGTTTAAAGAGAAAATCTTAATTAAAAAGTAACAGAATAATTAAAAATAATATGCTAATATTAATAATATTGGCATAATTTTTTGCTATAAAACAAAAGAAAAGGGGAGTAAAAAATGAGTTGGAATCTACACTTATTTTACTTGATTAATGGACTGGCGTATAAAAGTGCAGTATTAGATTGGATTATGATATTCTTTACTAAAGTTGTTCCCATTATATATGCATTAATATTACTTGCTGTATTTATAATAGGAATGAGAAAAAGAGATAGGAATATAAGAAAAGTTGCAATAAGTACTGGAGTATTTACAGTAATAAACTTACTTGTGAGCTCTATTATAGGAAAGATTTGGTTTGAGCCAAGACCTTTCGTAACGCATCAAGTAAATCTTTTAGTGCCACATAAGGCAGATGCATCTTTCCCAAGTGACCATGTTATAGGAACATTTAGTATAGCATTAGGACTTGGATGGTTTAGTAAAGTTTTAAGAGTAATAATGATAATAGGAACAGTATTTGTAGCATTTTCAAGAGTATTTGTTGGAAATCACTATCCAGGAGATGTTATAGGTGCATACATAGTTGTTATAATTATGAGTATCATTTATAAAAAACTTTTAAGAAAACCTATTGAAAGATTATATTTAAAGGTTGATAAAAAAATATTTGGATAGAATATAAAGATGATTTATTAAAAATAGATAAATCATCTTTTTTTGTTAAAATATTAAAAAAATGAGATGAAAAAATATGGATATTTAATTTAAATTCTAAAAAAGTTGAGAAATAAGGTAGGCTTTAAAAGTATAAAGATATATAATAAGAAGATATGAGTAAAAAAATAAGTATTTTAACATAAGAATAATAGAAAAATAGAAGGTGATTAAATGACTAAAACAAAAGGCTTTCTACCTATAAGTAGAGAGGATATGGAAGAGCGTGGCTGGGAGCAATGTGATTTCATTATAGTAACAGGAGATGCATACATAGACCATCATAGTTTTGGAACAGCTATTATATCAAGAGTATTAGAAGATGCAGGATATAAAGTTGGGATAATTCCACAACCTGATTGGCATAGTTTAGATGACTTTAAGAAACTTGGAAGACCAAGACTTGGATTCTTAGTTAATGGTGGAAACATGGACCCTATGGTAAACCACTATACAGTGAGTAAAAGATTAAGAGATAAAGATCTTTATTCACCAGGTGGGAAAATGGGGCTTAGACCAGATAGAGCAACAATAGTTTATTGTAATAAATTAAGAGAAGCATTTAAAAATATAAATATTGTAATTGGTGGAATTGAAGCAAGTCTTAGAAGAATGGCACATTATGATTATTGGAGCAATTCAGTAAGAAATTCAATTCTTATAGATTCAGGAGCAGATTTACTTGTTTATGGAATGAGTGAAAAGCAAATAGTAGAAG
>NZ_JBOGCC010000158.1:0-37848 GCF_051656525.1 Clostridium sp. | reverse complement strand
TCTGTTGCAATTGTTATTGCCCAGTTATACCAATAATTCCATCCCATCGCGAATCCAAATGCTGGATCAACAAATTCAGTTGCATAAACTCCAAAAGATCCTGAAATAGGCATGAATGTTGCCATTTCTCCTAAACTTGTTATCAAAAAATATACCATTATTCCAATAGCACCATAGGCAACTAATGCCCCACCAACACCAGCTGTATGTATACTGTCTCCCATTGCAAGGAATATCCCTGTTCCAATCGCGCCTCCAAGTGCTATCATGCTAATATGTCTTTCTTTTAGGCCCCTTTTTAGACCCTCTTCTGTTTTTTCCATCTAACACATCCTCCTCTTAAATTTTAAATATAAATATAAAAATATAATTCCTTATTATATTTTTTCTATTTTTTGTTACTTATCAATAGTATATTCCACAAAATGTTTTTTCAATATTTAGATTTTTTTTTTACTCTTTAGATTTATTTTTTTAAAATTATTCTTTTATTATACATAAAATAAACATCTTCCTAACAGAATTTAAAAAATATATATTTATAAATCCAAAAAATTCCTTAAAAAAATATCTCTACGTTCATAATTACCATTAATACAATTTCCATCCATCTTCTTCTAAATATTAATATCATTACTAATATTTTCAAATATATATGCGAAATAAAAAAAGCCTCCTCATAAGGAAGCTTAATTTCTTAGACATTTAATTTTTTTTCAATTTCACTTGCAAGTTTTAACTGATTTCTAGTTCTAACTAAATTATGCTCTTCATAATCTACTTTGAAATATTCATCGCCATTTAAGTAATCAGTTAAAAATCTCATTGCAAGCTCTATAGTTATAAGTTTAGCTGAAAAAGATATATTTTCCTTTTCTACCTTAGTCAAGGTATATCCACATTCTTCTAAAATTCCTTTTAGGAAGTTTTCATAAAGAACCATATCTATAGTTACTTTTTCTAAATCCTTTTCATCCTCTTCAGCAGTACTACATCCTGATCTTATAGCATCACCAAAATCATAAAGTGAAAGTCCTGGCATTACTGTATCTAGATCAATGACACAAACTGCTTCTCCTGTACTTTCATCTATCATTATATTATTAAACTTTGTATCATTATGAGTTACTCTAATTGGAATTTCTCCCTTTTCACATAAATCTACAAGCTTACTTAATTCATTTTCTCTTTCTCTTATAAAATCAATTTCTGCCTTTACTGATAAAGCTCTATTTGCCTTATTTTCATTAACTGCTTCTATAAACGCTTTATATCTTTTAGGTGTATTATGAAAATCTTGTATAACTTCAAAAAGTTCATCTACATTAAAATCGCCTAAATATTTTTGAAACTTTCCTAAAGCTTTTCCAGCTTCATAAATATGTTTCTCACTTTCAACCTTCATAAAAGTTCTAGCATTATAAATAAATTCAAAAGCTCTATAATAATTTCCCTTGTCAGTTTTAAAGTAATAAGCTCCACTCTTAGTCTTAATTAAATTTAAAGATTCACGAGTTACATCTCCACCATTCTCTAATACTTTATTAGAAATATGTGTAGTAACTTTTACAATATTATTCATTAAACTATGGACATCAGTAAAAATATTATGATTAATCCTTTGCACTACATACTTTACTTCTTGACCATTGTCATTATAAGTTACCATAGTAGTGTCATTTATATTACCGACATTATGACATTCCTTACAAACACAAACCCCTTTAAAATCAAAATTCTCTAAAATATCCTTAAATATCTCATTACTCATTCATAAATCCTCTTTCTTCTACTTTAATTTAATCAAATCCCTTTCATTCTATCATATTACGTTAGTAATTTAAATTTAATAATTTAGAATTAAATAAAAAAACTTGCCAAAGCAAGTTTTTTTCCTAGACTTGCTTGCAAGTCACTTAATTTTTAATTTCTAACTCTTAACTATCTAATATAATCTGCACTTACATATCCATATGAATTTCCATATTTTATCTTATGCCAACCATTTCTCGTTTCTACAATAATTACTTTACTTCCTCTTTTTAATGAACCTACAACTTTTGTATTTGTTCCCATTCCTGATCTTACATTTAGAGCACTTGCTGTTACTGTTCCACTTTTCTCTGCACCTGAATTTCCTGAATCGGTTCCTATTATTGTTACATAATCATCACTCACATATCCATATGAACTTCCATGCTTTATTTTATGCCAACCATTCTTTGTCTCTACTATAATTATTTTAGTTCCTTTTTTTAATGAACCTATAACCTTTGTATTTGTCCCCATACCTTGCCTTATATTTAAAGCACTTGCTGTTACTACCCCCTCTTTACTTCCACTTACTATTGGTGGAGGTGTTGGCTTTGATGGTTCTGGATTTGTAGCACCACCACTAACATTTATATAATCTGCGCTTACATATCCATAGCCTGTACCATATTTTATCTTATGCCAACCATTCTTTGTTTCTACAATAGTTACTTTTGCTCCTCTCTTTAAAGAACCCATAACCTTTGTATTTGTTCCCATACCTTGTCTTACATTTAAAGCACTTGCCGTTACAATTCCCATTCTCTCTGAAACAACTGGTGGTATTACTGGAGGATCTATCGGTTTTGGTGGTTCTACTGGTGGCGTTACAGCTCCTCCTAACTCTTCAATCTCGTTAACTAATTTAGTAATTTTAGGTCCATACTTTGTATCAGTTGCCCATGTTCCTGATAATGCTTCTATAGTTTTAGCTTTTCCAAAAATACTTGAAAAATGCCTTGGATCCTTTGTATCTTTTCTTGGATATCCTGCTGCTCCTGCATAAAGTGCTAAATGATCTAAATGTGCACTTACTCCATCATCCCATGAATCAAACCTTTGATGTGCATTTGGATCTGTATTGCTTCCACCATCTTTTGTCTTAAGTCCACAAGGATTTCTATAACTTTCATTTAAAACTCCCCCAAACTTACCATATCCAGTCTCAACTGCTGATTGTGCATATGCAATTACAGGATTAACTCCTCCATGTGCTTTAGAAAGATTTACATACTTTTTAGCTAAAGAAATAAATGTATTAGTTGCCCCTTTTTTTCTAGCCCACTTTTCCATAGTTTCTACAGAAACAGTTGTATTTCCTATAATATTTCTTGAAGATAACACCATCATATTCTCTTCATCATTCAAAACATTTTCACTTACTCTAATCTCATTATCTTCTCTTGCTTCCACTACTATTCCATTTCCACAAGTAGAAAATATAGAAATTCCAACTGCTACAACTGCACCTTTCACAATTACATTTAACTTATTCCTATTCATAAAGTTTCCCCCTATTTTGTTATTGGTGAATTTGCTTTTTCCATAAAATACTAATATAAAGATATTTTTATATTAATGTTTTTATACTCCTCTTTTTCTAAACTTTTTGACATTTTCATTATATATTACCCACTCTTTTTTTGCAATATTTTACAATAAAGTATCTATTACTTTTTAATAAATTTTTTTTAATTAGATAAAAGGACTTTTTCAAAATTGAAAAAGTCCTTTATCTATAGGCTAAACTAACTTGTTAAGCTAATTATCATTATTTTATTTCATACGTTTTATTTTTAATCTATTAGATTTTATTATTACTTCTACTCTTTCTTTATCATTTACAAATTGACCAAACTTACTTGTGCACCAAGCTTGCCTATTGTAATTTTCTCCATTTACATCTATATTAATTTCAAAATTAAATGCCCCATCTTCTATATCTTTAAATGATAAATTAAAATCATAATCTAATCTGTTTAGTTTTTCATCTTTATTTTTTTTTACAAAAATATTTTTAAACTTTAAGCTTTTTCCATCTTGAACTAAAGAAATATTATCTATTTTATATTCTTTTCCTAGTGGCTCTAATGAAACATATCCTTTGAAGCTAATCTTCTCTTCTTTCATTTCTATGTCTGTAAGACTTTGTTTTATTTCTATTAAATCTTTATACTTATGTTTATTTTCTATAATATCCTTTATATCCACACCATTTAAAAAATGCTTATAAAGATTTGCTATTTCATCTATATCACCATAATCTATAAGTTTTCCTTTATAAAGCCACGCTCCCTTTGTACAGAAGTTTCTCATTTGAGGTAATGAATGTGATACAAAAAGAATGGTTTTTCCTTCATCTCTGAATTTATCCATTCTTTTTAAACACTTATCTCTAAACATTTCATCTCCAACAGCTAATGCTTCATCTACTACAAGTATATCCGGATTTATATTTACTGCTATTGCAAATCCAAGTCTTGCTTTCATTCCACTTGAATACATTCTTACAGGTTGATTTATATATTCTCCAAGTTCTGAAAAATCTATTATTGAATGAATAATTTCTTCAACACCACTCTTATCCATTCCCATAGAATATCCCTTTAGATATATGTTTTCTTTCCCTGTAAGTTCTCCATCAAATCCTGCTGTAAGTTCTAAAAGTGCTGATACTCTTCCATTTACTTCAATTTGACCTGACGTTGGATATACAACACCAGTTACCATTTTTAAAATTGTACTTTTCCCTGATCCATTCTTACCTAAAATGCCAATTACCTCTCCTTTAGGTAAGTCTAATGTTAAATTATCTACTGCTTTAAAAGGAGTATATCTTTTACCCCAAAATAAATCTTTAAATCTATCTTTATCATTTTTATAAAGCTTATATTCTTTAACTAAATTTTTAAATCTAACCGCATAATCTCCCATTTAACTCTCCCCTATAACACATCTGTAAACTCTTTATACGTTCTCTTATATACACGACTTCCTATAATCCCTAAAATAACTATCACTACTAATAAATAAAGTATATATGGACTTTCAAAAAACCATCTTTTATAAAGAAATATATTTCTGTATCCTTGAATAAAGAAATGAATTGGATTAAGTTTTAACACAAATCTTAAAAGTGGATTTCCTACACTTTCTATATTCCATAAAATAGGTGACATCCAAAGAACTGCTTGTATTGCAGCTTTAACTAAATTTTCAAAGTCTCTACTTATAGCTGATAATGAAGCTAAACTCCATGATAAAACTAAAAAGAATACATACATTAAAGGTATATATACTAAAAACTGTAGATAATATATATCTGGGAAAAATCCAAATACAGCAAAAATAACTGTTATACATACTATTAACATTACTTGCACATATAATTTTGATAATATCGTAAATGTTGGTATTGTTGAAACTGGAAACTTTATCTTTGTAACAAAATGCCTATATGCTCTAATAGACATAGCCCCTCCTACAATAGCATCACTCATGAAAAACCACGGTGTAAGTCCTGCAATAAGCCATAAGAAATATGGAAATCCATCCATTTGACTACTTTCACGGATAAAAGTAAATGCAAATAAATATACTCCAATTGTAACCATAGGTCTTATAACTGCCCAAGCATACCCAAGAGCAGTTCCTTTATAAAACTTAACTAAGTCAACCTTTGAAATAAGAATAGTTTGTTTTAAATTATCTTTATTTTCTTTTAAAATAGTTTTTAGCATATCTTTCCTCCACTGTTTAATTAAACACATTTTCTACAAGTCTTTTAGAAGCTTGTCCATCATAGTGGTCAAAAAATTTGCTTTTAAATTCTTTAATACGATTCATATCAAAATCATCTCTATTAATTATTTCCACTATATCTTCATTAGTTTTTGCAATTTTTCCTGGTACAAACGAATCATATTCATAATAAAAATCTCTTTCTCTTAAATACTCTTCCTTATCATATGCAAACATAATAATCTTCTTATCTAATAATGCCCCTTCAAATACAACAGATGAGTAATCTGTCACTACTATCTCCGAAATGGCTATTAAATCATTAATATCTTTTTTGCTTTCTAAGTTTATCACTCTCTTTTCTAATTCCTTTGGAATTAAAACATCTTTCAATCCATTTTGAACACTTGGATGAAACTTTAATATTAAAATATAATCTTCTCCTATATTCTTTAAAAGTTCTGTTGGATTAAGTTCTAATTTAAAATTTTTTCTTTCTTTTGGCCCACCTCTAAACGTTGGTGCATAGAGAATAATTTTTTTGTTTTTAATTTCCGGATATTCACTTTGAAGCGCTCTTCTAACAAAACTTCTATACTCTTCATCAAGCATAATATCTGTCCTTGGAACACCTAAGGGTAATACGTTTTTCTCATCAATATTAAAAGCTTCTGCATATTCTTTAACTATATTTTTAGAACTTGTAATAACTTTTGTGTATGCTGAATGTGCATTTAATTCAAACTCTTTAGTATTACTATCAGCTTTTCCTATAGCACTAAATCCAAATTTTTTAAAAGCTCCACAAGCATGCCATACTTGTACAACCTCGACCTCTTTTTTAAACTTTAATCCATAAATTTGTCTATAATAATCATCTAAAACAATATATTTTGCTCTAGCAAAATTTCTATACATTTTTAAACTTTCTTTAAATCCTCTATTATTATCTAAATATACTCTCACTTCATATTTTTCATTTTTCTCAAGTTCCCTATTTATATATAATAGATTCCCTGATAATTCCTTACTTTTATTAGTTGCAAGTATAACTAACTCCTTTTTTATAGGTAATAATTTAAATATATTAAACATATATTTTGAGTTTTTAATTAAAATATTTTCTATAATTTTAGGTATTTTTTTTAATTTTCTTTTTACTAAATATCTAAATAAATATATTTTATTTTTCTTCTTAACTGCTTTCTTAATATGTTTATATAAATCTCCGTAATGTATTTGTAGATAATTTAAACTATTTACATCAAATCTTTTATATGCTTCTATTAATAGTTCTACATAACAATCTCTAACTTTATTATTCATAAATAAGTATTTATCAACAATCCCCTGTGTTAGTATCCATCTAAATCTTGAGGATTTATTAAATACTTCACTTTCTAATGTTACTACTAAATTTTTTATATTCTTTAAAGCTTGTATTTTAGTCTTTTCATCACCATAAATTATTGCCCTTTTTAATGGTGGCCAAATATCAACTAGCACTAGTCTATTAAAGTATTCTACCTTTAACTTTTCTTCTGTAAATTTATTTGTACAATATTTTTCAATATTACCACAAGTAATCTCCCAGGATTTTTTTACTTGTTCTAATACTTCTGCACTTTTACTTTGAATTTGATTTGTTAAAGATGCCTCTCCTTCTTCACTTCTCATTCTATAGTAGTATCCAACATTTTTTGTTGCATAAACTTTATTAGCTCTTAAAAAAGCCTCCATTACAAAAGCTTGATCCTCTGCATATTTAATATCTTGTGGAAAAGCTACATCACATATAATACTTGTTTTAAACAATTTATTGCATGGTCCTAAAGTCCATAATAAATCATAATTATCTCTTATATTTTTTTCCCCTTCTTTTAAAAAATGATTCTCCATAGGCCATTTATTTTTTCCATCATATTTATATGTACCGCAAACTATCACTTCGGCATTTTTTTTAACTGCTAAATCATATCTCATCTCTAAAGAATCTATTGGAATAATATCATCTGAATCCATAAAAACTATATACTCACCCTTAGCTTCTAAAATCCCTCTATTTCTAGCCTTACTCGGTCCTCCATTTTTTTGCTCAATTAATCTAAAATTTTCTAAATTCTTTACATAATTCTCTATAATTTCCTTACTCTTGTCTGTTGACCCATCATCTATTAAAATCACCTCAAAGTCTTTTAAAGTTTGGTTAAATAATGAATCTAAGGTTTCCTTTATATAAGCTTCAACATTATATACTGGTATAATAACGCTTACTTTCTTCATATTTTCTCTCCTACCCTTTTTAAATTACATAAGTTTTTTAATCTTTTCTTTTCAAATTATATCATATTTTAAAATTTTATTCATTTTTTATTTAAATTTTAGACTTTTTATTAATTAAAAAGTCATAATAAAAGGCATTTAAGAATCTTTTTTCCTAAATGCCTTTTATTTTATATTTCTAATATTCTTTTAAACTTTTCTTTCAATAAATAAATACATAGTAACCTTTTTTTCTCTTGTTTTAAGAACTTAAATATAGTCTTTTCAAAAGTATTGTTTTTATTCCAATAAATTTCTTTTATCTTATTTTTTATCTCACTTTTAAACCTTTCTTCACTTCTTATATACAGATTAGAATTCTCATATAAACTTTTCGCTATAAATATCTCTACTTTCTTAGAATCTTTAATTATATTTTCATCTAATCTTTTAAGCATATTTAAGATACTTAAGCTCATTTTATATCGTTTTTTTGAACTTATATTACTTCTATATACTGGCCAAATATCTACATCTATTACTCTTTCTAAATAATATTTCTTTAAACTTTCTTTATTCTTATCTATTCCTATCCTATCCAACATTTTAAAAGTTTCAATCAAGCTTTCTATTGAGTTTTCTAATACCTCCTCTTCTCTTCCTCTATATGATGTTAAAGAATCATTTCTATCTCTATATTTATAAACTAACTTATCTATGGTATATATCTTTTTTGATTTTACTAAGGCTTCTAATACAAAAGATACATCCTCTGCATAATTTAAGTTTTCATTAAATCTTATTTCACTTAAAATACTGCTTTTATATATCTTGTTACATGGCCCTAAATTTCTTAAAAGCTTAAAATCCTTTGAAATATCCTTTTCTCCTTCTTCCAAATAATGCTTTTCCATGCGCCACTCTTTCTCTTCATTAAATCTATTCGTTCCACCTATAACAATATCACTATTAGATTTTTCTATAGCTTCATACCTACTGATTAGAGAATCTTTTGGAAGAATATCATCTGAATCCATAAAAACAATATACTTTCCTATCGCTTTGTCTAAACCTAAGTTTCTTGTTTTACTCGGTCCATTATTTTCTTTAGTATAAACCCTTATTCTATTATCTATTTTTTTAAATTCACTTAAAATTTCTAAACTTCTATCTATTGAACCATCATCTATACATATAATTTCAAACTCTTGAAAACTATTATTTAATATTGAATTTATAGTTTCTCTCAAATATTTCTCAGTATTATATATCGGAATTATTATGCTCACCTTTATACTATTCATTCTTCCCCCTTAAAACATATCACTAAATTCCATTAAGTTATTAATATTCCCCTTATAAAATGATAACATCCATTCATTTTATATTCAAATTTTATACATATAATTAATAAAAAAAATTGAACCTATTTTTTAGTAGACTCAATTTTTTTCATTTTTCTATATAAAATTCTATTTAAATGATAGAATACTAGTGATGCAATTATTACTCCAATTGCTATTCCTGCCGTTGTTTGTAATGTACTTAATCCATATGAATGAAATTCAGCTTCATTTCCTGTAATTAATCCTGTCATTGTATAAAATAATCCTCCCCCAGGTGCTAATGTAATAATTCCTGGAAGTAAAAATACTGTTGCAGGTGCTTTTAATTTTCTTGCTAAAATTTCTGAATAAACTGTTATTACTCCTGATGCGATTGTAGTTGAAAATAAAATGTTATTATATATTTTACTTACTATTACATACGTTGTAATAGTAAAAAAACCTCCTATCGTTGCTGCTACAATTTTATCTTTCTTTACATTATACATTAATGCATATCCAAATGCTCCAACTACGCATGATACTATTTCTACTACATAACTCATAAATTACATTGCACCTCCTAAATATAATGCTAATGCAAATCCTGCTGTAATCCCCAACGTTATTAGCATAGTTTCTACAAGTCTAAATGTTCCTGCTAAAATCTCTCCACTTAGCATATCTCTAAATCCTGTAACCATAGCCATTCCAGGAATTACAAGCATAACACCTCCAATTATTATTTTATCGATATTCGCACCAATTCCTATTTTTACTGATACAATTGCAAGACATCCTATTATAAATGACTGTAATGTTGTAAAAACTATTTGATTTGGAATAAACTTACTTCCACATTTATTCATATAAAAGAAAATAATTGCTATAATTCCTACAGCCATAACGTCTCTAATTCCTCCACCAAAATACACACAAAATCCGGTAGATCCAATTATTCCACCAATTAAGTTCTTTTTTCTTCCTGCAAAATCACAAAATTTAAATTCTTTTAATTTTTCTTTTATCTCTTTTTTACCTGGCTTATTATGACATATATATCTTGATATACTATTAAGTTCCTCTAATTTTTCTAAGTTAAACTCACTTGAGTAAACTCTTCTATTTTCACTAAAGCTATTTCCATCCTTATCTCTAATAGTTGCTATAATTAATGTTTTTATAGCAAATATATCAACTTTAACATCTCCATAGCTTTTACAAATTCTAATAACTGTATCTTCAACTCTATTTATTTCTGCATTACATTTAAGCATATTTTCACCAATATCTAATGCAAAACTTAATATATCATTTATTTTCATCTCAAAAACCATTCCTTAACACAAAAAATTAACTAAAGCAAAACCATTTTTGCTCTAGTTATCTATTTATTTCATATGATTATTATATCATAGTAGCCCTTGTATTTACTATGTTTCAGTAATACAAAAAAGATTAATTATTCTTAATAATTTTAACTATTTTTATTTATTTTCCTCATCTCTACTTTCTATTGAATGAGTAGTTTTTATCTTGTTTTCCATAGCCTCTTCATAATTCTCTTTTATTACTTCTCCATAAGTAAGTTCTATTAAAAATGTTTGTGCAAGTTTAGACATAATAGAGCCTGTTTCAAATTTAGTTTCTAAACTTAAATAATTTAAATTAACATCTGACATATCCATAAGTTTATTATCTTTGTTAGATGTAATAGATATAACATCTGCTCTATTTTCCTTTGCAAGTTTTGCTATTTCTAGAATTTCCTTAGTTTCACCAGTATGAGAAATTAAAAATACTACATCATTTCTCTTAAGAAGAGATGTCATCATAAGCATAGTATGACTGTCATTTGCTATATTTGTATTTAACCCAATTCTCATAAACTTATAATTTGCATCCATTGCAGCTATTGCAGAATTTCCTATACCAAAAAATACAATCTTATTAGCTCTAAGTAATAATTCCCTTACCTGTACAACGCTATCTAAACTTAAATTACTTAAAGTCTTATCTAAAGAAAGTTTATTTGCTTCTAAAAGTTTTTTAGCCCACTTCTCAATCTCCTCATTCTGCTGCATTGTTGTATTTATAATATTTGTATTTTTCGATTTAGATATCTTTTTTGCAAGAGTTAACTTAAACTCCTGAAATCCAGTAAAACCAAGCTTTCTTGCAAATCTTGTTATAGTTGCTTCACCAATATTTACTTCATTTGCAATTTCTGTAATGGACTTATAAATACACTCCATTGGATTCTCCTCAATATATTTTTCTAATATTTTATCACTTTTACTTTTCTTATATTCTTCCTTTTTTATCTCATCTACTATTGTCATTTTTGACTCCTTTTTATAATAATAAAATCTTTTATTTTAAAATTTACGTCACTTACATTTTATAACAATTTCCAAATTTTAAAAAGAGTTATCCTCACTTTAGAATAACTCTAGAAAAAATTTTTCATTTAACTTTTATAATCAAACCCAATAGCTAAATAATCTGTTACATCTCCATCAAAGTTTAAAGCTGGAGATGTTCCTGCTACGTCACTATGAAATGTTACTGTAAAATTAATTTTATCACCCTTATTAAAAGTATTACCACTTGTTACTTTTGTTAATTTTACACTTGCAACCTGAGTTCCATTAACGACTATATTTGCCTCTAATGGCACTACAATTGTAGCGGAATCCTCTCCATTATCAGTTAAGTTATTTATAACTAAATTATAATTTTTAGCATTTGTATGGTTATGATTTGGAGCAATCATAGTTATTGTTGTTGTATCTGTTTCTAATATCTTTCCAAGTCCACCATCAACTGTTACCGTATTATAAATTCTTTCAAAAGGAGCAATTGGTGTTGTATCTGTCCCCCCTAAAACTAATACATCGCCTTCAGCTACATTAGTTTTTGAAAAAAGTATTTTAAATAATCCATCAAAATTTGTAGGCTGTGATCCACTTTGAAACTCTACTGATGTTATAGTAATATCAGTTAAATCAGTTTGACCTATTTTTTGTAATTTAAATGCAGTTATTGCTGGTTTATCACTTGCTTGAAATCCTAAACCACTTCCATCATTCTTTGTTATTGCTATAGAAATTGCTCCATCAGTATATGAGTAACTTTTAATTTTAATTAACATAATCATTCACCTCTATTTTATTTTTTATAATATATATTATGTTAATTCCTCTTTATAGTTTCCTTTTTAGTTCATAATCTTTATTTTCTTTTATTTTAACCTTTAAATTATCTATCTCTAAAAAATTGTTATTAATCTCTATCATTCCAACTCCATTTTTAAATTCTACATTATACTCTAACTCTATTTCTTCTATACTAATTCCTTTTCCTAAAATCTCCTTAATATTTTCATCACTACCTATAACTTTTAATATTTTATTCTCTAATATTCCTTTTAAATTAGGTAAACTTTCTAAATTATAAAATTCTAAAGTAATATTTTTTGACTCTTTAAAATCAATCTCATAAACACTTCTATCAACTTTTACCTTTCCCTCTCCATTTAATCTAATTCCTATAAAAGAATCATCTAGATTTCTAATACCATAAACTTCTACATCATCATTACTATTTATATATAATTTTTTCTTACTTTCTCCTCTAAGAATCTCTATTTTTGCTTTATTCAAAATATCTATATTCACATCACTTCCTGGATTATAAATTATTTTTATATCAATATTATCTTCATTTAACTTTAATGACTTTTCTAATAATCTAAAATCACTCTCTAACATTATATTTTTAACTTTATTTATTTCTATATTAGTAAAAAACTCCCCTTTTAACTCTAATGTTTTACATTCTACATTAATATTTTTTATCTCACTTTCTCTATTCTCCATACTAAATTGATTTTTAGCTTTTACTTCTAATATATCTATTGTAGATTTTTCAAATATAATTTTCACCTTCTCCTCCTTTTTTACTTATATTTATTTTATAATTACCATCTAATTTTTCACCATTTCTTCCATATAAGTAAATATTCATTTTAAATTTTCCCTGACCTCTATCTTCTAATACAAAATAAGATTTTTCTATATCTATTCCTCTATCTTTATTTAATTTACCTCCATTAGAAACAATCTTTTTTCCTAATAAGAAACCATCCTTTACATATATCTCTTCATGTTCTTCATTTGGCATTAAAAACTCAATATACATATATTTTTCATTTAATATGACACTCTTTCTATATATATATATATAATTTGACATTATATTATTATTTTTTATATAAAAATAATATCCAATATCGTCTCTTAACTTTAAAAAATACCGCTCTCCCATAGCTTCTAAATTATATCTATCCTTTTCAATCTCTCTATTATCTAAAATATCTATCACCTTTAAATCTTCTTTATTTATGTCTAGTACCTTATCTAAATAAAATTTTATATTATTTTTCTCTATACTATCTATACCAATCAATACTTTCTCCATTTAAATTCTCCCTAAAGTTTAATCATACTTTTTATATTAGATTCTATAAAATTTATTTTTATATTATCATCTATATCTACTATTACGTTATTACATTGAAAATTATATATATCTACATCTACCTCTAAATTTCCTTCTTCTTTATATACATATATAAATTTCAATTCCTCATCAAACTGTGTTCTTTTTAATAAATTTCCATAATATCTATATTCAACGCTATTATCTATTTCAATAACTACCGGCTTACTCATTAATTTTCCTTCAAGAATCCAATTCTCCCCAAAATTATCTGCCTTAGAATATATTATCTCTTCAAATTCTTCTTCTATCTCTACAGCTATTGCATAATTCCTTATTCCAACTACTTCACTTTCACTTTCTATCTTTTCTCCTATAATATAATCTACATATACAAATCCCTTGAACTTTTCTATAATTTGTCCACTCCAAACAACTTCTAATGTATTCTTATAAATTCTCGCTATCCCTTCTAGTCTAGCTTCTACTATATTAGCTATTTCTATATCCTCTTCATAATAAAAAGTTATACTTCCATACTCCTTATTTTCTAGTATAATTTTCTCCTCTTCTATTTTAATTAAATACTCTACACTTTTATTATCTAATTGTTTTAAATAAGCTCCAAACATTACTCTTAGAATACTATCTAAACCAAGCTTTAATACTGCATCCTTTCCATATAAGCTTTCTATCTTCTTAAACTCAAACCTCTTTATCTGCGTTTTATTATATCCAATAGTATAAAAATTTTTTATCTCTTCTGTTCTAATATAAATATCAGGGTTTTCAATATCCACTCCACTAATATTCTCAATTTCTAAGATCATCTCTTTTCCTTTTCCTAAATATCTTTCCTCGCCCTTAGCTAAAACTTTTTCATCTTTAAACTTTAAAGAGAAGTCATTTGATGAATACCTTAAAATATCTACATCAAAAAGAAGCTTTAAAGCTATCCTATTTTCTGATAAACTTACTAAACTTATATTTTTGATGTTAGGATTACATTTATTACTAATCAAAGCCATAGATTCTCCTTTTAAACATCGACCTAAAGCATCTACTGATTCCTTTACAATACTTCTAGTTTTCAAAACTAACTTATCTTTTGCACTATCTACAATTTCTTCTTTAAATATTACTGTATAATCATTCAACTTATTTTTCCTTATATAATCAATCTCCTTAAAATATCCATTTGATTCAAAAATGAAATCATCCTTACTTAAATTTTTTATTGGTATCTCATCTTTTGAAATCAAACTTATACACAAAGAATCTATAAAATTAATCTCAAAATCTTTTAATTCTAAATTTTTATCATTTAATTCAATATCATATAAACCACATAAATCATAAATCTCACCATCTTTCTTAGTTATATACTTTACTTCCTTTAATAATATATCTCCAAATCTTAATTTATGTGTCTTTAATATCCTCTTATACTCTCTTTTCACTTTAAAAGAAACATAGTTTTTACCATATTCTAAACTACAAAAAAATATCTCCTCCACTATATCCATTAAAGAAATCTTATTTTTCACACTATCTATAAAACTATAATTCTTACTTAGAAAGATGCTGCTACTTCCTAACTTTTCCATATTATCTTCAAAAAAAATAAATATAATATCTTCATAATAAAATATTTTCCCTTTAAACATCACCTTTCTCCTTTCAATCTCTTCTTAATATATATTATTTGCTTTTATTCTAATTGTTCCTTATAAACATCAAAACAAAAAGCAGTGGATTCTATCTTTCCACTACTTCTCTTCTTATATCACCCTACTTACAGCACCAATTACTCCAGCATCATTCCCTAAGTTGGCTATTTCTATTCTTGTCTTCTCTAAAAACTTCACCGGCACTACTTCTTTTATAAATTTTTTAATTTTAGGTTCAATATATTTTTTTCTTTCCATTATTCCTCCTCCTAAAATTATAGTTTCAGGATTTATTATATAAATTATATTCTCAATAAGCTTCGCTATCAATCTTAGTACTCTATCAATTTCTTCTATACAAACAATATTTCCTTGCTCTGCTAAATTAAAAATTTTAACTCCATCTAAATTTACACTAAGTTTCTCATTCACATTATTAACTAATGCAGTAGTTGATGCAATATCTTGAATATCTTTCCCATCAACTTTCATATATCCAATTTCACCTGCATTATTGGAAGCACCATAAAATATTTTATCCTCAATTAAAAAAGCTCCTCCAATTCCTGTTCCTACAGTAATCATAAAAGTAGAACTGCTTCCCTTTCCAGTCCCTTTAATAACTTCACCAATAGCCGCAGAATTAACATCATTTTCAACTTCTACTTTAATCTTAAACTCTTCTTCAAGTGTCTTCTTTATTTCAGTTCCTATATATCCTGGAATAGTCTTACCTGCATAAATAATCTTTCCTAAAATCACATCAACAACCCCAGCTGTAGAAACCCCAATTCCTTCAATATCATATCTTTTTATTAACTCCCGTACAATCCCTTTTATATCTTCTAAAATAAAATTTTCAGTATTAGTCTTTCTAGTCTCTATTTTTCCTTTTTCAAGAATTTCAAACTCCTCACTGACTACTGCAAATTTTATACTTGTTCCTCCAATATCTATCCCAATAAAATTTCTCATAATACCCCTCCACATAATAATAAATCAGGTAGAGACGCTCTTGTCCTACCTGAAATTTTTACTTAAAATACTTCTCGTAAATTCTCCTAACTTCTACCCTTTTTTCTTCTGTAGTTTCTTTCATAGGTTTTCTACAGTATCCTGCATTAACTCCAGCTTCTTCTAATAATCCTTTTAATGTTTGATATAATCCATTATTTAAAATATCTGTTATACAATCATTAGTTATATGTTGTATTTCTCTTGCTTCTTTAATCTTTCCTTCATTTCCAAGTTCAAATATCTGTCTTGCTCTTATTCCATTTACATTAAACGTTGAACCTATAGCGCCATCAACACCTAGAACTGTAGCTGGTAGCAGCATTTCATCAAATCCTGCATATATAAGCTTTTCTGGAAATTTTTTTCTCATCCTTTCTAAAAGATAAAAGTCTGCTGCTGTAAATTTAACACCTATAATTTTTTCATTTAAAAAAAGCTCTCCAAACTGATCTAAAGACATATTCACTCCTGTTAAAAATGGAATTGAATAAATTATCATTTTATTATCTACTGAATCTATTATTGTGTTATAATAATCCTTTATTTCTTCAAAATCAAATTTATAATAAAATGGTGTAACTGCTGATAATGCATCATACCCTAAGTCTGTTGCAAACTTTGCAAGTTCTACAGCCTCTTTTAAATTTACTGAACCAACTTGTGCTATAATCTTAACTTCACTTTTTGCTTCGTCTTTTACAATTTCAAATATTCTCTTTTTCTCATTAGTAGACAACATAAAGTTTTCCCCTGTACTTCCACCAACATAAAGACCATCAACTTTACAAACATCTATATTATGTCTTACAATTTCTCTAAGCCCTCTCTCATTTAAATTCCCTTCTTTATCAAAAGATACTAATAGTGCTGAATAAATTCCTCTCATTTCCTTTTCCTCCATTAATCTAATCTATTTTTTATTAATTTTTACTCTTTTAAAACATCTACAAATCTCTTAGTAATTTCCTGTGGTCTCGTAATTGCACCACCAACAACTGCTGAAAAAGCACCACATTCATAAACCTTTTTTAGAGCTTCTGTAGTATGAATTCTTCCCTCTGCTATAACAGGAATGTCTACATCTTTACTTAATCTTTTTATAAGTTCAAAATCTACTCCACTTTCCTGTCTTGAATAACTTGTATACCCTGATAATGTAGTAGAAATACAATCCACACCATTTTCATAAGCCTGCATTCCTTCTTCATAAATAGAAATATCTGCCATAACAAGCTTTCCATTTTCATGAATTAAATCTATTAAATCTTTTACATTTTCATCAAAAGGTCTCTTTCTATTTGTACAATCAAGAGCTATCATTTCACAACCTATACTTAAAAGTTCAATAACTTCAGTTTTAGTTGGAGTTATATAAATTTCAGAATCATCATAATTCCTTTTCACAATTCCAACTATAGGTAAGTCTACATTCTTCTTAATCTCTAAAATATCATCCTTTCCTTGTGCTCTTATCCCAACTGCTCCTCCCTCTAAAGCTGCAACAGCCATTCGTCCCATAATATAGGAACTATGCAATGGCTCATTCTCTAAAGCTTGACAAGATACAATAAGTCCACCCTTAACTCTATCTAACATCATATTCATCATCCTCCCCTTTTTATGATTTATTCCATTTAATAATTATCTATTTTTTAAATTCTTTTGAAAATTTATTTTCATTTTTTTATTTCTATGTTTTATTTATATTCATTTTTTGAAAATTTATTACCTTTTTAAAATCTTTTTTCTAATTTTACCTTACCTTAATAAAAATATAACTCTATTTTCTTTATTATTTTATATAATAGTTTTAGAAAGGATGTGAGTTTCTTGAAAAAATTAATAATCATAATTATTATTCTTGTTATTCTTTTTATTGGATTTAAGATATTTTCTAAAGACTCTTCTACAGTTAAGGATTCTCAAAGTTCTAATAGTACATATACTTTAAATACTTTAAATAGTTTAAAACATACATCTAATTTTTTACCTAGTGCTATTGATCATATTTTCTTAGGTAAAATAGACTCTAATGGATGTGCTGAAGGATTTCATTATGCAAATATTAAAGGTGCTAATAGTCATGTTATTGTATCTACTAAGTCAAATACAAATCAATATGGTGTTTATAAAGCTAAAGCATCTATTGATGGTGAATTAAAATCTGATGATGGCTCATATTCAACTTTCTTCCCTAATTCTCTTTCACCACAGGAAGTAATTGATTATATTAATGATGCCTATAGTAATAGACGTCACCTTCATAATAATATTTATATAGGTACTGCTCCAAATGGAATGGAAATAGAAATGTATCTTACTGATGATAATAAAATTATCTCAGCATTCCCTAAGTTTTAAATATAAAACTCTAACTTTTAATATAGTTAGAGTTTTTAAACATTTAAAGGAACTATCTCTATATTTTCAATTTAATCCCTTTAAAATTAGTAAAATGTTAATTATATTGCTTTAATATTAATTATGAAAACATTTACCCATTTCTCTTGTTTAATAATAACTTTGCTTATATAATAAAATCAGAAATCGTTTCCAAACAGTTATACATATTGATAACGTTTATATACGGCAAAAAATATACTACATATGAAGAAAGGAGTAGATATTATGTCTACAAAAAGTAGCTCTTTAAGCAGCAATTTTATTTTTATTATCGGAGCATTAGGTGGATTATTATTCGGATTCGATACTGGTATCATTTCTGGTGCATCACCACTTATAGCAAAATCATTACATTTATCAGTTTCAGAACTTAGTTTTGTTACTTCAGCAGTTCTTATTGGATCATGTATTGGTGCATTATCTGTTGGAGGTTTATCAGATAAATATGGGCGTAAAGTTTTATTATTTATTGCCTCAATTCTTTTTATTGGAGGATCAGCTTTATCAGCATTCTCTCCAAACTTTATTTGCATTGTAATTGCAAGAATTATTTTAGGATTAGCAGTTGGTTCTGCTTCTGCATTAACTCCAGCTTACTTAGCTGAACTTGCTCCTAAAGAGAGACGTGGTTCTTTAGAAACACTTTTCCAACTTATGATTACAGCTGGTATATTACTTGCATATATTGCTAATATTGGTTTCCTTAATCACAATCTTTTAGGATTTACTGATTGGAGATGGATGTTATTATCTGCATTATTACCTGCACTTGCATTATTTATTGGTAGTATTGTTCTTCCTGAATCACCACGTTACCTTGTACGTATGGGTAAAGTTGATAAATCACATGCTATTTTAACTAATTTAAGACCTAATTATACTTCTGATGAAGTACAAAGTGAGCTTAATGAAATTCAAAAAGCTAATAGTGAGATTCAAAAAGGTGGAGTTAAAGAATTATTCAAGATTGCAAGACCTGCACTTATAGCTGCTATTGGAATAATGTTATTCCAACAATTAGTTGGTATTAACTCAGTTATTTACTACTTACCTCAAGTTTTCATAAAAGGATTCCATTTCTCAGCTAGTTCTGCTATTTGGATTTCTGTAGGTATTGGTGTAGTCAACTTCTTATCAACAATAGTTGCAACAGTAATTATGGACAAATTCCCACGTAAGAAATTACTTATTGCTGGTGCAATTGTAATGGGTATTTCATTAGCCATATTATCAGTTATAAACTATACAATAAACATAGAATCCGCAGCAGTATTTACAATAGTTCTTATTGCAATATATATATTCGGATTTGCAGTTTCATGGGGACCTATCGCTTGGGTACTTATTGGAGAAATATTCCCACTAAGTGTTCGTGGAGTTGGTGCTTCATTCGGATCAGCTGCAAACTGGCTTGGTAACTTTATAGTAGCTCAATTCTTCTTAGTTATCCTTGCACTTTTCCATAATAATGTTGGAGGACCATTTGGAATCTTTGCAATATTCTCCTTCCTTGCAATTCCATTCGTAATGCGCTTTGTTCCTGAAACACATGGAAAATCACTTGAGGAAATTCAAGATGAATTATTAAGTAAAAACAAAAAGAAAAAAGATAAATAGTATATCAAAAGAAGCTTAATAGAATGGACTCTATTAAGCTTCTTTTTTATGCTACTACACTATTTTCTTCTGGTGTTATCTCTTTAATTATATTGTTTGCACCTGACCTTTTAACTTTGTTCTAACTAATTTTGTTTTAAAGAAATATTTCACCGTTCCTTTCCATTTTAATCTCTATTTATTTTTTTGTTCTAATTTGTACTCTTTTCTCCAAAGAATATAACCATAAATAACTCCTATTGCATATTGTGTTAAATTTACAGTATTAGATAAACTAGCTATAAACATAGACATATCTCCAAAGTTTGCATGAGTTAATTGAATAATAAATGTTATTATTGCAACTACATTATAAACAATCCAAAAGTACCATTGCTCAATAAATCTTAAATCTGTTAAAACTGATGCTATTATCGCTGTCATTGCTGTAAATGCATCAAGAACTATTTGTGGATCTACTTTCATATGAATATTAAATGTATTTAATAATACCATTGGTAAGTATTTTAAAAATAATCCATATCCAATCCAACATAAAATTATTAAAATACCAAGTATTGTCCAATTTTTTAATTTCATTTTTTTAATTTCTAGCTCCGATGATTTCTTTAGATTCTTCTCCCAAGCAAAAAAACCATAAATTTGTATTGGTAGTGTAAAAAATAAATTTTGAATAAACTGTCCATATAGTCCATTACAAAAACAAATGACAGCCATAGCAAGAGTACTTCCCCACCACCACACATACGCTATTGGTCTTGCCTTTGCTGTATAAATAGAAACAAAAATTCCACATATAATTGAAAAAAAACCAAGTATACTTAAAGGCTCAAGCACTGTTTTCATACTAGCCTTTGTTAATACTAAAGGTAATAAGAATACTACTAAACTAGCAATCAAAAAAAATATAAAAAATATCTTCTGAAATAGCGTCAACTCTTTAAAAAACTTCATACAAAACAACTCCAATCCAATTAAAGCCCTAAAATTCCTCTTACTTTAAAGTTTATCATGATTTCTCTTTAAAATTTATTTATTATGTAAATGTTTAAAAAATTTTATGTAAACTTTTCCTTTTTATTATTTTTATTGAAAAAAAGGTATATAATTAAATTATGTAAATTACAATATTTGTCGTTAAAATGTACTAAGATTTATACCAAAATAATAAATTAAGAGGTGTTTTTTATGAATAATATTTCAGTTAATGACAGAAAAATTTATTTAATTGGTGGCGGTATTGCAACTCTCGCTAGTGCAGTATACTTCATTCAAGAAGGTCATGTTCCTCCTAGTAATATTACAATTTTTGAGCAATTAAATTGTCTAGGTGGAAGTATGGATGGTGCTGGAAATGATGAAGAAGGTTATATAGCACATGGAGCTAGAATGTTTGATAAAGAAGCTTATGCTTGCACTTATGACTTACTATCAAGAGTTCCTTCTATTGAAGAAGAGAATATGACTCTTTTAGACGATTTTAACAAGTTTAATAAAGAAACTAAGTTTAATCGCTCTGCTGTAAGACTTATAGGTAATAATGCTGAAAAGATCGATGTCTTATCTTTTGAACTTTCAAAAGCTGATCAATTAGCATTAGCGGGAATGATTATGAAACCAGAAGAACTTTTGGGTACAAAAAGAATATGTGAATGTTTCACTCCTCAATTCTTTACTACAAATTTCTGGTATATGTGGGCAACTACTTTCGCATTTCAACCTTGGCATAGTGCTGTAGAATTCAAACGTTATCTTCATAGATTTATGCATGAATTTCCTCATGTTACTGACTTAGCAGGGGTTAGACACTCTAAATATATTCAATTTGATTCTATAATACTTCCTATAATCAAATATTTAGAATCAGAACATGTTAATTTTAGTATGAACTCTAAAGTTATAGACTTAGAATTTACTACAATCAATAATAAAAAAGCTGTTAAAGCTATAAAATATATCCAAGATAATAAAGAAAAAGTTTTACTTATAAAAGAAACAGACTTAGTTCTTGTTACCAATGGTTCAATGACTGCCGGCTTCTCTGTTGGAGATAATATAACTTCTCCAATAATTAATACAAAAGATTCTGATGGCTCTTGGAACCTTTGGGAAAATATTGCTAAAAAAGATAGTCAATTTGGACATCCTGAAGTATTTACAAATAGAATTAATGAATCTTTATGGGAATCTATTACATTAACTTGTAAAACACCTCTATTCTTTAATTTAGTTAGAGAATTTTGTAGTGGTACAGGAACAGAATTCACATTTAAAGATTCAAATTGGTTTCTATCTTTAGTACTACCTAAACAACCTTATTTTATGAAACAGTCTGATAAAGTACAAGTAGCATGGGGATATGCACTTCATCCTGATAAAGAGGGAAACTTTATTAAAAAGAAAATGTGTGATTGTACAGGCTTAGAAATAATTGAAGAAATATGTCATCTTATGGGCTTTGAAGATAACCTTCAAGAAATTCTAGATTCAGTTATCTGTAAGCCTTGTGTAATGCCATTTATAACTAGCCAATTCTTAACTAGAAGTTATGGAGATAGACCTTTAGTTGTTCCTGAAACTTCATTAAATTTAGGATTTGTTGGTCAATTCTGTGAAATAAAAGATGATACTGTCTTTACTGTTGATTACTCTGTCCGTTCTGCACAAATGGCAGTTTATACATTACTTGGACTAGATTATAAAGAAGTAACACCTATCTATAAAGGTGAATATGATGTACGTGTCTTATTAGGTGCATTAGCTACAATGATAAAATAACATTGAAATATTGAACACACAACTTTAAAATTAATTTAGTATAAAACCAAAGAAACAAGCCCAATAATTGGGCTTGTTTCTTATATATAAAGGCAAATTTAAATAATTACACTAAAAGCTACCTTTTGCAAATCACTTTTAAAATTATTCTTAAGTTCCTTCTTCTTTGTTATTTCTCTAAACTTTCCTAAATTAATAATCTTACCACTTTCAGAAGAATTTCCAAGAGCTCCAGCTAATTTACTTGTTCCTAAAAGAACCCCATTAGTAGTAACATTAATTGCATTCCAAAAATAGTTTTCCATAACCTGATTGTTTCCTAAATTTTCTATTGATGAATATTCCATACTCTTCTCTTCACCTATATTACTCATTACTCCAACAGTTATTGCTACTACAAACACTAAAGCTATTCCAATTATTATTTTTTTATAATCTTGTAAATATACATAACTTTTCATATCCATAGCCTCCATTTCTGCTTTAATATTAATACACTTTTTTATTAAATTTATCACAAAAACTTATACTATTCAATGGAATTCTAACAATCTTCACATAAACTACAGATTGAAAAATTATTTCTATTTTAACTAACATTAAGACATATTTTAATATTCTATTTCTTAACATCTTTTAATAACTCTTCATATAACTTTTCAGTTTCCCTACTATTATCTAATGAAATTAAATATTGAACATCAATTTTATTAGTTTTTATATAAATAGCTTTACCTGTAACGTCATTCACATAACAAGTAGTAAGTCCTAATCCTTTTAAATAATTATTTCCATACATTATGCTATTACCAGCATCTCCCCCACCATTAAAAATAATCTGTGGTGATTTATTTAAAAGCTTAATTTCTGTTACATCATTTAAAGAAATATTTTGAGCATTTTTTCCTGAAACCTCTATTTCATTATTAGCTAATGTAATTTTAAAATTTGTAGTAGGAGTAATCATAACCGAAATAAAAATAATAACGAAAGTAAAAAATATAGCAATAAACCCCATTAAAATAATAAATGGTTTATTTTCACTTTTAATCATTTCAAAATTTTTCCTTTATTTCTACTTATATACTAATATACCAAATTTAAAAGAACATTTTAGAAATAAATTTAAAATAAACTTTTAATATAACTCTTTTATTATATTAGCTAGATATTTATATTCTTCTGAATCTAATATATCTATATCATTATCAGTTGCTTTTAGGATTTCTTCCCTACATATGCTAACCCTTTTTAACATTGGTCTGATTACAGAGCTAGATTGTTTTACAAAGCTCATTATTTCTTTTTTTCTTATTGGTATTTTATATCCTTTTTTGCTTGTTGCAATTAGAATTCCATAGTCTCTTAACTGTGCAATTATTTTTGTTTGAAAGTAATTTGATGAATAATCTTTTCCTGTTATTTCCAATAAATTGTCTTTTATTTCCTCACTTCTTATATATCTATTTTCACCATAATTTAATAGTACATTTAATAGGTATTTTAAAACTAGTACTTGCATTTTTGTATCTGTTTCTAGACTATTTTCATTATCTTTTATAAATTGAAGAACTAAACTTATGCTTTTATATGCAATTTTCTCATCATATTGAACTCTTATATATCTCTTTAAGTTTTTTATATAATTATCTGCTTCTTTTGGTAATAAGCTTATTGGTAATATTTTTTCTCCTATAATTTCATAAAACTCTTTATAATCTATAGAACATTTATTTCTTTCAAATCCACTTTCTAAAATTTCTCCTATAAAGCTTGAAAGACCTGTTAATTCATTTGATTTTTCTTCATTTATGAAGACATCATATTCACCAAATAAATTAGGTACATAGTTTTCTAATAGATATAATCTAAACTCTTGTAAAAATTCTTTTCCCTCAAGTTCTTCTGCATATAATTCTATTTGATTATAGTAATTAGTTATCTCACTATATAATGCTCCATTTAAAAACTTTATAAAGGAATTTCTATATCTTAATCCGTTTTCCTCACATATTTTTTCTTTATCTATAATAAGCGTAAATACTTTAAAATCTAAATCTACAAGTTCATTTAAAACAGATAATCTTTTTTTTCTATCTCCTTCTATCTCAAATAACTTCATTTCATCAGTTAAAAAATACTTCTCTCTTATTTTTTTAATCTTTTCTTCCATATCATTTCTTTTCTCTTCTTCTACTACAATACAACTTAAAATAAAATGAGAAGAAACTGTTTCCTGTTCAAAGTCAAATCCATAACTTCCTATCTCATCTATAAACCCTATCATTTTTTTATTTTCAATAACCTCAAACTCCATATTATCACCTCTACAAATAACATAATATTTATTATACCATTTTTTACCAATTAAAATAAAAAAACTTAATACTTTTATTCTTGAATATTTATTTTTAAAACTTTATAATTATCTTATAACTTAATAAGACAGTTCGTAACCATCCTGTCTATAAATAAAACTAGGATTTTTAGATATGTCATATATCTTTATTTGTTGTGTCTTACTTAAGGTGGTATTTTTTATACTGCCTTTTTTATTTTTCACAACTTTAAGCTAGTCCTATTTGGTTTAAATTTAATCAAAACTAAGGAGATAGTATTTTATGAGTTATTTATTAGAATGTGAAGAAAGCTTTGACTCAAGTCACTTTTTAAAAGGCCACAATGGTAAATGTAGAAATCTACATGGCCATAGATGGAGAGTTAAATATGGACTTAAAGCTGAATCTTTAATTGATGAAGGTAGTTCAGAGGGAATGATTATAGATTTTTCTGATATTAAATCTATTATTAAAGATTATTTTAACAACTTTGATCATGCCTTAATTTTAACTCAAGGTAATGAACCTATTGATGAAAAAGAAGTAAATTTTATAAGAGCTTGTGAGGACATGAACTTTAGAATTGTTAGAGTTCCTTTTAGAAGTACTGCTGAAAATATGTGTAAATATTTTTTTGAAGAAATGGAAAGCCTTTTATCATCAAAAGTAAAGAATAAAAACTTTTCTGTTCATTATGTAACAGTTTATGAAACACCAAATAATGCAGCAACCTTTGGAGGTAATATTTAAATGAATGTAGTTGAAATATTCCAAAGTATTGATGGTGAAGCTAATAGATGTGGTTATATAACTAACTTTATTCGTTTAGCACACTGTAATTTAAGATGTTCTTATTGTGACACTGAATATGCATTAAATAAAAATGATGGTGTAGATATGTCCATTGAAGAAATTATAAAAAAATTAGATAGAGAAATTAAAAATGTAACTTTAACTGGTGGTGAACCACTTTTACATTTTGAAAATGCTAGTCTTCTTTTAAAAAGATTAGTACAAGAAGGTTTTAATGTAAGTGTTGAAACTAATGGTGCTATTGATTTAGTTCCATACATAAATCTTTTCCCATCTGTTTCTTTTATTGTAGATTATAAATCTCCTTCAAGTAACATGGAAAAATTTATGAATTTGAATAATTTTAATATTTTACGAAATATTGATTGTGTTAAGTTTGTAGTAGGTTCTATTTCTGACTTAAAGAAAATGGTTGAAATATATAATACTACCAACTTAAAAAATAATAATACTGAAATTTTTGTTAGTCCAATCTTTAATGAAATAGACCCAAAAGATATTGTTGAATTTTTAATTCAAAATAAATTGCAACATATTAGACTTCAAATTCAAATGCATAAAGTAATTTGGGACCCTATGATGAAAGGAGTATAATCTTATGAATATTTGGAACTCTAAAGAAAAAGAAACTAGAGCTGAAGAGCTTATACATGAACTTTTAGAACTTATTGGAGAAGATCCAAACCGTGAAGGACTTAAAGAAACTCCAAAGCGTGTAGTTAAAATGATAAAAGAAGTTTTAGAAGGAACTACTTTAACTAATGAAGAAGTTGCTAAACTTCATGGCAAATGCTTTGAAGAAGATTATGTAAATAGAACTAGCAATGAAATGGTTATTGTAAGTGATATTCCTATATTTAGCTTCTGTGAACATCATTTAGCTCTTATGTATAACATGACATGCACTGTTGCATACATTCCTAATGAAAAAGTTATAGGGCTTAGTAAGATTGCAAGAATAGCAGAAACTGTTTCTAAAAGACTTCAACTTCAAGAGAGAATCTCTAAAGATATTGCTGAAGTCATATCCTTAGCTACAGGAAGTCCTGATGTTGCAGTTATTATTAAAGGTGAACATGCTTGTATGACTACACGTGGAATAAAAAAACCTGGTGCTTTTACAAAAACAAATTATTTCTCAGGGAAATTTAAAAATGACCCTAATTTAAAACAAGAATTATTACTTAGTATATAAAAAGCTTATTTATAAAGGAGATTTTAATATGAAAAATGATAAAGCTGTAGTTGTTTTTAGCGGTGGACAAGATAGTACTACTTGCCTATTTTGGGCAAAAGAAAGATTTAAAGAAGTTATTGCTGTTTCTTTTGATTATGGTCAAAAACATAAAAAAGAATTAGAATGTGCAAAAGATATTTGTGTTAAACATGGTGTAGAACATCATATTTTAGATTTAACACTTTTAAACCAATTAGCTCCAAACTCACTTACAAGAGTTGATATAGCTGTTGATAAAGAAAAGCCTAAAGATGAACTTCCAAACAGTTTTGTAGATGGAAGAAACCTTTTATTCTTAAGTTTTGTTGCTGTATTTGCAAAACAAAGAGGAACAGGAAATATCATAACAGGAGTGTCTCAAAGTGATTTTAGTGGATACCCTGACTGTAGAGATGTATTCATAAAATCATTAAATGTAACTTTAAACCTTTCTATGGATTATGAGTTTGATATTATGACTCCATTAATGTGGATTGATAAAGGTGATACATGGAAACTTGCTGATGATTTAGGTGTTTTAGATTTAGTAAAAAATGAAACTTTAACTTGTTACAATGGTGTTATTGGTGATGGTTGTGGTGAGTGTCCATCTTGTAAATTAAGAAGTGACGGATATAGAGAGTTTTTAAAAAGATATAAAAATAAATAATTTGAAAGAAGGTATTTTTAATGTCAAACGGAAGAAAGAAAGATGAATTAAAAGATATTACTCTACTTGGAAATCAAGGAACTAAATATAAGTACTCATATGACCCTGATGTTTTAGAATCTTTTGATAATAAACATCCTGACAATGATTATTTTGTTAAATTCAACTTTCCTGAATTTACAAGCCTTTGTCCTATAACAGGTCAACCAGACTTTGCAACTATATATATTTCATATGTACCAAATATAAAAATGGTAGAAAGTAAATCACTAAAATTATATCTTTTCAGTTTTAGAAATCATGGTGATTTTCACGAAGACTGCATGAATATAATAATGAAAGATTTAATTAAACTTATGGATCCTAAATATATTGAAGTATGGGGAAAATTTACACCAAGAGGTGGAATATCTATAGACCCTTACTGCAATTACGGTAAAAAAGGAACTATGTGGGAAAAAGTTGCTTTTGATAGATTAGTTAATCATGATCTTTATCCTGAAAAAATAGATAATAGATAAAAAATAAGCCAAGTAGATTTAATTTTCTACTTGGCTTATCTCTATTATTAAATTAATCCTTCTAATGTAGTATCTTTTAGAAGTTTTTTAACTATACCTTCCCCTGGTATTTCTCTTCCACAATTCAAGCTTTTCATTGCAGCTGATAATGCACGAATATCATATTGTGAAGGATGTATTTCTGGTGGTATTTTATTAAGTTTTAATAACTCATAAGTAGCCATCATTGCTGAACGGATTGAATATTCAACTGTAAACACAACATCGCCCGGTATTTCTGCAAACTGTCCTAAAAATGCTAAATTTTTTGAACCATCAGGAACAACTTTTGGTCTATCTCCTAAAAGTCTTGGCATAAATTGTGATGTTATATATGGCAACATAACAGGAATAATTTTGTCAGTTTTCAATACTTCTTCTAAATCATCTTCCATTCCTAAATGATAAAGTAGCTCTGCTAATACTTCTTCCCCTGTACAATCACCCATTTTTTTCTTTATATAATTTCCTTCATTATCTGGGAACAATCCATCTCCCCATAATACAATTACATCATCTGGTTGACTTCTAAAATGTGGTTGTCTATTACAAGTCACACTTAGTAACCAGTTTGAATCAACCATTGTTATAACTCCACCTGTAACTGTTTTTCCTGAATGAGGTTCTCTACCTGATAATTCACGTATTTTATCTACTAATTTAGAATCTTTACAAGTTATAGTAAATGATTCCCATTTTGATTTATCTACATCTCCACAGAATACATCTGGATTACCAAATGCTTTATCTTTTGCAGCTATGTTTTTCCATAGACTCCATACTGAACCTAAATCTCTTCTTAATTTTGGAGCAGTCTTATTATCTCCCATATCAGAACATTCAGTCATTGAACCATTTGTTACCATTACAATATCATTAGGAGTAATATCTATTGAAGTTTTTTCTCCTTTTAAATTTAAATAAATCTTAGTAACAACTTTTTCAGTTTCATTTATATCTATATCTAAATCAGTAACTTCAGCTTCATATAAGAAGTTAACATTTTTACTTTTTAAGTAATTTGTTAAAGGTATTATAAATGTTTCATATTGATTATATTTTGGAAAAACTAAACAACTCATATCGCTGAATCCTGGAAGAGCGTGAATAAAACGATGCATATAACGTTTCATTTCAACAACGCTGTGCCAAGGTTCAAAAGCAAACATTGATGCCCAAAGGAACCAAAACTTAGTTTCAAAAAAAGTCTTGTCAAAAAATTGCTCAATTGTTATATTTCCAAGCTCTTTTTCTGTTGCTAAAAATAATTTCATCATTTCCTTTGTATGAATAGGCTCTAACCCTACATTCTCAAGTGAAATTTTTTCACCACGATTATGAATTAATCTACAGTTAGACTTATTTGGATCTCCATCATTTAACTCTTTAAACTCATCTAAAACTGTAAATCCAGGTTTTTCTAAAGCAGGAATGTTAGAAAAAAGATCCCATGTACATTCATAGAATTCTTCCATTTCTCTACCACCACGACATACATAACCCTTTTCAGGATTTCCAGCTCCATCCATAGAACCACCTTCAATAGAAGATTTCTCTAATATAGTAATATTCTCACCTTTCATATGTCCATCTTTCATTAAATAAAAAGCTGCTGCAAGTGATCCAATTCCACCACCAACTAAATAAGCTTTTTTCTTATCAATTCCTTCAGGAACATTTGTATTATTTCTTCTATAATTACCCATAATATCATCCTCCATTCTTTAATTTTTTACTTGTTCTTTATTGACATTATAAATCTGTAGGAATATGATTTAAATAACCAAATTAAGTATTTTGTGTCAACTTGTCACAAATAAATGATATTGTGTATTTTTAAAAAGGTGGTATATTTATGCAAAGTGTAACTATTTCTAATATGACAAAAGAACTTTTCTCTAATGCATTAAAAAATCGTATGAAAACAAAAGCAATAAATAAAATAACAATTCAAGAGTTATCAGAAGAATGTGGCCTTAATAGACGTACCTTCTATAGACATTTTAAAGATATATATGACTTACTAGTATGGAGCTATCAAACTGAAATTGAAAATAAAATAGAACCTTACATAGATTTTAATCATTGGGAAAAAGGCTTACTAGAGTTATTTGAATATTTTTACTCAAATAAAGAAACAAGCTTCTCAATAATAAAATATTCAAGACGTGAATATTTAGAAAAATTCCTTAATGCACTTCTTCTAGAATCCATAGAACCTATAATGAAACAAGAACCACACTATGTAAATCTTTCTTATGAAAAACAAAACTTTCTTATAAAATTCTATAGTTTAAGCTTTACTACACTACTAATAAATTGGATTGAAGAAGGAATGACAGAACCACCAGAAGAAATAATACATTATGTTAAAAATATATTAGATGGAAGCATTCTAAGAATTAAAAATTAAGAAATTATTTTAATATAAAAAGCATTATATAAATTAAACTCCCCCTTATCTATTAAAAGTAGACAAGGGGGAGTTTAAAAATAATATATCTTATTTATATTTAGCTATTTACTCCATTTAAAAATTGATTAAAACTTGCTAATTGTTTATTTCCTTGAGTTATTGTAGTATTTATACTATTTGTATATTGCTGAACATCACTATTAGCTTTATCTATCTGTTCATTTGCCAATTTAACTTGATTATATTCAGTTTCATATGCTGATTTATATTTATCTGTCTCAGAATTAGCACTAGCTACATCTTTTTTCTCTTCTGCAATCTTCGCATTTGCTGCCGCTATAGCTTGATTATCTTTTGTAATTTCCTCTTTTGCATTTGCTAAATCCGCATTTGCTTTTTGTAAATTACCTTCTGAACTTTGTAATTCTTTTTGTAAATTTGCAATTTCTTTAGAATTTGCATTTAATTCATTTTGAAGACTTTCTTTATTTTTTTGTAATCCAGTTATTTCATTATTTAATTTACTCACTTGACTATTTAAACTAGCTATTTTTGTTTCATCTGCTTTATTGAGACTTTTTTCAGTATTTAATTCTTTAGTTAATTTTGCTATTGTTGCTGTATCATTATTTATCTTTTCATTATCTGCTGTTATTTGACTTTGTAAGCCTGTTTGTGTCTTTTCTAAAGTATTAATCTTATTAGTTAATGTATTATTTGTTTCTCCTAACTGTTTAATTTGACTATTTAAACCAGTTATTTTTTCTTGTGCTAAATTCATTGACTTTTCAGTATTATTAACAAATTCAACTATTGTTTTATTATTTTTACTTAAATTTTCTGCACCATCATATTTTTTCGCATATAAAATTGCTATTGTAATCCCTGTAACTGCTAAAACTCCTACAAGTCCAGCACCTATTATTTTTCCTTTTATCATTTGTTACTCTCCTTTTCCATTTCATTTTGTTTATTTGATTTTCCATTTTTTTGAACTTCACTCTGTCCATTAGTTTCTTTACTTTTTTGAAGTTCATTTTGTCTATTAATTCCTTGACTTTCTTGAACTTCATTTTGTCCATTGATTCCTTGACTTTCTTGAACTTCATTTTGTCCATTGGTTCCTTGACTTTCTTGAACTTCATTTTGTTTGCTAATTTCTCCATTTTTTTGGATATTCATGCTCTGCTGTTCTGTCCCATATCCTTTCCACCAAGGTTTACTAAACTTATTTAAAAGATCTGCAATTGCATCTGAAGTTCTCTTACTATATCCCCAATAATGTAATAATGTTGAAATAATTTTTGATTGTTCTTGCCCTGTCATATTTTTATAATTTGATTTTCCTTCTAATATAGCTATTGTATTTAATAAAGTAGATATTTTGTTATCCTTATTTGATACATCTTCTTTTAAACTTGCATTGCTTTTCTCTAAATTTCCATTTTGATTTTCTAATTCAGTATTTTGACCTTTTAACTTTTCCACTTCATTTTGTAAACTTTGATTTTTCTCCTGTAAATTATCTATGACTCCCTTACTTTTAGCCAAAGTTTGATTTACATTCTCAACATACTGTGTAGTGCTTTTATTGGCTAAAGCAAGATTTCCATCAATATCTATTTTTTTTGCATTTATAATAGCTATACTTCCAATTACAGACGCCGCTAAGACTCCAGCAATTATCTTACTTTTAATCATTCACTTCCTCCAATCATACAAAATCTCATACATTATTAAAATCTTAACACACTAACACATAATAATTTAAATATATTATTTTTAAATATAAAAAAATATTCATTTACTAATCATATATTTTTTTACTAATAAAGTATCATATTGAATAATGTATTCATTTGAAAATTATAACATACTCTTTTTAATTTTATGTTGATTTTTTATTAACATTTATTTGCAATTTTATCAAATTTTATTTGTATTATACCTCTTATTTTATTTACTTATGAAAATCACTTATATTACCTCTCTTACTTATCATTTAATCAACTATTTTATATCAAAATACACATAATTAATATATTTTAAATTTTCTATTTATCCATATTATAAGAGATAAAATCTTCTTAATAACAGTGTACAATTAAACATAAACTTAACATAAAAATCTAAAAGTAATAAACATAAATTTGGTAGCAAATCTAAGAAAAAATAAATAAAATAACCCAAATAGAACGATACATTCTATTCGGGTTATTTATTTTATTTATTTGTTATCTTAAATGCATCTTGCGACGTTGTTTCATTTCCTTGTAGTGTATTTTGATACATTAAATAGTATGCTGATGCTGACCAACTAAAGTTAGTTGTATGAAGTCCTTCACCTGTTAATGGATTATAATTTTCTCTTATTGCTTTATCTCCCATTACTCCATCTGTATTTTTGAATAATTTTGTCGCCATTTCTTTTGCTTCTTTTTTATATCCGTAGTTTTGTAATGCTTCTACTCCATATAAAGCTTGATCTAACCATACTGGACCTCTCCAATATTTGCTTGCATTAAAGTCTGGATTATCTTTTGATGAAGTTCCTAATGGTACTAATGTATTGAACTTTTCTGTATTCATCATATTTTCTACAACTTCTTTTCCTTGCTTTTTAGTTGCCACTTTAGCCCATAATGGTATCCATCCTTCTGGACCCATTCCTCTTTCATCTAAAAGATTTTTGCTTCCATCTTTCTTAAACTGTAAATCATAGAAGAAACCTGTTTTTTCGTCATACATATTTTCATTTATATACTTTTGTAAATCTTTAGCTTCTTTTTCATATTTCTTAGCATCATCTTTCTTTCCAAGCTCTTTTGCCATTGAATTTAAGAAACCTTTTTCAGCATATAAATAAGCATTTAAATCTACTGATTCTTGGTTTATAGAATATCCAACAGTTTTTCCATTACTATCTTTATTCTCTAAAACTTCAACTTGTCTATTTCCATTCTTATCATTTACATCAAATCTAATTGCATTGTCCATACCACTTTCCCAAGCAGCTGCTAAAATAATTTCATCTTCATCTAATACAAGATTTCCTTCTTTATCTTTAATTACATTTCCCTTGTCATCATACTTATAATGTAATCTATGAACCATTCCACCATATTCAGCTACACCATTTTTATCATGGTCTCTATTTGTATACCACCAGTTATGGTAATCAACTAACTTTGGATACATTTCTTTTAAGAAATCCTTATCTCCTGTCTCTTTATAAACATTCCAAACTGCCCATGCTGCAAGTGCTGGTTTAGAGTTTCTTTCATTCCAGTTTCCGCCATCACCATTTCTATCTGAATCTTTATTATAGAAAATAGCATCTATTATTGTTCCTGCATCTTGAGGTCTTAATTCATCATTTTCTGTTATTTGATAATCAAATAAAGCTTTTATATTATTTTGTGCAAGATCTCCATTAAATCTAGCTGTTGCAACAGCTTGTTTCCATGAATCCCAAGCCCACATTCCAACAAACCATTTATATGACATTGATGGTACAATTCCATCATGTTTTATAGCACCAGCTGCACTTCTCCAGTTTGTTGTTAAAGTCATCATACTTTTAACTGCTGCATTTTTAAACTCTGTATTCTTTTTAGAATCTCCATCTTCAAATGTTTTTTCTAAATACTCATTCCATCTTTCAGTATTATCTTCAAAATAATCATCTGCATCATCTAAAATATCTTCTATATCTTCATTCTTTAACTCATCCTTAGTAAAAGTAAAAGTATGAGTAGATGCTATGTCAAAAGTTTTTCCTGGTTTTATTATAACTTTATCTTCTAATTCAGATATATACTCTTTTCCCTTAACAGTTGTCTTTACATCATCTTCATAAGTTACTGTAAACTTATTTTCTTTACTTGACATATAATTAAACGTATTTCTCATATCAGAAAACTGTACCTGTACTCCGTCCTCTGTAGCTTTTAATGAGTGTCCTAAATCTATATCAGTTTTTCCGTATTTATATCTGCTAAAAATATTTCCTGTCCATTCTAATTTTAAATCAAGATTCTTTTTAGTTTTATTCTTTATTTCAGTCTTTATTAAAGCTGTTCTATTAGTTGCAAAAATCAACTCTAATTTCAAATCAAAATCTGCTAACTCATATAATTGAACTAATTTTCCTGGATAATATGCAAAATCTACCTTTGCTTTCGTTAAATCATATTCTTTATTAGTTTTTGCATCCTTAATTCTAATTTTACTTATAGTATCACCTAAATTTACTGGATACTCTTCACCTATAATAACCGGTCCTGCAAAACCTCCATATAAATCTTTAGCATTTATATTTGGTTGATAATAACCATGCCATGCCCCCATATCTGAAAAATTATTAAATTTATTAGTTGAATAACTTCCATGTATTTCTTCTGTTGGATCTGCACTAACATTTAATATGTTTTTAAAATTTACAATTTCATCACGGCTCCCCTTTGCCAATGCATCCATCCCTGTTAAATTTCCTGCAAGTACTGCTGCTAAAACTCCTAATACTATCATTTTCTTTTTTCTAAAAAACATAATTATTCTCCCCCGACCCTTTTTTATTTTTAATACTGTGGGCAATAAAAAATACCCAAACTAAAAACATCTTTTCAAAATAAATTGTTCTAAATAATAATAGTCTAAAACTATACTATCTAAACATATTTTCTCCTAGATATTTTTAATTTAGGTATTGCCTTCTTAAAGTAACAATCCACCTGTATTCCTTTACACCCATTATACACATACATAAATTCCCAGTCAATATATTTTTTAATTTAATAATTCTCCACTATATAATTCTAATCTCAAAATATAAAAAAATAACGTAAATCATATATATATGATTTACGTTATTTTTCATTATTAAACTTTACTTACTTGGTAAATTATTTATTGCATACTGCGCTTGCGATGCTGTAAATTGTGATCCTGATTGCGATATTAATTGTTGATATAATTGATTATTTGACATTGGCTGAGTTTGTAAATATGCTTCTGCACATTTTAAAGCTTCTTGATTCCAATTTACATTTGTTAAATTATCAACTGCATATTTTGCTTGTGATGCTGTAAACTGTGATCCTGATTGTGATATTAATTGTTGATAAAGCCCTTCTTTAGACATTGCTTGAGTTTGTAAATACTCTTGTGCTGCCTGTAAAGCTTCTTTATTCCAATCTACATTTGTTAAATTATCAACTGCATATTTTGCTTGTGATGCTGTAAATCCTGAACCATATTGTGATGTTAATTGTTGATATAATCCTTCTTTAGACATTGCTTGAGTTTGTAAATACTGTTTTGCCTGTTCTAATGCATTTTGATCTTGTGAACTTGCTGATGAGGTGTTTGTTGTACTTGCTGTCTGTGAATTACTATTTTGTGAACTACTACTACTAGTTGTTTGACTACTCTTAGTTGCTTGTTTTGTTGTTTGTTTAGCTGTGCTTGTTGATGAATTACCTGATGAAATAATTATTATAAATATAATTACTACTATTATAATTCCTATAAGATATTTTTTCTTCATTTGTAAATTCCTTCTTTCAATTTAAAATACTAGGAAATTATAGCATAAAAAGTAATTTAATAATTTAATAACCTGTTAATTTTTAGTTTCATTTATTATAAATTTACTTTCAATAATTTGGATAATTGTATGTTATTTATATTTAAATCTAATTTTTTACAATAAATTTTAAAAAACCATGGACATTATGTCCATGGTTTTATTTCCAATCTCTTATTGAAATTAAATTTATTTTAATTATATACAAGTTCCTTCTCTAACATTTTTACTACATGCGTTAATGGGTCATTATTGTTGTTTGTACCTATTACTACTGTTTCTATATTTTCTACTTTTGCTAGTAGATTTTTATTTGCATTAGCCATGACAATTCCAATATCTGCTCCTTCAATCATTTCAAGATCATTCATATCATCACCTAAAACAACTACTTTATAATCTTCTATATTTTCTTCTCTCATCATAATTTTTATACCATTTAATTTAGATGTCCCAAGTGGCAATATTTCTAAAAATATTTTCCCTGTTCTTGTACCAGCACCTACTCCATAATTTAAAAACTCTTTTTCAAGCTTGTCTATATATTTTGGGTCTCCTGCTAAAAGAATTTTACTCCATTCCATCTCCATTAAATTATCTGGAATATCATAAATTTTTGTACAAGGTTTAATTGCAGCTCTCTTTGAATATTCATTAAGCTTCATCATATATATTTTTTCTTCAACATACACTTCCACTGCTAAAGGTAGCTTGTCCTCTAATATTTTATATACAACTTCTTTTCTTTCCTTATTTAAAAAATATTCTTCAACAACTTTGTTCTCTCTATAATCATATATTTTACTTCCACAACAAGTTGCAACAGGAAAATTAATTCCTATCTGTTCAACATATGGTCTTGCTGAATCAACACTTCTTCCTGTTGCTATAGTAAATATACCTCCATTTTCTTCAAAATATTTTATACTTTGAAGATCTCTTTTAGATATCTTCTTTTCATCATCTAAAAGTGTTCCATCCATATCAGTGGCTAAAAGTATTCCTTTAAATAGTTCCATTTTGCAATCCTTCTTCCATACATTTTTCATTATTATAATAAAATTATAATAAGAACTGCCTATGAATATTTTTAAACTTTTTTAAAAATTTTATCTTTTT
>NZ_JBOGCC010000157.1:0-1804 GCF_051656525.1 Clostridium sp. | reverse complement strand
TATCTCCATCATAACTCTCCCCCCTTTTATTATCTTTATAATTTATTTTAAAATAAAATCCCAATAAAAATATTTTATTCTAAATGTAAAGATATATAAACCTTAAGAATTATTCATATATAAAAATAAGCCAAAACTTATTTAGTTTTAGCTTAAAAATAAAAACAACTAACAATAAATTCAGTTGTTTTTATAATCTAATATATTTAATTATTTTTATTTTCTTTTCTCAACTTTTTAATTTCCTCTATATCTAAACCAGTCTTAGCTACAATTGTTTCATCATCTAAAATATCTAATAAATTTTTTGCTACTTCTAATTTACCTCTTTTTTCTGCATTTTCTTCCATTTCCTTAATAATAAATGCATTGTTAGCAACCATTTTTATAACCTCCTCTTTACTTGCTTCTAATACCTCAGTGGCTTTTATAGCCAATCTTTCTTCAGTAGTATTTCTAATCCAATGTTTTATTGCCTTTAATTCTTCATTTAAATATTTAAATAAAATTTTTAGATATTATTATTATTTGTTAGCCTATAACCATAAAGTATTTTTATGAATTTTTAAACATTGAATTGAATACGAGCTACTAGTATCACTTTACCTCTTGTTAAAGAGATAGATACACGTGAGTAACGATACATTAATGTTACTATTTGCAGCTGGTATATTCTTAATAGCATTATTAACATTTATAGTGTTACTTATAGAAAAACTCTCAAAAAAATAGTAGCCCCGAGTCGCAATTGGAATCTACTATTTTTTAACTATATTAAATTATAATGATACCAGTTGCCTAAGCAACTAGAATTGTATAAGTAGAGTGTTAGCGCACTCTACTTTTTTATTTTCTGCATTTCTTATTTATATTATATCAAATTTTTATTAAAAATAATGTTTCATCAACCTATTAACCCATTCTGGTACAATAGCTCCTACTTTACAATCATATACTGGATAATATGGTTTAATATCTAAAATAGGCGTACCATCAATAGCATCTAAACCTTGTATAATTAAAACATCATCAGAAGTAGATATTATTTTAACCGATGTCATCCCTATTTGATTTGGTCTATCTTTGCCCCTTTGTGAAAATATACCTACAAGTGGCATATCATCTCTATTTTGTGGTTTACGCTGTATATGTTTATCTTTATCAAATTTAGCTTTATCTAAATAGTATATAATAATCGCATGGGAAAAATCGCTTAACCCAGTTAATCCCCCAACATATTGTTTTTCTAATGATATTTTAGATATATCATCGCCCCATGATTTATCTTTTCTATTTTGAACATCATTACTTACATATCCAATTGGCGTTAAATTTATCTGCATTTTACTTGCCCTCTATCATTTTTTACTTGAAATTTATCCATTCTTATACTATAACATATTTTGTAAATATATTATTACTTATGATACTGTATTTCACCTTTAAAACCATCCTTAGTCTAGTTATTTCCAAACCTTAGACTAAAACCCTCATTTACTTGTGGTACGGTTCACTACACCTAATTCTAAATCCATTCCTAAAAACATTCCTATTTTAAAGTTCTGTATACTTCTTACTTATTCCCTTAGCTTTCTCCACAGGATACTTCTCTTCATTTTTATCCATCTTCTTCTCTATTACTTCCTCTATATTAACCCCTATAGCATCTGCCATATGTAAACAATAGACCATTACATCTGCTAGTTCTTCCCCCACTGCTTCTTTATCATAGTTATTATCCCAAAGGAAATGTTCTAGTAGTTCACCAGCTTCAATACTTATTGCTTTAGCTAAATTTTCTGGG
>NZ_JBOGCC010000156.1:0-11050 GCF_051656525.1 Clostridium sp. | reverse complement strand
TAATTTTAAAATTCAATGCCAATATGCACTTTTTAGAACTAGATTACAACATAGAATCATTCATTTTTAAACTAGAATACATTATCTTTTGGGTATTTTTAAACTCATATACATTAGTAAAATTTAATACAAACACTTCTCAAACTAAGTCATATCAATGCTTTAAGGTTATCAAATCAATACAAGTATTATATTACTTAGTTTTATTTTTATCTTCAAAAGGTCACTATTTTATCCAAAACATCATTTTTAGGTCTCTTATTTGTCCTTTTTTGAACTCAAATACATTATCTTTTAGAATTCAATGCCAACATATGTATCTCTTTAAACATCATCACAAACCTAGTAATATCAATGGATAAGCTTATATAAATGGTAAGGCATACTCACATCTATACGATATTTTTGAACTCATATACATTAGTAATATAGATATTGCAACATACCTTATTTAATCCGAATATCACTACAAATACAGTAAAACCCTATATTGAAGATGTTTTAAGACTCAATGCCAAGGTATATTTTAAAATTAGAATACATTATCTTTTCATATTTTTGAATTAGAATACAATATCATAAAATATCATTTTATAAAAAAACTTGGGAAATAAAAAAATAAATTTATGAAATTAGGAAACATTCTATGAAATCCTGCATATAATAAACCATAAAACAAAATAATTTAAAATAATTAAAAGCGAGGTAATATAAAATGAAAAATAGCAAAGTAAAAGAATTAGTAGGAATGGAAGAGATTAAAGAGCAACTATTGGATATAATAGAGGATGAGCTAGGTGAATTAGTTGACAACAGCATTGATGAGGTGCTAGACAGTTTAAGAATTGATAATCAAATTGAACAGGAGTTAAATGAGAAAGATGAAGATTATTTAATAGAAATTAGAAATTCGATGATTTCAAACATTATAGAATTTATATCAGAAATGAAATAATACTTAGAGGTGTAGGAGAAATCTTGCACCTTTATCTTGTTAAAATAATTTAAAATAAATAATTGACATATGAAATGGAATAAATTAGAATATAAATAAATAATAAATATACACAACTTAAACAGAGAGTCATAGAGCGATTTTAGACTTTAGGCAACTCATAAGACCTTAAAGGAGTTTGAAGCACCTTAAAATTGATTGTAGGCTTTAGAAGTGACATAGGAGGTGAGATAAATACGATACATACAAAGCAATAATAATTTATTTCAAGAAAAAGATGGAATAACATTAGCAGCTATGCTAGGGAGTGAAACTATATATTTATATATTCATTTGCTAAGTAAAATTAATTATAACAGAGGAATTACAGTTACACTTAAACAACTAAAGACAGAAATATCTATTAGAGGATTTACTAAACCAAAAGCAATATTAGATAAGCTACAAAAACTAAAACAATATAATCTAATAGCCTATGATGGTGATCAATTTAAGCTTAATGACATAATTACAATAACTGTTCCAGAGATAAAAATATACGAAAAGATTCCATTGGAACTTATACAGGATAGCATTAACGCCATAGGAGCTATAGGATTAGTTTTATTAATGCTACTAACCAAACTACATAACACCAACAAAGGATATGCTAATCCTTCACATGAATACTTAGCTTATGCACTAGGAATTGATAAGAGAAGTGTAATTAACTACATAGACAAGCTGGAACAATCAAACTTAATAACTAAGCAGGTAAGCGATGTAATGAACGTATATGATGACAAAGATAACCCAACATTTGCAAGATACAATAACAGATACAAAGTGAGATATATAACTGACAAGAGAAGTAAGCATTACATAGGCAAAGAGTAAAGTAAGCTGTAGGCACAAACAAAAGAGAGAGAAATAAACAAAGAAAACAAGCGTAGCGAACTGACGATTGGAGGGAATGAAGTGAACGCAATCGTAATATCTAAGTTTTATATCTATAAGTCTTATATCTATAAGGTGAACGAAAAGGCGCTTTTTTTGCTGTTCATGTAACATCAACGGCAAATTTTTAACCCTTTCATTCACCTAGGTGGTTTTAAGCCATTTGTAAGGGGTGAAATTGAGTAAAAATAGCTTAAAATTCAATAATACAAAAAAGTTTATAATTCGACATCATAAAAAGAGATAAAGGTGTAGCAGAAAATATCAATAAGCAAAAAAATATAAAAACAACCCTCAACGAAGTTTGGTATAGTAAATCAATTTCTATTGGATTATTTTAGTTGATATGAATATTTTATCATTAAACATCTAACTTTAAATAGAATTAAAAATATATTACCATTTAATCACGTTTGTAAGACTTTTAATTCTTGTTCAATTTTCAATTTTGGAATATAGTTCAAATAAGTTTTTAAAAATCAAAATAAAATAAAATAATTTAAAATAAATACTTGACTTTAGTAAAATATGGAATTATAATTAGGGTATAGTAAATAACTAAAAAGGAGAGAAAGAAAATGGAAATAATTAAATATATCAAAAATAATGTGGAACTTAAAAAAGAAATTCTAAAAAGAATAACTTGGCAAGACATAGAACTTAAAGTGGCTTGTTATACCAGTTCGGATGATAAAGCCATAATAACAGATCTTGAGGTTAGTATCTATGTAAACGGGGAGTATGATGATGTGGTTAGTTGTTATAGTGTAGAGAGCGTAGGAGATTTTCAAATTGAAACAGACAAGCATAGGAAAGAGCTGTCCAAATTAAAGAAAAGAGTTTTCAATTATCTAAAAGTGCATTTCAACAATGTAGAGTTTTCTGATGATTATACACAATAATTTATAATAAATGAGGTGATAGAGATGTTTAGAGTGGGAGTAATACAAGTTAATACTAAAGTTAATGGTAGGTTGATGGTTTCAGAAGATAAGGTTATAATTTGTGATAATTGTGGAAGTGAATATAGATACAAGAGTAAAGGTAAGATAATTGATAAAATTAGAGAAATTGGTTTTATGCTATTACATATGGTTAAATAATTGGGAAATAATTTAAAATAAATAAAAAGGAGAATGAGGTTTATGGAACAAATAACTAAATTATCAGTAGATATACTAAAAGTTCATCCAAGAAATACAGAGTTTTTTGATGATATTCAAGGTGAACAATATGAGAAGTTTAAAAATTCAATAGAGGAGGATGGAATTTTAACGCCACTAATAGTAAGTCCTGATATGACTATTATAAGTGGTCATCAAAGATACCAAGCAGCCAAAGATTTAAATATAAATTTAGTACCTGTAATTATTAAAGAGGAACTACTAGATGAGGATGAAAAGTTAAAGAAGTTATTAGCTACTAATTTTGGTAGATTAAAGAATGATCCAGTTAAGCAAGGAAGAGTATTTAAGCAGTATGAAAAATTAGTAGGAGTAAAGCAAGGAAGACCATCTAAATCACGACAAATTGTCGCATTTTCTCAAGAAGATATGGCAAAAGAATTAGGAGTAGATGTAAGGACTTTGCAAAGACTTAAAAAACTAAACTCCTTATCTCCAGACCTACAAGAATTAATATCAGATGGAACAGTAAAATACACAACAGCGTTAAATGTATGGAGTAAGCTACCTAATGAAGAACAGTCCAAGCTAATTGAGGAATTAGGCAAGGATAAAATTAAAGAAATGAAAGCTAAAGATACCAAAGAGTACATAGATAAAATACAAAAACTTGAACAAGCTTTAAGGGAGGAAAAATCCAAACCCCCAAGAGTAGTAACTGAAACAGTAGATAGAACTGATTATACAGAATTAAATAAACTTAAAGAAGAAAAAAGAGAACTTCAAATGAAGTGCTTAGATTTAAAAAACAAAGTAGATAAAAGTAATGAAAAAGATCTAAAAAGAGAGATAGTTAATTTAAAATCACTTATAGAAAACAAGGATAAGGAAATACAAAGTATAGAAGAAATTAAGAAAGAACTTAATGAAAAGAAAAAGTTGGTTGCGAGATTTACTGGGGAAAGTACAAATTTAGAATTAATTTCAACGACTAGTGAAAATAAAAAGAAAATGATGGAATTTTTAGAAGATATGGCTAAATACGATTACTTAGCCGAAACATTCAATGAAATACCCAATGCTACTAGAAATGAATGGTTAAAAGGTGTAAAAGCAATACATAAATGGGCTAATAGAATACTTAAAGCTACTGAAAACATAGTAGATACAAATAATGCAAATATAATAATCGATACAGAATTTGAAATAAATTAATAAGAAAGAATGAGAGGATGATTAATATGGAAAATAATTTAATGATAAATAATAATGGAAATGAGTTAATGTTAAAGTTTGCTGAGTTCAACAAGAATAGACTAGCAAAAGATAAAGAAGATATGGATAGCCTTACATCAATTATAGAAGAATTAATGGGAATGGTTATAAAGACCGATGGTGAGATAGGTAAAATTGGAAGTGAAGTGGGAGAAATAAATAAAGTTCTCGATATGACGGCAATAGACAGATTTGATTTATCTAAATTAGACGAATTGATGAGGAAGAAATGTTTTGCAGAAACTGGAGCTATTGGAAGTGATAGATATATTCTTTTCTTTGGAAAGTTTAAGGCAAACCTTATTAGTAGTGTAAAGAAACATTTTGGAAGAGATGGCGTTAAAATGATGTCAATTAAAGACTTGAAGAAGTCAGATTTACAGGAGGCAATATTATATATAAACAGATGGAAAGCAACATCTAAATTAAAAACTAAAATATTAGGAGAAATACTTACTGAGATAAATAAATTAGATAATGAAAAGAAAACCAACATAACACAAGCTCAAGTTGATGCCTATAATAATTATATGGAAGATATAACAAAATAATTAAAAATAAACAATAATACATAGGGAGGTATAAATCCTTCCACAAAATAAAACATAAAGAGGTAGAAGAGAAATGAGTAAAATAAAATTTAACAAAGAACAATTAGAGGCAATAAGTCATAATGAAGGGGCTTGTGCAGTGATTGCTGGAGCGGGTTCTGGAAAGAGTACAGTGTTAGTTAATAGAATTAATAAATTAGTTGATGAAGGAGTGCCAGAAGACCTTATAACAGCAATAACATTCACAGATAACTCTTCACAAGACTTAAAGAAAAAATTAGCTAAATTAAATTTAAACAATGTGGTTGTAGGAACATTCCACTCGATATGTAGAAGAATTTTATTAAGTGAAGGAATTTCAACTAATAAGATGATTAAACCTTATGAAGTGGAAAATGAATTTAAAAAGATAATAGAAAAACCAAAAATGAATGATATTATGAGTTTCATAGGTTATCAAAAGAATTATGGTATTGGAGTAGATGGAGATTTTAAAGCTAAATCATCTGATTATGAGGAAGAAGAATTAAGAGAATTTTACAAGGCGTATGAAGATTTAAAAGATAGACTAGGTGCTAAAGATTTTGATGATTGGCTATTAATTGCTAGGGATATTCTAAGAAAGAAACCTAAAGAAAATGAATATGTTTGTGATTACATACTTGTAGATGAGCATCAAGACTCCAACCTTATTCAGAATGAATTAATAGACTTATTATGTCCTAATGGAAATGTATTTTGTGTATTTGATTATAGACAAGCTATCTATACATTTAGAGGTGGAAATCCAGAATATTGTATGAATTTTAAAGACAAGTATCCTAATGCAAAAGTTATTAACTTAGATGTAAATTATAGATCTAGTGAAGGTATAGTTGAAGGTGCTAATAAATTTATAGAGAATTACTATGGAAATTATAACTTCTATTCAGATTCAAAAGCTAATAGTAAGGATAAGGGTAAAATTGAAATAATAGATTTTATAGATAAAAATGAAGAAGCTAAAAGTGTAGTTGGTCAAATAATGAATGACTTAAAAAATGGGATTAAGCCTAATGACATAGCGGTTTTGTATAGAATGAATCAAAACTCATTTGAGGTAGAAGCAGAATTAAAAAGAAATAATATATCATATCAAACAAGTGCTAAAAACTCATTCTTTAAGAGAAGAGAGATTAATTTATTAGTATGTATGTTAAGACTTATTGATAACCCAGATGATGATGGAGCATTTGAAGAAATATTTAGATTTAGATGTCATCCTTTCACTTTTATAAGCAATAAGGTATATGAAAACATAGTAGATTTAGCTGCAAGAAAAAACATTTCATTATTTGAAGCTAGTGAAGTATCTAAAACTAATAAATTTTGGGAAAGAAGAAACTTAGATGAATTTAGAAAAATAGTGCTAAGTTTAGTGTTACAAAACAAGAGAAGAACGCCACTAAGACACATAGTTGATAATATAATTTCACTATTAAGATTAGAAGAATATATGGAAGATAAATATGATGGAGAAGAATTAGAGGAAAGAGTTGCATCAATAGAGTCATTTAAGAAATTTATTAGAGATAATACAGTTGAGAGTTTGCTTAAATTTGTATATATGAGTAATAAGAGTGAAAGAAAGAGTTCTGATAAAGATATTCAATTAATGACAATACATAAAAGTAAAGGACTTGAATTCAAAAAGACTTATGTTATAGGCGTTCAAGATGGAAAATTCCCTCACGTAAATTCACCAGAAATTGACGAAGCTAGATTATTTTATGTAGGAGTTACTAGAGCAAGAGAGGAATTAGTTATAAGTCAGATTTATCAAGGAAATAAATTTATAGATGAGTATCTAGGTGAAATAATTTAAAATAAATAATAAATAAAGAGAGGTGAGAGTATATGAAAAATATAAATATATCAGATGAGGACTTTAAATTCCTTAAAGAACTACAACATGAAATGATTACTCAAGACCATGTAGGACAAGCTAGTCCTAGATTTTGGGTAGTAAAGCAACCTGAAAAGGAATACTGGGTAGAAGAAAATGTAGAAGGAATATTTATTTATGATAGTGGTTCATGTGAAAGTTTATTTGAAGGAAACTTTGAGTCAGAAGAGTTTAATAAATGGTTTATAGATTATGTTAATGAAGAATATAGTGACATTGAATGGAATGAGGAAGAACTAAATAAAGGCTATCTTGAATTTACAATATATGATGAAGAATATTTTATTTATGATGTCGAGGATTTAAAAAATTTCTTTGAAGATAAAGATTACATCAGTATAGGATATTATAGGACTAATCATGTAATTAAAGAAAATACTATGTTTTTAACGTTAAGAGAGGCTAGAGAGCATTTAGAAAGTAATAGTCACCATTACAATGACAAAGTTTACACATATGCTATGACCGCATGGAGAAGTCCACAGGTAGCTAAATTATATGAAGTATTAGAAGGGTTAGAATTGGAGGATGAGTTGAATGGATAACACAAAAGCATTTTACACGTTATCAGATAAAATAGTTAAACTACAAGATAAATTAGATGAGTTTGGAGTAGCTGAACTAAGAGAACAAGCTAAATTACTACCTAAGAAATCACAGGAAAGAAAAGAGCTAAATAATAAAATAAATGAGATTATAAAATCAGAAGAATTTAAATTGATTAAGAAAGAAATGGATACAGTACAAGAATGTTTAAATATTGTATTTTATAGATAGGGAGGAATAGAGTTATGTCACATAAATATATTAAAGAAATTATAGACTTAGAAAAAACACCATATGGATACTGTGGAGAAGAAGATGGAAGATCTAGTAAATGGAGAGAAGAAAGAAGAATATATGGATTTGATAATAGAGAAACATGGTCGTTAGATGCAACATTCTTTTGTTGGCTATATGAACGTTTAATGATGTTTAAAGAAATAGATTTTATAGATTTAGACTTTCATAAATTTGTAGTAAATGAAAAAGAATTAACACAAAGAGAGTGCATTGATAGGATGTTGGAATTATGTAAAACAATAATAACATATCAGGGAATTGAGTTATTAGCTGATGAGAAAAATGAAGTATTAGATATATGGAAAGAGATAATTCATTTCATGTGGTGGTAAGGAGAAAATAATTAAAGAAATAATTAAAAATATATCATCAGGATTATGTTATATAAAAGGATTTTTACCAACATTAATAGCTTTCATAGGATACGTAGTTTTGCTAATACTAGAATATTATAAATTGGCTATTATAAGTTTAATATTGGCATTTGCAAATATAATATTGTACTGTTTATATGAAACAGGAAAAGACATAAGGAGGAGAATAAATGGATAATTATAGCAAAATGTTATTACTAATGTTGCTTATAGGATATGTTTTAGGGATAATTAGCGGATATCTTGCAAAACAAAATGAATAGAGGTGAGAGGTATGGAAAATATAAATTGTTGGATATGTGGAAATGAGATGGATTATAAAGGGATAGTTGATATTAATAATGTTACTAAATTAGGAAAATGTCATCATTGGGAATGTGAAGTTTGTGGTGAAGGGATATATAGAAGAGTGAGGGAGGAAAATTTAAATGAGCAAAAGTAAAGTAAAAGCAGTATGTAAAGAATGCGAGGGTAACGTTAATGGTTGGTGTTCAGAATATGAAACTAATAAATGGGAAGAAAAATTTAATAGGTGCATAGCATTTGATGTTACACAGTCTGTTAAAAAAGAAAGTTCTATACATAAACAACATAATGAAAAATTTAAAATTAGCGATGAAGAAACTTGGAGTATTAGGGAATGTCCTGTATGTGAGAATGAGATAAGTTATAAAATTAAAAATCTTAATATAAAAACGGGATTATCAAATATAATTGTAAGAATGTGCGATGATTGTTTATTAGAGTTAAGTGATTATATTAGGGGCTGTGTAGGTATTAACAATATTATTAAAAGGAGATAGTGGATGAGTAAATAGAGATGATAAATAAAATAATTAAAAACAATAAAATAGAATTTCAATTTCTTCAATCCCTGTAAGCAGGGTTATTAAGGTGTTGAGGCTTCGATAGTCAATAGAGTTGATAACTTACTAGGACGTACACCGTAAGCAATGTGAAGATGTAAAATATCATACTAGGCTTCTGTTATGGATTCATCAAACATAGCATGGCATAAAAGAGAATGATTTAGGTCATTAGATATTACCTTATTAGATTCGTAAATGAATTTAGTAAGGTGAAGGAATTGAATTTAGTATACAAGGAATATATAGGATTTTTAAAAGATAAAGGATTAAATATAGATTTAAAAGAAGGTTATTATTGGTTAGACAGACAGATAATAAAAGCTTACGATAAGCAAGGGGATATACATAAGGTAGTTAGAATTTATACAGATGATAATTTAGAGGTGACATTTAAGTATTATCCATTAAAGGATTTTGAAATAGAACCTTGGAAAGATACAGTAGAGAGAAATAAAAATAGGCTTTTACAAATAGAAAAAGAAAGTTTAGATTTAATAAAAGCATCTTTAGAAAAATATAAGGGAAGAGAAATTGCTTGCTTAACTTCGGGAGGAAAAGATAGTAGTGTAACTTCATATTTAATTAAACATGTGTATCCAGAAGCACAAATGATATTTAATAACACTACTTTAGATTGTGCTGATACATATTTGCATATTAAAAAAGAAAATAATTTAACTATAATTAATCCAAAGGAAGGCTTTTATCAATGGAGAGAAAGAAATAACTTTGTCATCAATCGTACTTCCAGGAGTTGCTGTCAAATATTCAAAGAAAATTCTATGGTTGATTATTTACCTAAAGAGAGTAAATATGTTTTCTTTATGGGTATGAGAAATGAGGAAAGTAATACTAGATCTAGTTATGGTGATGAGTGGAAAAACTTAAAATGGGGTACTAGAGAATGGAATGGCGTATTACCTATAAGAAAATGGAGTGAGGTTGATGTATGGCTATATATTTTATTTAGAGGTATTCCACTTAATCTTAAGTATAAACGTGGTTATAGTAGAGTTGGATGTGCTGTTGCTTGCCCTTTTTACACTAAGTCAACATGGATATTAGACAGATATTGGTATCCTAAAATGTATGAAAGATGGCATAAGATATTAGAAAAAGATTTTATAGATAATAAGAAAGCTCCTATACTTAATTGTACTTTAAAGGAATATCATCTTAACTGGAATGGGACTGGCGTTAGAGATGAAGCTACTGAAGAAGTTATTCAAGAGTTTGCAACTATGTATGGATTAAATATAGAATTGGCTAGAAAATACTTTAACAAAAGGTGTACTTGCTGTGGTAAGAAACTAAAGAAGAATGATGTAGCTCTATCATTGAAATACTATGGTAGACACATTCAGGAATTCAAATGCATGAAGTGTATATCTGTTGACTTTGGTGTTAAGCAAAAAGATTTAAAAGAAAGAATTAAACAGTTTAAGAGTGGAGGTTGTGATTTATTTTAGAAGTTAGGGAGTGGAATTCTTGTTTTACTCCTTTTCTAAAATAAATAAAATAATTTAAAATAATATATTGACATAGATTGGAAAATATAGTAATATAATATCAAGGATAATGATTAATAGGGGGTGAAAAAAATGGAAAAGAAATTAGCTAGAATTTGGAGATGTAAAAATTGCAACGCAAGATATAAGATGCTAGGTAGAGTTATGGAAGCTCCAAAGGAGTGTGAATGTGGGTGTAAAGAGTTTATGTAATAATACAAATAAAAGGTGGTGAAAATAAATGTTCAAAAAATTCAACTTAAACTTAACAGACAAGGAATTAGTAACGCTATGCGAATATTTAGGTTGTCAAAACATAGATGATACTAAGAATGTAATTGATAAATATGAGTTAGAGTTAGAGAAAAATGAAACTGAAAATATCTTAACAGATTTGTATAGCCAATTAAAAGATGAAGCTATTGAAAGAGGTTTGTTTGAAGATTAAAAATATTTAAAATAATTATTAAATAAAAGGAGGTGAAATTGATGGAATTAAAATTTAAATCATCATCTAATAACAAACCATTATTAGGTTCTGTACCAGCTATATATTTGTATGAGATTACATATTCATATGAAACTAGACGTAAAAATCTAAAGAAGAGAACTAGACAAGTTATATCTGAAGATCGTGATTATGCTAAGATTAAACTTATCGAATATATAA
>NZ_JBOGCC010000155.1:0-3487 GCF_051656525.1 Clostridium sp. | reverse complement strand
AAAAACTTTAAAAAGTGTTGACTATATGTTGACACTTTTATTTTTTTAGTATATAATAAGATTATAAAAAGTTTAGAGGTGATAGTTATGGGTATGAAGGTAACAGGAATAATAGGGAGAGTTACAGGTGAGCGTGGAGATTGGTCAGCTAGAATATTTACACCATTAGGCGATAGTGTAAAAGAAATGGAGAAGCATCCGACATATCAAACAATTTCTATAGCAGGAAATTTACCTATGATGAAAGAGGGTAAGGAATACGTATTGGAAGTTGAAAAGAACCTAAATCCTAGATATAAAGGTTCTTACAACTTGGTAAACATCATAGGGTATGAAGAAGAAATGGAAGGAGATAATGCACATGGTTTTATATCACAAATAACAAGTGACACCATTGCTACAGCTATATTAAACAAGTATCCAAAGTTTATCCAAATGTGCTTAGAAGATAAAGAAATTGACTATAGTGATATTTATAATGTTGGTGACACTAGATTCAAGCAAATAAAAGACAAAATTAACACGCAATTTAAGTTTTTCAATATTGTTTTAAGATATCCAGAATATAGAATAAGCCTTAAAAACGCTAGGAAGATTGCTGAAAGTTATGGGGATATATCTAAAATATATAAAGTTTTTGATGAAACACCATATTACGCCTTAATGGAGGAACTGGGATACGGGTTTGAGAAAGCTGATAAATGCATTTTAAAGCGTGACAACTCATGGGAAGATAGCTTTGATAGATTGGAAAATTGTATGGTGTATAATTTAAAGATGAACGAGTATGAAGGAAATAGTTTTGCAAATGCAAACGACTTGTATGTTGCAGTGAGAGAATATATTCCTGATTGTTCCACAAGAATTAAACAATGTGCTATTGATAGTGATTTACTACACTATGAAGAAGATACTAAAAACATTAGTATTCAATCAACATACAATGCTGAATTACAAGTGGCTTGGATGGTAAGTGATATGGTTAAAAATTCAGAACCATTAGATATGGAAGTTGAAAATTTCTTAACAACAGAAACCGGTACTCTTACCGATGAACAATCACAAATGTTATATAATGCTAAAGACCACAAAATTTCAATAGTGGACGCACCTGCTGGATCCGGGAAATCTTTCTCAACCAATGCTTTATGTAATATGTTAGACTATTATGGATATTCATACTTATTATTATCACCAAGTGGGGCGGGGGCTAAAAGACTATCCGAAGCTACTTTTAGAAAAGCTATGACAATACACAAGGCGGTAGGATATGGTGCTCAAGAGACAAAAATTATCACACAAGATTATGTTTTAGTTGATGAGTTTGGTATGACAGACTTAAAGGTATTTTATATGTTACTTCAATCAATAGAACCACATACTAGATTAGTATTGGTTGGAAATATAGATCAATTAGCTAGTGTAGGTTTGGGAAATTGTATGCACGATATGATTAAAAGTGGAAAAGTTCCAACTGCTAGATTCAACAAAGTACATCGTTTTGGAGTTGGTGGGATTGCTACAGCTTCAACAAAAGCTATGTTGGGAGAAGAATTTTTAAACGATAGTGAAATTACGACTTTAGGTCAAGATAAGTCGTTTAAGTTTCAACAAGTATCCAATGATAATGAACTGGCACAAATGGCTGTTGAAACTTATGACAAACTTCTTAAAAAAGGAATTAGTATTGACGATATTATGATGATTTCACCATTTAATGTGGGAGCCGTTGGGTCAATAACGTTAAGCAACAAGATACAAAATATATTTAATCCAAATAACACAAGTAAACTTGAATGGTCTACAGAAAAGAATGGTATAACAGTTAAATTTAGAGTTGGAGATAGAGTATTAAACACTAAAAATTCATATGATGCTTTAGATTATGATACATGGAAAGAGAGTAAGGAATTAGGAATAGCACCAAGAGGAAGTAATATCATATACAATGGGATGGATGGGATTATTAGAAGTCTTGATAATGAGATTATGGTAATACAATTTGATGAAGATTTAATTGTATTTACTAAAGAGGACTTAAGTAGACTGTTGCTACGATATGTGATTAGTTGTCATCGCAGTCAGGGTCAAGAAAGAAAATATATTCTAGGTGTTGTTTCACCAAGGCACGAATGTTTACTAACATCAAATCTACTTTATGTATTAATAAGTAGAGCGAAAGTAAAATGTTATATGTTGGGAGATAAGCACACAATTGATAATGCAATAAAGATTAAAGAAAACTTAGAAAGAAAAACTCAATTAACCGAATTTATTTTAAAAGAATTTGAATAAAATAGTTGACAACTAATCTAATCTGTGTTAGAATATTATCAGAGGATATTATATCCTCTGATAATATAATTTAGATTGGAGTGTTTAATATGGAAGAAGAATTGGAATTAATATGTTTTACAAGAGAAGAAATGTGTGATTTACTAAACACAAATAATGATGGGTTTAAATATATTGTTAAAAGCAATAAGTTAAACTCAAGATTGCAATTAGTCGGCTTTAAATTTATTAAAAATGAAAAAATTGGAAGAAACAAAGTTTATTATCTAACGCAAATACCAATTGACGAGTGGTCTGTATTGCAAAATTATTACAAAATAAGAGATAAGCAAAAAGAGCAACACACAGAATATAGTTATGAAAAAGTTGTACATCCAAGCAAAAGTAAAAAGAAAATCATGAAGGAGGTAAATATGGAATATAACGACACAAATAGAAAACGTGCCACCAAATATGATAAAATATTAGAAGCGGAAGAAGCAATAAAAAGAGTTGGTTATGACTATTTAATGTACAATAAAGAGGCTGATGAGTATACACTGATAGAAGAATGGGAGTACAAAGATTTTTGGGATAGAAATAAAATGGCTAGAGATTTAAAGTCTAAATATATAATGGAATTAAATAAAAATATTATTTCTCAAAGCCAATATGATAGGTTGATATATGACATTGAAAATAAAATACTTACATTTGGTGGAGAAATAGCAGTAAAAGTTGTTAAATATGAAGAATTTAAAAATCAATTAAAAATAATAGAGATGATAGGGAAACATTTAGAATTGAAGAAATAGTAATAAGGGTAATAATATTCCCTATAGTAAGTAGTCAAGAAGAATATTATTACCCTTATTTATATAAGACAAGATGAGTGACCACTTATTAAATTATTCTAAGTCTAAGAAGAATATTGTGTACCAATATTAATTACACGTCACAAAGCCACCACAAAGAGCGTGGTGTATTTGTTCCTTTCACCTACGAAAGCCAAAGCCACAATTCCACTACGTTCCATTGTGTTTTGTTTTCTACGGTGGTGATTATTATTTAATATTTTTTAGTTGACAACAATTACCTAGTATGATATTATTATATTAGGTAAGATAATAAAAGGAGATGAGATTGTGAATCAAATTAGTGGTGCAGATATGGCATTAATTATTGTTATAGGAATGTGTTTATTATATAGTGC
>NZ_JBOGCC010000154.1:0-1197 GCF_051656525.1 Clostridium sp. | reverse complement strand
AAATAGAAAAAAATAGGGAAAATGCCTTTTATTTTAGCATCCTCCCTTTATGTTATTTTTTGTTTAATTGGATGGCTTCATAATCTCTACGTTTTGTACAACCAACTTCTAAGCCATTAAATACAATTGATTGTTCTTTAGTACAATATCTACAGAATGTACATGGTCTATTGTCTATAGAGCACATCATATAATTTGTTAAATTTTTCTTCATGGGAATACCATATTTACAAGCCATATATATTCTCCTTTAAATTACTATTGCAGTCTGTTTCACAACATTGGATTGCAGTTAGTCTCACGACTATCATATTTATATTATATAGTATTTGAATTGTTATGTCAATATGTAAAAGGGGATTTCTCCCCTAATTTATGCTGTAGCTGTCTTAGCCACACCTTCTATTGAAGCAATAGCTGGTGGTAAAGTTACACCATTTGGAGCTTTTACTTTAGCTATTAATGTTCCTGCACTAGCAATAGCACTAGCGATTCCGGTAGTCGGATCTACAGTGGCACCAGTGAATGTTAATAGAGATGGTCTAATATGAGAAGTTGAACCATTTTGATATAATCCATAAACGTTTACAACATCTCCATTTTTAACTGTCCCATTTGCAATCGCCAAATCAAAAAGCCCTTCGTAAAACTGTTTTCCGTAAATAATTTCCTTGATTTTAGCGTAGTATCCGTAATCATTACATCCTTCATTACCTGTGAACGCCGCTAAGGCTGACCCAGAAAGGTTAGTTGTAGAGGCACCACTCATATTCAATGTAAGGTCTTGGGCACCGGATAATAAGAATCTAGGAATCTCAACAATCAAATCACCAACTTTTGATGAAGTTGTAAAGTTTTTAGCTTCAGCTTGGAATAAAGGTGTTGTTAATACAGCCTTACATTCTGCTGGAATAATAGCGGCAGGTACAACAAATTCTCTTAAGGCATCGTTTGTTGCATTATAACGTACACATACTTTATCTCCAACTTTTAATCCTGAAACTGTAGCTGATTTACCATTAAATGTAATCTTAGTCCAGTTTGATTCGCCAGGGAGTGTGTACCATCCGATCGTTCCTAAATCTCCCCATGCAATAGGTGTTCCTTGAACTGCAATAGTATTTGCTGTAGCAACTGTAACTTGCTCATCCGCAATTGATTCTCCACCTACAATGATATTACCACCAACACTTAATG
>NZ_JBOGCC010000153.1:0-1176 GCF_051656525.1 Clostridium sp. | reverse complement strand
ACAAAGCCCTGATAGGGTACATGACATCCAACATGATTTTCGGTGTGGCGGCGTTAGCCAAAGGAACACTCGATTTTGAGTCTTTCTACCATATATCCATCATTGTCATATGGATGGTTATTGCGGCTATCCACCAGCTGCTGGCAAACAAGTTTGATTCATACCTAAAGACGCCATGGCACATGTATGCCATTTCGCTAACGATAAACTGTGTATTGCTAATTACCTTTATCGCGTTAGGCCGCTTCATGATGGTGACCGGTGCTTTGGGTTCTGGACCGTCTCCTACGGTGATCCCACTTATTACGATTGGTTTGTTGTTCATGTACGTGCACAACTTTGTAATTAAGCATGGCGGTACACGGCAGCCAACAGCGACATCTGTAGTGACAACGGTTTATGTGCTGATGATGACCAGCTTCTTTAAGTCATTTAACAAGAAGCTGAGCGACACAGAACGTGGCGATTTGAGAAAGGAAGGAAGTCATTACTTACTGGTCATCCTTCATTTCTTCGCAGGTGCGATGATGACTGCCATTCTGAGTAAGCACTATGGTTTCTATAGTTTGATGCCGGCAGCAATCATCCTGATCGCGTTTACGGTAAGAATATGGCGAGTGCATGCAAAGTCATGCGAGAACGCTTGTTGAGATATGTTTCTTTTGTAGTGGTGGTGTGTAGTGAAGAATGGATGCTGCTGGTTAATTTCTTTTCTTTTGTCGGTGGTCCTTTGGGGCTTTGTACTCGGCGTTTTTAATGTTTGCACTGTTCGGCACGCTCTTGTGCTGATGGAAAGCAATCTGTCGTGGATGATGTTCATTATCAGAATCTATCTGCGGTTAAGTATGAACTGGGCCCGCTTCTGTGTGTTCTTCCTGTTCTCGAGTATCAATGCCTCATTCTATTGGCTGGTGGCTAAAGCCTTTGCGCTTGTTAGCGTACAGAGTTCTGGTGAGGCGCTGACCCAAGCCGACCCTGTATTAACTTTTAATGCCAAGCATATGTGAGTACCAACTTTCGCTGAAGACAGCCCGCTTATGCGGGCTTTTTTTGATATAAGTTGCAGGTAAATGATTGCTTTAAACTTTAAGTAGGTGCTTACATATAGCTTATCTTTCAAATCGAAGCTTTATTCTTTCGCTTTAAATGTTCAATGGTTTTGTTTTTGTTTTAAAC
>NZ_JBOGCC010000152.1:0-2598 GCF_051656525.1 Clostridium sp. | reverse complement strand
TAAATTTTGATGAATTTGATTCATTAATGGAAAATGTATGCCCTAATATGAGTTTTCTGAAATATAATAAAATTAAAAACAATTGCATTAATGTAGATCAGTATTATGACTCGGACTATTATGGTGGAAGTGAAACTATAAACTACTACACATGTGACATTGAAAATTTGTATAACATGTTGGTGGATTTTGACTTGATAGATGAAGATGAGTTATTAAAAGGTAAATAAAAAAATCATTTTATAAGGAGAAAAGTTATGCATAGAAGAGTATATGATTATACTTGCAGTTTAACAGGCAAGAAATACTATAAGTGGATTTAATAGGAGAATATATGAATAACTGTTTATTATGTAAGAATTGTACAAATGAGGCTGAAGGAATAGACGGATATCCAGTTGAACCTTGGTATCATTGTGATATAAGAGAGTCTTTAGGATACGATGACCCGAGGTTTCCATATAAAATACCAAATGTAAACATTTTAAAGAAGATATGTGCGTAGTGAGTTTAACTATTAAAGAGTTTGATAAGGAAGTATGGGATTTAATTACTTGGGATATAGAATAGGAGTGAACGCATGAAAGTTAAAGAATTTAATGAGGGCGTAGATTTAGAAAATAAGTTAAATGAGTGGTTAAAAGAACATGAAGGTGTAGTTAATGTACTAGATATAAAATACTCAGTTGCTAGTTTCTCAGAAAGTAGGAGTTATGATGCAGAATATTTTGGATGTGCATTAGTGATATATGAAGATAAACCGAATGATGGGTTTTAGGCGTGTAAAGAAAAATATAATTAACAATAGTAGAGGTTAATATGTTGGAAATAATGATAGGATTTATAATATTAATGATGATATGGATTAGTATGTGGGCATGGGAAAAGTATGATAAATTCAGTGATATATGTTTTTTCTTATTGGCATTTGCTGTAGTAGTTTTCATGTCTAAGTTAATAGGTAGAATGTTTATGATTTTAATAGGGGTGGTTAATTAATATGGGAAAGTATTATGAAACAAATATCAATACATATACAGATTGTGATAATTGTGTAAATGAAGAATGCTTATATTTATCAAGTAAATGTAGATGTTTTAATGTCATATTTGATGGTGGGGATATTATTGGTATAAGATTATTAAATGAAAACTTTAAAGCTGAAGATATAGGTGATTTAATAAAGGATATAAAATAATAATTACTAAAAATGGAGGATTATATGTGTAAAGAATGTTATTTTAACATTGCCATTAAAGAGTACATGAATGGTGTAGAAATAGAAAGTCGTTTGACTGGAACTAAATACAAGTATGATTTTAAAACATCAAGACATATGAAAAAGAGAGATTATGAGGAAGAATTTAAGCCAAGTGGAAGTGTTGGAATAAATGAAATAAATAATACTTGGTTAATAAGAAATAATAAATAACAGGAGGATTTAAAATGAAAAGATTAGATAAATTAAAAATGTTTTTAGGATTAAAGTTCGATGAGGTTGTTAAGGTATCAGAAACAGGTCAGATAAAAGCTATTATAAAAACTAAAGAAGAAAAATTAAAGGAGTTAGCTACATCATATTATAAGTCTGAAGGTAAAAGAAAGTCACTTGAAAGTAAAATAGAAGGGTGTAGTAAAACATTAGATGATATAAAAGTTGCAGCAAAGAAATGCAAAGAAAATAATGATGAAGTGAATCTTAATAAGTTGTTTGTATCTAAGAAGAATATAGAAAAAGAATTAGAAATGTTAAAAGAAACATTAAAATTAAATGAGAAAATGTCTGAAGACTTATATGTTAGAAAAACTAAAATGGAAACTTACATAAATAATCTGAAGCATAAGTTAGAACAATTAAAGATAAAAGAAGAATATACAAGTCAGGCTAATGAATTTGTAAATGTAATGAAGGATTCTGTGCAAGATGAATCAATAGAAAGTCATGAAGAAGTAATAAATATAGACTTCAATGCTGCCGAATTAAGAATTGAAGACTTTGATAACGATTTAAGTGTAGATGATATAATTGAAAAATATTCAGTTGATGAAGAATATGATAAATTTATAAGTGAATTATAGGTGATATTATGAGTTTGATTACTGATAGATATGATTATATTGAATTAAAAGAATATGAAAAAATGAAAAATAAGTTAGCTGAAATTGATGAATTAGTTGATAGTCTAAAGTTATGTGTTGATTCAGATATGGATATATCAAACTGGAAGTATCTACATGTATCTATGCGGGAGGGTGATTATGAATTATTAATATATTCAAGATATGATGCAGACAGACGTAGGATAATAGTGAACGAAGAGAAATTTAAAATATGCAATATACCAATCATCGAATATTTAACTAATCATAACACCAAGAATAGTAGGTATTTAGTGGATTTATTTGATAAATTAAGCGATTTAGATGTTGTAAAATTAGTTAATGATTTTGAATATTATTCTGATAAGACTATAGAAGTAGAAAGTTTCAATAATAAAAAGTATTTTAAAGATATTTATGACATTATTGGCAATGTACAATCATAAGACGTAGTGATACCAACAGGTGTAGAATGTAAGATGGTCAATAAAATAATAA
>NZ_JBOGCC010000151.1:0-48825 GCF_051656525.1 Clostridium sp. | reverse complement strand
CTCCTGCTGATATCATAAAATATCCCTCCAAAAGTATAAATTCAAATCCAATAACATATTATATATCAATTATAATCATATTTTGGTTTCTTCTGACATAACAATGATATTTTATCAAAATCCTAACTTAATTGCAATTGCTAAGTAGTTTTATTTATTAGATATTTTCTTTTTTGATAGTTTATAATTGCCTATTTAACTTTTAATTCATTTATATTGTTTCACCTTTTTGCATTTTTTATACTTTTATTTTATCTCAATATTAATTTTAAAATTTCCATCATTAAAAATAATAGTATAATCTTTTATATTATAGTTTTTTAATTTATCTATATTTTCAATTATTTCATTTTTATTTCCTTCTAGTTCGACTTTCCCTATTGGTCCACTATTGCTTTCTTTTATCCCTAGAATCCCTATTCTTTCATTTACTTCTAAATCTTTATACATTAAAGACATAGTCTTTTTTTCTTTTTTAACTTCAACAATTTCTTTTTTGCTATTCTTCATAATATATATAGTTTGAAAAAACATCATTCCCATAAGGACTATACATATTTTATTTTTATCTATCATCTCTCACCTCAGTAATTCTTAGCTTTGCTTCATCCCTTTCTTTATTAATTTCTATATCTTCAACTGCTAATTTTTTTAACATTTCATTAACATCTCTAAGATTAATTAATACAGTTCCTTTTCCATTATTTATATTAGCTTCTTTTACTCTTTCATTTAATACATTAATACAGTTAACTAAACTTTCTTTTTTACTATATTCAATAACTCCATTAGTATTTATAGCACTAACTTTCTCTTTGTTCTCAGAAAATATTTTAAAAAATCTGAAAGACATAACTATATTAATTACAAAAATCACCAATATTAATGATCCTTCTTTCTTGTTTTTTTCTTTTTGCTTTTTTAAATAATTTTCTTTTGATATAAAATTCTTATACATTCCCTCTTTCATAAAAAACTTCTCCACCTTGTCTATTAATTATAAGATTTCCCTTTATAATATTTTCATCATTTTTTATTCCTGAATATAGAATTCCATTATTTATCCAAACTTCATATTCATTCTCTAAATATCTAATATTATATCTTCCATCTTTTCTTAAAATATTTTTAATAAAGACCTCTATTGGAATTATTCTAGCATTAATAAATTTACTGGTTATATTTTCTATGATTCTACTACTTCTAATTGCATATATAATAACTTTCTTTCGGCCATTTATTTTTTCATAGTGAATTAAATGCTGATTATTATATTCTAAAAATTCCTTCTCTATAAATTTATATATATCTAATTTATTTTCTACTTCAATTTCTCTAAAGACCATATTTTTATTTAAAACAACTACATTGAACTTTTCTTTTATTTTTACTATTTTACATAAATTCTCATAGGGTATTTTTTCTTTTCCAAATAATATCTCATTACCATTAATCAAAATAATTTTTCTCTTAAACATTCTATCTAACCTCCTTTTGCGGAATTAAAATTACCTCTTCTCTATTAAAAGTACAACTTCTTTCTTCACAACTACATAGCTTAAGTTTTTCTCTAAATACCTCTGTCTTTTCTATCTTTTCTGCTCCTACTGCTTTATTTAAAAATTCTATTGTTCCAACATTTCCTTTATAGCTAATTTTTAGATTCATTATTGCATATTTTTGGTACAACTCAACCTCTACTGGCCTATTTTTATACTCATATACTTGCCCTTCTTTCATTTCTATAGAATTTGAATACTCTTGCAATATTTTTAAAACTGTTTCTCTTTTTTCTTCAAATTCAAGTCCACTTCTATAAATCGTTATATCTTCCATTTTATATAAACTATATTTTATAGTTTTATATATTCCACAAAAAAATATTATTGCTATTATTAAAAAACTACTAGAAATTATAGTGATATTTCCTTTTCTTTTAGAGACATACATAAAACTCTTCATCTCCCACTTGAATATTTAAGTATACAATTCTCTTTTTTTTGATAATTTCAAACTTTTTAATATTATGACATATAGTTTTCTCATAATCTCCTCCATCTCTAAAATATTTTATGCTTAACTCTTTTCCATTCGAATATATTTCATCTTTAAGTTCCTTATCTCCTGACTTTATATATATTTGCAATTTTCCATTTTCTACATTATAAAACATGTTATTACTTCTTGTTAAATACTCATGTAAATTGATTTTTATAGTTTTCACCAAATTTTCTTTAAGATTATCTTCATATATTACACCTGTTAATTTTTCTATTTCAATAATCCCTTTACCTATAATAAGAATCATTGATAATGATATACTCATAGCAATCATAACTTCAATTAGTGTATACCCCTTGCATTTCCATCCATTTTTCCTTTTCAAATTTTTTCTCATAATCTCTTTCCTTATATATAATTTTTAGCTTTAATCCAGCTCTTATTTCCCCTTCCTTTTGTAGTTCTATCTTCCCATCTTCATGATTAGCTAAATCTAATATATTACTAGTTAATATTTCTTTTTCAAAAGAATTTTCTCCTTTAAAAAATATACTATTATTAAACCTAAATTTTTCTCCTATCTCACAAAGACTCGTTTCATATTTTATTTCTTTTTCTATTATTTCTAAAATATTTTCTATTCTTTCTTTTTCCTTCTTTTTATTAGTTAATATTGAAAATCTATTTACTCCTATACCAAAAAATCCTAATGCCATAATAATTATTGACATCGCTACAATAACCTCAATTAATGAATTACCATCTTTCTTCTTCATTTACATATACCCGTATCATATTTATTCCTACACCAATACTTAATCTATACACATTACCTGTTTCCTTTCCATTCCAATTTAAACTCATAGCAGTTAAATCTCCTGTACTATTAATTTTTAACTTCGTAAGTGTTTCGTATGTAATTTCTTTAGGAATTTTTATTGTTACATCATCTTCTATTCCATTAGTATCAAATACTATTTCTTTTGCTGTTTTTAAGTGTCTTATTTCACCTTGACTTTGTTTATAAATACATTTTTCTCTTCCATAATTTATAAGACTATAAACCTCATTTAAAAATCCCTCTTCTATTACTTTTATCTTATAATCCTTTATATAGTACCCACTAATTTGTAATGTTCCTAAACTAATAATTAAAATAGTACATACTATCATCATTTCAATCATTGTAAAACCCTTCTTCTTCATTAGTTTATTCCTCCATAAATATCCTTTATTATTGGTAGAATAAATACTAAAACAAATAGTACAAAGAAAAATCCTACTACGCCTATTACTATTGGTTGTATTGAAGCTACAATTTTTCCCATTGCTTGTTTATTATCTTTATTTAATTCTTCTACAAGCTTATTTACTCTTCTGTCTAAATTTCCACTTTCTTCTCCTATATTTATAATTGCTAATGAATAATCACTTATTTTTTTTGTTTTTCTTAATGCTTTTTCAATAGTTATTCCTTTTTCTAATTCATCTCTAAAAATTACATATATCTCTTTATTTTCTCCTTTTTCTGACTCTATTAAATAATCAATTCCTATTTTTATATTTACTCCACTTTCTATTAATAAGCCTATTCCTAAAAGGATTCTATACTCTTCTCTTTTTTCAAGAAGTTTTAATTTTTTCTTTAAAATTCTCATTATCTCTTCTTTTTTTAAATACCAAATAACACTTGGAAACACTATAATTAGAACTATCATATATAAAGCTCCTATTATTTTATTTTCAACTAAAAAATTAGATATCCCAATTCCAATCCTTGTAACCATAGGTAGCTTTTCTATATCAAATATTACATCTTTTATCATTGGAATAAGAAAATAAAACATTGTAAGCATTGCTAGTATTAGGCAGATTGCTGTTAAGCAGGGATATATTAAGCTTTCTATAACCTTCTGCTTATATTCCTCTCTACTTTTATAATATTTAGCTAAGCTTTTTAATACTTTTTCTAATTTTCCTGTTTCTTCACCTATTTTTAGCATTTTAATAAAAAAGCTTGGATATAAGTCTTTAAATAAATTAAAACTTTCACTAATTCCATTTCCTTTTTCTATACTATTTTTTATTTCTTTCAAGCTATCCTTATAATTTTTCTTTAATGGTATCCCATTTAATAATTCAAAAGCTTTTACTATTCTTATTCCATCCTTATAAAGTTTTGATAAATTATAGCTTATAATTCCAATATCTTTATATGAGACTTTTCTTTTCATTTATCCCTCCTGTTCTTCAATAAATTCTAAGTAATCTGAATAACCTATATGTCCACTTCTCAAATATTCAAATGCAACATCCTTCATTTCTTTATTTGAAAAATGCTCCTTATTTTTTTCAATTTCTAAAAAGTCAAAATTTCTATCTAATTTATATATTTGAGTAACTAATGTTCTTCCCTTATTTCCAGAATAATTACAAGCCTTACACCCCTTTTTTTCGTAGACTATTAAATTCTCACCTTTTAAACTTACATTTATCTTTTCTCTGCAACTATTACATAACTTTCGTATAAGTTTTTGTGAAACTATTCCTACAAGAGCTTGTTTTAATAATCCTTCATCAATATCTAAATCTTTTAATCTATACAAAACTTCTCTTCCTGAAATTGAATGTACTGTTGTATATACTTTATGTCCTGTTATAGATGCTCTCACCGCTATCTTAGCTGTTTCTTTATCTCTTATTTCACCAACCATTATTATATCTGGGTCTTGTCTTAAAACTGATTTTAATGCTACTGAAAAGTCTAGTCCAATTTCTGAATTAAGTTGAATTTGTGTAATTCCTTCAATAGAAACTTCTACAGGGTCCTCTATTGTTGTAATATTCACATTTTCCTTTTTGCTTATTTCTAATATTGAATATAATGTTGTAGATTTACCAGATCCAGTTGGCCCATTTATAATTACTAATCCGTTTTTTCTTTTAACTATTTTATTTAAAACTTCCTTTTGTTTTTCTATACTTATTAAATCCCTATAATCTTCTCTAATAAGTGCATCTCTTAATATTCTTATTACTAATTTCTCACCATTTATAGTGTTTATAACTGATACTCTTAAATTCACTTCTTTTCCTAAAGTTTCATATTTAAATTTTCCATCCTGTGGTCTTCTTTTCTCTGCAATATCTAAATTACTTTTTATTTTTATTCGTGATAAAAATTTATTATAAACTTCTTTTGATATTTTATACCTTATATTTAGTAATCCATCTATTCTATATTTTATATTTACTCCTGTTTTTTCTATTTCACAGTGTATATCACTTACTCCCTCAGCTATAGCTTTTCCAATAATCTCTGATTCTAAATTTTTATTATTTATAAATATAACTTTTTTAATCTCTTCAAATTCTTCTTCAGTAATAATTTTAATTTTTATTTCATCAAAAATTAATCTTATAGTTTCTTTAGCTTCTTCATCTATATACTTACATAGAATTATTACTTTCTTTTCTATCTCAATAGGTATAACTTCTAACTCCATGCACTTTTCTAAAGTTAATTTATCTATCTGCTTAAAATCTATATTTTTTATCATTTCTTTCATAGCATCACTCCTTTATTTAAATTCTTGTCACTTCCCTTGAAAATATACATTTTTTTAAATAAAAAAAAGACTAAATTTTAAAATCTAGTCTTTTTTACAAAATTATATATTCCTTCATTTTCAGTAATTAATTTTATTTCTTCATCCTTATATTCATAAACATCATTTTCTTTAGAATCCATATTCTCTCCTATAAATAAAATATTATTTTCATTTGTCATACTTAGACCTTTTTTCATATCTATTTTCTTTGGAAAGTCATATACTATTCTTTCAATTTCATTATTTTTATTTATTTTATACAAAGATTCACCCTTCTCTTTTACATTACCTAAAAGAAAGTATTCATCCTTAATTTTTATAATATCATAAATAAAAGTTATATCTTCTCTTATGATTTCTATTTTTTTATCTTTTAATATAAATTTTTTTAATGCCTTTTTCTCTTCTCCCTCTTCTAAAAAGATTATTTCATCTTTATTACCCTTTAAAAATTCAATATATCCTTCTGGCACTTCATACTGAAGTTCTTCTTTATTAGTTTCTAAATTATAAGTAAATATTCCATTTTTATTATCTTCTGATACACCATAATAAACCAGAGTATTATTACTTATAAAATCAAAAAAAGTTCCAGATATACTTACCTTCAAGTCTAAATTTCTTTCTAGATTTTTCTCTAAATCTAAAATTTTCAAATTATACCCATCTTTATACACCATATATGCTAAATATTTACCATCTGTAGATAAATTTAAATTATTATAATTTTCACTTGGAATCTCTAATTTTTCTCCATTATACAAAATATAATGTTTCCCATTTTCAAATATTAACTGGCTTTTTAATGTATCTTCTAAAATAGCAAATTTTTCATTTCCTTTTACATATCTCTCACCATTTAAATTTAAATTATAAAACTCCTCTTTATCTTTTTCTATTAATGCACCTTCTAAAACTTCCACTTTTTTAAAACATTCTACCTTTTCCTTTTCAGCACATCCAAATAATACAATTCCACTACATATAACCCCTAAAACTAAAAAAATCTTTTTACTTCTTTTCATTCTCTATTCCTTCTATAATAATTCACCCTTGCATATATACTCTGCTGGTCCTATCATATATATTCCCTCTGGTTTTAATTCTATCTTTAATTCTCCACCTGGTAATTTAACTAGAACATTCTCTCTTATTATACCTAGTTTATTTAACATTTTTACACTAGCACATGCACCTGTTCCACAAGCTAAAGTAGCACCTGCTCCACGCTCCCATGTTCTAACTACAATATTGTCTTTATCTATTACCTTTATAAAATTTACATTTGTTCCCTCTTTAAATAAATCTAATTTCTCTATATTTTGTCCAAATTCAGTATCTAGTTTATCCTCATTATCTATTACTATAGTATGAGGTACTCCAACTAATACTGAATTTAGTTCTATATCATTATCTTTTATAGTTATTTTATAATTAATAAGTTCTTTTAAAGAATCCTTTAGCTTTATATCTTCACCAGCAAAAGATTCTTTTCCCATAAATACTCTAATTCCTGTAACTTTATCTTTTTCTCTAGTTAAAATAATATCTTTTCTGCCATCTCCTGTTTCTACAGAAAAGTTACTATTTTTTACTATTCCTTTGTCATAAACATATTTACTAAAACATCTTATTGCATTTCCACACATATTTGGTCTTGAACCATCACTATTTATAATAACCATTTGAATATCACAGAAGTTTGATTTTCTAACTAATACTAGTCCATCTGCTCCAATACCAAATCTTCTATGACAAACTTTTTTTGAAAGTTCACTTTCATCTTTTATTTTATTCTCCAAATCTTCTATTATTATGAAATCATTTCCTATTCCATGCATTTTTACAAAATTCATTTTCATCCCTCACAGTACTTTTATTGATAAATCATTCTATCTAATGTTATACTATCTTTATATATTCAAATAAGAAAGAAGGATAATATTATGGCATTAGATGGAATTTTTTTAAATAGTTTAGTTTCTAATTTAAAAGAATGTTTAATAGATGGAAAAATAGATAAAATAAATCAACCTGAAAAAGATGAAATAATCTTAACTATACGTAAAAATCGTAAAAATTTAAAATTATTAATTTCAGCTTCTCCTAGATTTTCTAGAATTCATCTTACTAACATTCAAAAGGATAATCCTTTAACGGCACCACTTTTTACAATGGTTCTTAGAAAGTATCTTATATCAGGTACAATCTTAGATATTACTCAAGTAGATGGAGATAGAATAGTTGAAATTCTTATATCTTCTAATGATGAGCTTGGATTTAACAGTCAGTATTCACTTATTGTAGAAATTATGGGAAGACACTCAAATATTACTCTTGTTAGAAAAAGAGATAATAAGGTCATGGAGTCTATAAAACATATAACTCCTGATATAAATACTTTTAGAGTTCTATATCCTGGAACTTCTTACGTATATCCACCAAAATCTCAAAAGTTAAATCCTTATAAATTTACTTTAGATGAATTTACTCCATTTGTAAATACTTTAGAAAGTTTAAATGAAAACTTTTTTTCTGACATTTTTGTAGGAGTTAGTAAGCCTTTATCTCATGAACTTACAAAAAGACTCTTAGACAAAAAAATAGATTTTAAAGATACAAATGAGCTATTTAATTTCTGTATAAATATATTTTTAGAACTTAAAAACTCTAAAGAATTTTATATTTTTACCGATTCAAATGGAAATTTTAAAGACTTCCACTCTATAAAGTTTGAAGGATTTAATTATATCCCTTATGATAATGCTGGAGTTTTAATTGAAGATTTTTATTTCAAGAAAGATAAACAAGATAGACTTCATAACAAATCAAATGATTTATCAAGATTTATAACTACAAATATTGAAAGATGTTTAAAAAAAGAGAGAATCTTAACTAAACAAATAGAAGATGCTAAGGAAAAAGAAAAATTCAAAATATATGGTGATCTTTTAACCTCTTATATTTATTCAATAAAAGAAGGTATGAAGGAAATTACACTACAAAACTTTTATTCTGAAAATTTAGAGGACATTACTATTCCTTTAAAAGTAAATAAAAGTCCATCTCAAAACGTTCAAAACTATTATAAAAAATATAATAAAATGAAAAAAGGAGAAGAAGAAGCTTTAATCCAACTTCAAAAAAACGAGGCAGAATTACATTATTTAAATTCAGTTTTAACAAACCTTCATAATATTGAAGATTATGGTGAAATTGATGAAATCAAATCTGAACTTATGGAAACAGGATATTTAAAATTTAAAAAATTAAAAAAGACTAACAATAAAAAATCTAAACCACTTCACTTTATCTCATCTGAAGGTATAGATATTTATGTTGGAAAAAATAATATTCAAAATGATTACTTAAGTCTTAAATTTGCTAAAAAAAGTTGGATTTGGATGCATGCTAAAGATGTTCCAGGCTCTCATGTAATTCTTTGTACTGATGAACTTTTAGATAAGACTCTTGAAGAGGCTTCTGTTATAGCCGCTTATTACAGCAAAGCTAAAACTGGAACAAAGGTACCTGTTGATTATACCTTTGTAAAAAACTTAAAAAAACCAACTGGTTCTAAAATGGGTATGGTCATTTATCACACAAACTGGACTCTCTATACTGAACCTAGTGATTTTAATAGTCTTAAAATACAAAAATTATAAACCAAAAAGCCTAAGGTAAAATCACTTAGGCTTTTTTTAAAATTTATATTTTAATTTTGCTTAATTAAACATTGTATAACAGTATCTCCTGAATTTTTAATTTTATCATTATGGAAATATTGATAGTAGTAACATCTAAGCTTTCCATTATATAATTTTCTATTTTTACTTTCTTTAACCCCAAAAGTCTTATAGAAGTTTTCATAAGCTGTAAGTATATTAAATTCCCAAGTATCATACTCTCTTTTAAGTCTTCCAAATTTTCTGTTTAACATTTCAACATCTTCTTTTTCACTTAATCTTTCACCATATGGTGGATTCGAGATTATAAATCCGTATTTATGTTTATTAGAGAATTTATAGAAGTTATTTTCTTGGAACTTAACCCATTTATCTACACCAGCTTTTATTGCATTGTTTTTAGCAGTTTTAAGTACCCATTTATCTATATCGTATCCTATAATATCTAATTCTTCATCTTTTATTGCATTTTTAGCTTCTTCACGAACCTTTGTAACTACTTCTTTATCAAAAGTTGGCCATGTTTCACAAACAAATCTTCTTTTAAGTCCTGGTGCTATATTTTGCATTATCATACAAGCTTCAATTAGAATTGTACCTGAACCACAAAATGGATCTACTAATGTATATTCTTTCTTCCATCTTGAAAGAAGTACCATTGCAGCTGCTAATGTTTCTTTTAATGGCGCTACACCTGAGTTTTCTCTATATCCTCTTCTATGAAGTCCTATTCCTGAAGTGTCTATACTTAAAGTTACCTTATCTTTTAATATAGCAACTTCTATTTTATAAATTGGTCCATCTTCTGGAAACTCTGTAGTTCCATAAGCTTCTGTCATACTTGTTATTATAGCTTTTTTTACTATTGACTGACAGTCCGGTACTGAATAAAGTGTTGATTTTATTGATTTTCCGGTTACATGCATCATTCCATTTTGAGGAATTAATTCATGCCATTTTACTTTTTTAGTTCCTTGGAATAACTCTTCAAAGCTTCTAGCTTCAAATTCTGCCATATTTATAAGAACTCGCTCTGCTGTTCTTAAATGAATGTTAGCTCTTGCTATATCTCTTTCATTACCCTTAAAGAATACTTTTCCATTTTCTGATTTTAAATTTTCATATCCTAAAACTCTAAGTTCCTTTGCTGTAATTCCTTCTATTCCAAAGGTTGTTGTTGCTATTAAATTATAGTCCATACATTTCTCCTTTTATTCTTTCTCGTATATTTTAACTGAGTCTTCTCCGTCAAATTCCTCTATTTTAACTCCAATTACCTCTTCTTTTGATGTTGGAATATTCTTTCCTACATAATCTGCTCTTATAGGAAGTTCTTTGTGCCCTCTATCTATCAAAACTGCTAGTTGTATACCAATCGGTCTTCCAACATCTATAATTGCATCTATAGCCGCTCTAACAGTTCTACAAGTATATAATACATCGTCTACTAATATTACTTTTTTATCTTTTATATTTACTCCTAAGTCAGTACCTTTAAAATTTGGCTTTTCTAAATTAGTAGTTAAGTCATCTCTGTAAAGAGTAATATCCACATAGCCAACTTCTACTTTTATTCCTTCTATTTTTTCAATTTGCTTTGAAATTCTCTTAGCTAATGGATAACCTCTTCTTTTTATACCAACTAAAACTAAATCTTCTACACCTTTATTTCTTTCAATAATTTCATGTGATATTCTTATTAAACTTCTTTTTATAGCTTTATCATCTAATAAATTAGCTTTTAACTTCAATCTTTACTCCTCCTAAACATTATCTTTTCTTAAATTCTCTAATAAAACTTTATAATTTTCAGGTAACTCTGTAGAGAATTCCATATACTCTCCTGTTCCTGGATGAATAAAACCTAATACTTTTGCATGTAGCATCTGTCCATCATCTTTAAACTTTTGTTTTTTATACCCATATAACGGATCTCCTACTAATGGATATCCTATAGATGACATGTGCACTCTTATTTGATGTGTTCTTCCAGTTTCTAGTATGCATTTTACAAGAGTTGTATTTTTAAATCTTTCAATAACCTCATAATGTGTTACTGCTCTTTTTCCATCTTCTACAATTGCTATTTTAAGTCTATCTTTTTTACTTCTTTTTAAAGGTCTATCTATTGTTCCTTTATCTTTAGCTATTCTTCCTTCAACTAAGGCATAGTATTCTCTCTTAACACTATGGTCTTTTAATTGCTCTGACAACTTTACATGAGCTTCATCATTTTTAGCTACTACTAAAACCCCGGTTGTATCCTTATCAATTCTGTGAACTATTCCAGGTCTTATTACTCCATTTATACTTGATAAATCAGTACAATGATATAATAATGCATTTACTAAAGTTCCTTCATAATTTCCTGGCGCAGGATGTACAACCATTCCTTTAGCTTTATTTACAACAATAATATCCTTATCTTCATAAATAATATCTATATCTATATCTTCTTTTTTCACTTCTAATTCAACTGGCTCTTTTATACTAGTTTTTACTACATCTCTATCTCTTAATTTATAATTACTTTTTACAGTCTTATCATTAACTAATACAAAGCCTTCTTCTATCATATTTTGTATGTACGATCTTGATTTACCTTCCATAACTTCTGTTATGAATTTATCTATTCTTGTTCCTTTATTTTCTTCATTTATTACAAAAAGTTTTTCTTCCATTTCTTACACCTCGTTTTCTCTCTCAATTATAATATAATACACGTTTTATAACAATAACACTATAAAAGGTTGACATTTATTTTAAAATGTCAACCTTACTTTTATCTTATTCTGCTTCACTTGCAAAAAAGCTTTTTATTTCATCTAAGTTATCTGTTTCTACAGATTCATTAACTTGCTTTTCTTCTACATAAGATGGTTCTTTTGCCATAAAATCATCAACTGGCGCTACTATTGAATAACTTTTATTTAAATCTTTTTCTAAATCATCAAAAGTCTCTAATTGAGTATTCATAAAGTTTCTAAATTTTGCTCTGAATTTAATGAACTCTTGTTTTATTTTATCAAACTCATCATTTATTTGAATTACATCATTATGAGCTTTATCAACTATTTTTTGAGCTGTTTCGTTAGCATTTTTTACAATAAGTTCAGCTTCTTTTTGTGAACTTTCTTTTGCTTGATCTGCTGCATTTTGTGCTAATAAAAGAGTATTTTGTATTGTACTTTCTATTTTTGCATAATGATCTACTTGCTCACTTAAAACTGTTATTCTTTCTTTCATTTTAGAATTTTCTTTAAATAATTCTTCATAATTCTCAATTACTTCATCTAAGAATTCATCTACTTCATCAGGACTATATCCTCTTAATCCCTTTTTAAATTCCTTATTGTTTATATCCATTGGAGTTAATTTCATTTTTCTACACCTCTTATGTATATTTTTTTATAACTACTTTTAATTTTCCACTTTTACTATTTCCTTTTACATCACCTAATATATATTTCCCATATTTTCTAATTGTAATTCTATCATCTTTTTTAATTTCCTTACTTTTATCTCTAAATGTTGAATAATTAACCAAAACACTTCCATTTGATATTAAGTCTTCTGCTATACTTCTAGATTTTTTTGTTATTTTAGAAACTATTGAATCCAATCTTATCGATTGGACTGTAATTATTTCTTCATTAAAATTATGATTTACATTTAAGTCCTCTTCTAAAATATCTACTTCGCAACTTGAACTAGATACTTTAACTAAATTTATTTTTATATAGTTTGCAATATCTTCTAAAACACAAACATAGCAAAAGTTATCTTCTACAATCAAATCTCCCATTTTACTTCTTTTTATTCCTAAATTCATTAAACTTCCTAAATAATCTTTATGAGTCAAATCTTTAAACTTAGATTTATTCTTTATTCTTACAATCTTTATAGGATACTCAATATTATAGATATTATTAAAACTTATCACTTTTCTCTCTGCATCATTGAATATCCCAAAAGATTCTATCTTAAAATCTTTTATTTTGATTTTCTCCTCTAAAGCCTTCCATATATTAGGTGTGTAAAATTCTGTCGTAAATAATGGTATATCTTTATCTAAAGCTAATTTCAATTTATCATAAATTGAAATTACTTCAGATTTATCTTCTTCTTTAAAATTTTTTAAAAAATCTTCTTTTTTCATAAACATTATCTGCCTATTTACTCCAGTTAAATAATGCTTTTGACGTTAATTCACTTTTTAACTCATTAGTTACTTCCACATTTGATGGTGAAAGAATATATACACCTTTATCAATCTCTTGGAAATCACCTTTTAAAGCATATGATGCACCACTAATAAAGTCTAATAATCTTCTTGCTGTTTTATTTTCTAAGTTTGCTGTATTTATAACAACAATTCTTCTATTTGTTAAAGCATCACAAATTTCCATTGACTCTTCATATGATGTTGGCTTTGTTATTAATACTTTAGCTGCTACATTATTATGAATATTAACAACCTTATCTCTTCTACCTCCACCAATTATAACAGGTCCATTCTCTTCATACGCTTCCTCTTCAGTTGCTAATTCATTTTCCCCGTATTCTTCTCCGTATTCTTCTATATCCTCATCTTCATCCCCTAATCCGAAAAAGTTCTTCATTTTTGAAACCATGTTTGCCATTTTTTATTCCTCCTATTTACTATAATCTCTTTCACCAAATATTCCAGTTCCAACACGGACAGTATTAGCTCCTTCTTCTATGGCTATTTTATAATCATGTGTCATTCCCATTGAAAGTGTTTCCATAACTATATTTTTAAAACTTCTTTCTTTTAATGCATCAAATATTTTTTTTGTTCTTCTAAAGTACATTCTATTTGATTCTTCATCTCCTTGTGGAATGATAACCATTAAACCTTTTACTTTTACAAAATTACATTGTTCTACTTCTTTTATTAAGTCTTCTAACTCTTCTTCTAGTATTCCACTTTTTGCTTCTTCTCTACCTATATTTATTTGGATTAAAACATTTGCTATTTTCTCTTCTTCTCCAAATTTTTTTTCTATCATTTGCAATAACTTTATACTAGATAATGAATGTATTAAACTTACTTTTCCAACTATATACTTCACCTTATTAGTTTGAAGTTTCCCTATAAGATGCCAATTTACATCATCATGAAAATTTTCTTCTTTATATACTAATTCTTGAACTTTATTCTCAGCAAAATCTCTTTCACCAATTTCATAAGCTTCTTCCATCTCTTCTAAAGTTCTTGTTTTAGATACAACTAATAACTTTACATCATCCCCTATTTCTTCTTTTATTTTAAATATATTTTCTTTTATACTCATACATAAGCCTCCATAGTTTATGACCCTTAATTATATATTCTCTATAAAACCCTAAATCCCTTTATTTATAAGTAAATTTTATTCAATTTTTTCTTATTTTTCTACAATTCCTTGCATATATTTATTTTTTCTAACATTTACTCTAGCTGGCATTTTTATTTTATCCTTTTTTTCAATCTTTATATCTAATTCTCTTAGCTGTAATTGTCTTATATGGCTTTCTTCTGAAAGAATAGCAGCTTCAAGCTCTTCAGGATTTCCAATTACATAAAAATTAAATGGTGCATATTCAGTATGATCATCTTCGAATATTATAAATGGTCCATTACATGAAAGTCCAGAGTTTGGAAGAAGCCTATAATTATTAACCATTATCGCTTCTGCTCCTGCCTTACGGAACTCATTTATAACTAATTGTACATCTCTATCATGAAAAATTTTATTTGATATTTCTAAATTTGTATTATCCTTATTATGAATATCCCCATCATTAATTGTTACTTTAATACCACTACCTTCAACCGATTCACTCCCATCAAGTAACCCATAATGATTTATCTGCTCTCTCATAAGATCTAATACATCTTCTTCATTCTCATCATTTCCTTTATAAGATCCTATAATCTCTTCTATAGCCTTATTTGTTTTTGTTAAGCTTGCAATCTCTTTATATAATGAATTTCTTTCTAATGCTGCATCATTATATTCTCTATAACTTAATGAAAAATATTTTTTAATCCCATCAAAATTTGAATTTAATGAAATTAATACACCTAAGAATATTGATAAAATAAAAATAATTATTTTCCCTCTCATATTTTTCATACCCTTTACCTATCTACCTCGAAGCTTTTCTAATAAAAGCCTTCTTATGGTTGCAAAGTTATCAAATATTCTACCACCAAAAACTATTACAGCAGCTATATAAATTGGAATTCCTAATCTATCACCTAAATAAGCAAGCCCTGCTGCAAGTAGAGCATTCCCAAAAAAACCAGAAACAAATATATCTGTTCTAAAATTCTTAGATAAATTTGCTCTAACTGCTCCAAATACAGAATCCAAACATGCAAGTATTGCAACGGACATATATGGTGAATATTTATCTGATATATTTATGTCCAGTGCAAATCCTAAAAAAACACCTATCATCAATCCAATTATTGGAACCATTACTTCTTCTCCTCCTCTTTTATTCCATTTAAATAATCTGTTTTTAAATTCTGAGTAGTTTTCTCAATTGTAATTTTGTCTTTTTCTTCAACAATACAATCATAGTTTTGTAATGCTCCGTAATCTATTCCACCTGGAAAATTTAAAGCAACCTTTAATCTTGCTTTATCTCCAATTGCTTTTATAGTTATTTTTTGTTCTGGACTAATTTGTCCGGCATTTCCAATCCAAATGTAATTTTTAGAATTCTTTATCCCTGTTTGTGGTGTTAGCCTATACCCATTTATAGAAATTGCCTCTGCTTTTGTAAATCTTAAAAGATTAACTATATGAACAATCTCTTCTTCAGTAACCAAACTACTTCCAAGTTCATTATTCGATGAAAACATAGATGTTTTGGGAGTTATTGTTATTTCTACTCCCTGACCTTCTACATCTACAAGTCCTAATATCATTCTAGCTGTATCTAATCTATTTTTAACCTCTAATCCTACATCTCCATTTTTAGTTGCTGCATCTTCAAGCTCTTTTAATTTTACATTTAAATTTGTATTTGTTTTCTCTAATTCATCCTTTTGTTTCTTTAATCCTTCTATCTGTGTAATCATATCATTTTTATTATAATTATTCTCATCTTTTTTTGTTAAAATTTTTAACTGATGTGTTAATAAAAATCCAAGTATTATACATACTATAGCTATAGATACTTGCGAAACAACCCTTCTCATTTAAAATTCCCCTTTTATATCTCTATTAATTATAGGAGTTCCATTAAAACTTAAGTCAATATACCCACTTTCCATTTTTAATGTTTTATCTTCAAGTATATTTAAAGAGTCATTTATTTTTCTAATAAAATCTGACCCATCTCCAACTTTTATTTCAACTAATCCAATCCAAACCTTTATTCTAGATAAATTTGAAAAATCTACTTTTGATATATTATGTTTTGTTTTATTTACCTTTTTTATTTTATAAATATCTTCACATACACCTTCAATAATTTTTTCCTCTGTTTGAACTAAATAATCTCCAGGCTTAATATCTTTTTTATTAATTCCTACTATTTCAACAAGATTTTTAATATCTTTATTTAAGTTTCCATTATTGTTTTTTTCTAAAACTCTTAATGTGCTGCTTAATATATAGGCATTTTTTCCCTTACCAGTATAAAATGCAATATCACTTTCTTCAACATTCACTTTTATAGTGTTTGGAAGTTTTTTAGAAATAGTAACTTTTTGAACATATGGATTCTCCATAATTTTCTTTTCTACCTCATTTGGTTTTATAAACAGTAAATTTTGTTCTAAAAAAATTTCACCTTTTTCCTCTAGACTCTCCTTCAATGCCAAGTTTTCACCCTCAACTACAACTTTTTTTACATTCAAAAAAGTTGACTTTGTTAAAATCAAAACTAACCCCATTAATAAAAAAGAAAAAATACAAATCCCCCTTAAAAAAGTATTACCTTTTTTTTGCTTTTTCATTTGCCCATATTTTTTTGTCATCTCTCATAAATCCCCTATTTTTTATTCTCTCTTTAATATAATATCATCTTTACATATTTTTTTCATTACTATTTAATTAATAATATATTAAAAAAATATCCATATTTTATTTTTTATTTAAAATTAAAAGTCTTATAAAGGAACCTCCTCTATAAGACTTTTAAATTTATGCTTCTTTACTTTTTTGTCTTGATATATTTAATAGAATACCTACGGCCGCTAAATTTATAACTAAAGATGATCCTCCATAGCTTATAAAAGGAAGTGGCACCCCTGTAACTGGCATAGAACCAGTTACAACAGCAATATTAATTAAACATTGGATTCCTATAATAGCTGTTATTCCTATTGCAATTAATGAACCATAGCTATCTTTAGCTTCCATAGAAATTTTTATTCCTCTCCATATAAAGAAAATAAATAATGCTATTATAACTAAACATCCAATATAACCAAGCTCTTCACCTATTATAGAAAATATAAAATCATTATGTGGCTCTGGCATATACATTGTTTTTTGTCTTGATTGCCCAAGACCAAGCCCAGTTATTCCTCCCGATCCTAATGCATATAAGGATTGAATAAGTTGATATCCATTTCCTGCTGGATCTGCCCAAGGATTTGTAAAATTCATAAGCCTTGCATACCTATAATCAGAGCTTACTGTAAATAATATTGCTGCACTAGCTAATGCTGGTGCAATTACTCCAAACATATGTTTAAATTTAGCTCCTGATATATATACCATTGCAAATGATACCATCATAGTTACTGCTGCTATACTTAAATTCTTTTGACTTAATATAACTCCTGCAATAAGCCCTGCATATCCAAGAACTGGTATTACACCTTTCCAAAAATTCTTTACCTTTTTTCCCATCTTAGTCAACTTATATGCTAAAAATAATACTACCGTATATTTAGCAAGCTCTGATGGTTGAAAAGATATTCCTGGAAGCTTAATCCATCTCTGTGCTCCCTTTGTTGCTGGAAATGCAAATACCGCTAGAAGTAAGACTATTGTCACACTATATAAAATATACATTAACTTTTTATTTCTAAAATTATGATAATCAATTTTAGTCATTATAAGTAATGCAATTATTCCAAGTATTGCCCACATAAACTGTTTTTTAAAAAACACGGTACTATCGTTGCTATCAAACATTGAAAAATAAGAACTTGCGGAATATACCATAACTACTCCAATTGATAATAATGTTACAGTTATTGCTAATAACCAAATATCAATAGGTTCTTTTATTTTTCTTTTTTTACTAAGTTTTCTCCCTCTCATTTAAAATCCTCCACTATTTTTACCCTAAAGTGAAATATATCCTATTATACAAAGTACTATTGTTATTAATGAAAATACTGTTACTACCTTTACTTCACTCCAACCTAACTGTTCAAAGTGATGATGTGCAGGTGCCATTTTGAACACTCTTTTCCCTCTCGTCTTAAATGAAATAACTTGAATTATAACAGAGGCAGCTTCAAACACATAAATTCCACCAACAATAATTACTATTAATGGCATTTTTAATAATAAAGCAATACTTCCTATAGCTCCACCTAATGCAAGTGATCCTGTATCTCCCATAAAAATCTTTGCTTTAAATTTATTATATTTTAAGAACCCTAGAAGAGCTCCTATAAGCCCAATACAAAATACTGCTATATCCTTTTTTCCTTCTTTTACAGAAACTATAGTAAAGAATATTAATACTATAATTGTTACTGTAGTTGCAAGACCATCTAATCCATCTGTTAGATTTACTGCATTAGTTGTTGCTGCATAATAAACTATTACAAGTGGAATATATATTAATCCTAAGTTAAGATGTAATGATGTAAATGGTATGCTTATTGTTGTTCCTACATGAACATATGCATAGTATGCCATTGCAATTGAGAAAAGAAGTAACAAAACCATTTTCTGCCATGCTCTAAGACCTAAATTATTCCTGTGAATAATCTTTAGCATATCATCTAGTAATCCGATAAATCCAAATGCAACCATTGAATAAAGAATTATCATTCCTTCAGAAGATATCTTATATCTCATAGACACCATTACTATTATTATAGAAATAATAAATATTATTCCTCCCATAGTTGGTGTTCCAGCTTTTTTCAAGTGACTTTGTGGCCCATCTTCTCTTATATTTTGGCCAAATTTAAACTTGTGTAATAATGGTATGAATACTGGTCCTAATATTAACGAGACTATCAGCCCCGTTCCTAATGCAAATAGCATAGTTGGGCTAATTAAATTTGATAAATCCCCCATAATCTTCTTGCTACTAGTTAATTTCTAGTAGCTCACCTCCTTTGTTTAATTAGATATTTTTTAACTCTCTTACTATATCTTCATATTTTTCGCCTCTTGAAGCTTTTACTAATATATTATCATTTTCTTTTATAACATTTTTCAAGTCTTCTATAAGGTTTACTTTAGTATTATATAATTTTATGCTATCTTTTTCAAAGCCTTCTTTGAAATCTTCTTTAAAATCACCAGTTACAATTAATAAATCAACTATATTATTTGCATATTCACCAACTTCTCTATGCGCTTTGTGTCCTTCGTCACCTAGTTGTAACATCGTTCCAAGTATTGCTACCTTTCTACCATCTTTCATTTTTAAAACATCTAATCCTGCTCTCATTGAATCTGGACTTGCATTGTAACAATCATTTATTATATTAACAGTTTTCCCATCTATAAATTCTAATCTCATAGATGTAGCCTCTAAGTTTGAAAGCCCTTTTTTCATTTCTTCAATTGTTAAACCTAATTTAAATCCAGCTTCTATTCCAAGTAATGCATTTAAAACATTATGCTTTCCTACCATATCTAATGATATTCTAGTTTTTTCACCTTTGTAATTTAGAGTAAATTCTGTTTTTTCTAAGCTTGCATTTATATCTGTTGCATAACATTCATATTTTGAATTATACCCAACTTTAACAACTTCATACCCATTGTCTTTTATTCCTACAAGTTTATCATCTTCAGCATTTACTATTAAAGTATTTTTTTCAGTAAAGAAATCTGTAATTTCCATCTTAGCTTTTAAAATATTATCTCTTGTTTTTAAATTTTCTATATGAGATATTCCAATATTAGTTATTAATGCTATATCTGGCTTTGCACATTTAACTAAATTATGAATTTCATTAAAATCGCTCATTCCCATTTCTAAAACAGCAATATCATATGAACTATCTAATTGTAATATCATAAGTGGCATTCCTATTTCATTATTAAAGTTACCTTTTGTTTTAAATACTTTATATTTACCACTTAAAAATGCTGTTGTTAAATCTTTTGTACTTGTTTTTCCTGTAGAACCTGTTATTCCAATCACTTTAATTTTAAGCTTTTCTCTATACCCATTAGCTATATCTAATAATGCTTTCTTTGTATCTTCTACTTTAATTATTACTTTATCTTTGTATTTTTCTACATCAAATAGTACTTCATCAATTATACAAACAGCTGCTCCAAGTTCAAATGCTTTTTCTATATATTCATTCCCATTAAAATTAGCACCTTTTAAAGCAAGAAATACATCTCCTTCTTTAATTTTTCTAGTATCTGTAGATAATTCTTTTATTTCTTTTTCTACAACATTTGTTAAGAATTCACCTTTTGCATATTCTTTTATCTCTTTTACACTTAATTCCATTTATAACACCTCTAGTTTTTCTTTAATATCTCTTCAATAACTTCTCTTTCATCAAAATGAATTTTTCCACTTTTAAGTATTTGATATGTTTCATGTCCTTTTCCTGCTATTAAAATAACATCATCTTTTTTAGCTATTTCTAATGCTTTTTTTATAGCTTCATATCTATTTGTAATTTTTATATAATTGTCTTTTTTAATTCCATTTAGTATATCTTTTATTATTTCTTCTTCATCCTCAGTTCTTGGATTATCTGATGTTATTATTGCAACATCTGAAAATCTAGTTCCTATTTCACCCATTTCTGGTCTTTTGACTTTATCTCTATCTCCCCCACAACCAAATACTGATATTAGTCTTCCCTTTGTAAACTCTCTACAAGTTTCTAGGATATTTAACAGCCCATCTGGTGTATGTGCATAATCTATTAAAATTTCATATGGTAAATTAAAGTCTCTTCCTGTTCTTTCGCATCTTCCTGGAACCGATACATCTTCTAATCCTATCTTTATACTTTCTAAGCTTAGCCCTGCATTTTTACACGCTATAATAGCTCCTAAAGCATTATATATATTATAATTTCCTGGTATAGGTAAAAGCATTTGTTCTTTTTCATTATCTATTTCAACTACAAACTTTGTATCCATACCTACTTCTTCTATATTTCTTGCTACTACATCTCCATTTTTTAATGAAAATGTTGTAATATTTTTATTTCCGATTTTATCTAAATCTTCAACTACTCTTATTCCATATTCATCATCTATATTTACTATTGATTCTTTACATCTTTCAAATAATTTAAACTTAGCTTTATAATAATTTTCAAAAGTTTTATGAAAATCTAAATGATCTCTTGTAATATTAGTAAAAATACCACTTTCAAATTCTATACCGTATACTCTATCTAATTCTAATGAGTGAGATGATATTTCCATAACACAAAACTCTACTTTATTATCTACCATTTCTCTAAATAACTGATGCAATTCTAAAGATTCTGGTGTTGTTCTTTCTGTTTGAATTTCTCTATTTCCAATATAGTTAGCAACAGTTCCTATAAGTCCAACTTTTTTATTCGCTTTTTCTAATATTTTTTTTATCATAAAAGCAGTCGTAGTTTTTCCATTTGTTCCCGTAATCCCTATAATTCTCAAGTCTTTTTTAGGGTTCCCGTAAAAATTTGATCCAACTATAGCTAATGCTTTTCTACTATCATTAACCTTTATTATTGTAATATCTTCATCTGTTTCTATAATATCTTCACAAATAATATACTTTGCTCCATCTTCAATAGCTTTTTTTGCAAATTTATGTCCATCACTAGTAAATCCTTTTACACAAACAAATAAATTATTTTCCTTTACTTTTCTACTATCATAATTTACATCACTTACTTTACCTTCTAAATCTCCTTTTATTATCTCATAGTCTATTCCATTTAAAAGCTTTTTTAGTTCCACTAAAATCAACTCCTCTTAAAATTTTATGCATCATCTTCTAATAAGATTACATATTTTTTATTAAAAATAGCATGTAAGACTATCCTACATGCTATAATAACTTACTATATTTAAGAATCTAAAGTTAAGTCTACAGTTGTCCCTTTATTTATAAGCTCCCCACTTGGAATACTTTGCTTTCTAACAGTTCCATCACCATTAAAATTATAACTAATTCCAAGTTCACTTAAAACTTTACTTGCTAATTCTTTTGTATATCCTTCAACATTTGGCATAATAACGGCATTTTTCTTTGTGCTATTTTCCTCAGTATAGATATTTATTTTAGTATTTTCCTTTACAGCATATCCTGGATATGGGCTAACACCAATTACAGTATCACCATTTCCTTGTATATTATAATCTATTTTCTCTTTTTTTAATATAGTTTTTGCCTCATCTAAATTCTTGCCTCTTATCTCTGGAATTATAACATTCTTTATTATAGCAGAATTATTTTCTTTAGAAAAACTATTTTCCATATAATTAAATATATCTGTAAATACTAATTTCGCTATTGGCCCTGTTACTGCACCTCCATAATACTGTCCATTACTTGGTTCATCAACAGTTATCATAATTGTTACTTTAGGATTGTCAACTGGTGCCATTCCAACAAAAGATGAAACATACTTATTTGGCGCATACTTTCCATCAATAACTTTTTGTGCCGTTCCCGTTTTTCCTGCTACTCTATATCCTTCTACCGCCGCATTTTTTCCCGACCCATAAAGAACTACTCTTTCAAGATATTCTCTAAGTTTTGCTGCAGTTTCTTCCGAGATAACTTGCTCTTCAATAGCATTAAATGTTTCTGTATTTATTTTAACTCCATTCTCATCTTCTCTTGTTATTTCTTTCATTATATGTGGTTGTATTCTTTTTCCACCATTCGCTATTATGTTAATGGCTGTAGTAAATTGTATTGGTGTTGCTGTATTGGTTTGACCAAAAGAAATCGTTGCTAAATCTGTTTCTGATGTATTTTCTGGTTTCTTCATTATTCCTTTTGCTTCTCCTGGTAAATCAATTCCATTTACCCCACCTAATCCAAACTTTCTTGCATATTCATATAACTTTTCTTTTCCAACCCTTTTTCCAAGTTCCATAAATCCCACATTACATGAATTTTGCATTATCTCTGGAAATGTTAATGTTCCATGTCCTGAAGTCTTCCAACATTTAATTCTTCTTTTCCCATAATTTAATCCACCAGTACAAACAAATGTCTCAGTTTCTTTTACTAGTCCTTCTTCCATAGCTGCTGCTGCTGTTATAATTTTAAAAATTGAACCTGGCTCAAATGTATCACTTACAACTCTATTTCTCCACATTTTTTGAACTTTATCAAACTCTGTTTTCCCATCAAATTTCTCTGCACCTTCAAATGGTTTATTAGGATCAAAATCATTTTTATTAACCATAGCCAATATTTCTCCATTTTTAGGATTTGATATTGTTATAGAAACATTTTTTGCTTTATGATCAATCAATGCTTTTTCTGCTGCTTTCTCCGCAAAAAATTGAATATTCTCATCCAATGTAAGTATTACATCACTTCCATTTACAGGCGGTGTATATTTTGAAATAGTATATGGTAAATCTCCACCACTTTTATCTATTTCTGAAATTTTCATTCCTGGAACACCTGATAATTGTTTATTATATTGAAGTTCTATACCAGTAAGTCCTTGTCCATCAATATTTGTACTTCCTAAAACATGAGATGCAAAATTATCATTTGGATAATATCTCTTTGTATCTGGTGATACCATAACTCCTTGTATTTTCAATGCCTTTACTTTATCTGCATTTTCTTTCTCTATTCTTCTTACAAGAGTTGCAGAACCAGCATTTTTTCCACTTGGTAGTTTAGTCTTTAATTTTTTAAGAACTTCTTCATTTTCCATATTAGTTGCCTCAGCAATTTTTCCTGAAATATCTTCAAATTTTAATTCTTTATTCTCAAGATATCTTCTTATTGTATTCAAGTCAAAATCCACTCTGTATACATTAGCTGAAACTGCAAGCTCCATACCATTTCTATCTAATATTTTTCCTCGTCTTGCATCTATTCTTACCTCACTAGTCCATTGTTCTTCAGCACCAGCTGATAATTTTTCATGTTGAAAAATCATAACTGCTGCTAACCTTATTGATAGTGCAGCAAAAATAAGAATTACTACTAAAAAAAACTGCCTACACCTTTTTGTCTGTAGAGCCCTATCTACAAAATTTCTCTTTTTCAATTCCCAATCCCCCATTTAATCACTAATCTTTTACTTATTATTCATTAATTCTCCTAAATGATTAGTCGTTAAATCTATGTTAACTTTAGTTCCTTCACTTGCTTCTATCATATTTACTTTTTTCTTTGCATTTTCTTCAATTCTTTTTAAAGATGAATTTTTAAGAAGTTCTACTTTTATTGCTTCATTTTCTGAATTTAAAATATTTATCTCTTTTTTCACTTCTCCCATTCCCTTTTGCATTGAGTATATTTCTGCATTCCTATAAATTGTTATAAGACCTAAACCTAAAGTTACCATAGCTACTTGAATTATCGCTAACCCTTTTTTAGCTTTTTCTTTTTTTCTTAAAGCTTCTCTTTTTAATTTTGCTTTTAGATACTTCTCATAATTTAATTCTTTCTCATTTCTCTTTACTTTTCTTTCTGGTTTTACAGCTGTGTTCCCATTTATATACTTAAATTCCCTCTCTATCACTTTATTCAACCCCTTTTATTTTTATACCATAAGTTTACAGTTTTTCTATTATTCTAAGCTTTGCACTTCTACTTCTTGGATTTACTTCAATTTCTTCTTTACTTGGCTCTATTGCCTTTCTCTTTAGAAGTTTAACTGTTGGAACCTTCCCACAATTACATATAGGAAATTCTTTTGGACACGTACATGGATCTGCAAGCTCTCTAAATTTCAGTTTAACTATTCTATCTTCTAATGAATGGAATGTTATAATGCACATTCTTCCACCCTTATTAAGTTTTTTAACCCCATCCTCAATCGTTTTATTAAGAATTTTAAGTTCACTATTAACTTCTATTCTTATTGCTTGGAATGTTCTTTTAGCTGGATGTGGTCCCTCTCTTCTTGCTCTTGCTGGTATTGCATCTTTAATTACTTCTACTAATTCTAGTGTTGTCTCTATTGGCTTTTCCTCTCTTCTCTTCACTATAAAGTTTGCTATTCTTTTAGCAAATTTATCTTCCCCATAATCCTTTATTATTTTCCATAACTCTTCTTCTGAATAGGTATTTACTATATCATATGCTGAAAATTCATCATCTCTGTTCATTCTCATATCTAATGGAGCATCTTGCATATAACTGAATCCTCTTTCTGCATTATCTAACTGATAAGATGATACTCCTAAATCCATCAAAATTCCATCTACTCCACTTAATCCCAATTCTTCAATAACGCTTCCTAATCTATAAAAATTGCTATGTACTAACTTTTTATTATCATATTCCTTTAATCTTTCTCCTGCAGCTTTTAATGCATCTTTATCTTGATCTATTCCAATTAAAGTTCCGTTTTTTGACAATCTTTTTATTATTTCAGATGAATGCCCTGCACCACCTAAAGTACAATCCACATAGATACCGTCCTCTTTTATATTTAATCCTTCTATACATTCATCTAAAAGTACTGATACGTGTTTAAATTCCATCCTTTTGTCTCCTTCTAAAATATCTAGACTATTAATAATCTCTATACTGAAAAAATTACATTCAATTTATTATGTTAATTTTGACTTTCTTTTCATATCTCTACTCTAGTTAATCTCTTATGCTTATTATATCCTTTTCTATTTTAGCATATTCTTTTAAAATTGCCTCTAGTTTTCCTTATTCACTTAATATTAATTCTACTACTTTTCAAAATTTCCTCTTTTTTTGTAAATTTTTTTTTAACTCATTTAAAATTTGTTTTTTAAAACTCTAATTTATGATACAATATAAAATATCTTGGGAGTAGATAAGTCCTGGTGGACTTACCGGTCTTCAACACCGTGTTGTGGTGCTAATACCATCACGGGTAGGTTCAATTCCTACATATTCCCGCCAAAGGTTACCTTTTAGGTAATCTTTTTGTTTTCTTATACATTAAAAAAGAGCCGTACGGCTCTTTTTTATACGTTAAATCTGAAGTTTACTACATCTCCATCTTTCATAACATATTCTTTTCCTTCTAATCTAAATTTACCTGCTTCTTTTGCTGCAGCTTCTGATCCACATTCTACTAAATCATTATATGCAACTACTTCCGCTCTTATAAATCCTCTTTCAATATCAGAGTGAATTTTACTTGCTGCTTGTGGCGCTTTAGTTCCTTCTTTTATTGTCCAAGCTCTAACTTCCTGAACTCCAGCCGTAAGATAACTTATAAGCCCTAGTAATTTATAACTTGCTTGAATTAATTTATCTAATCCTGATTCATCTAATCCATACTCACTTAACATTTCTGCCTTTTCGTCATCTTCAAGGCCTGAAAGTTCCTCTTCTAGCTTAGCACTTACTACAACCGTTCCTGAATTTTCTGTTTTTGCAAATTCTTGAACTTTCTTTACATATTCATTTTCAATATTTCCACTCATCATATCATCTTCTGATATATTACAAGCATATAATACTGGTTTTGATGTAATTAGCATAAAACTTTTAACTAACTTTTCTTCATCTTCAGTTACTTCTAAAGTTCTTGCTGGTTTATTATCTTCTAAATGTGCCTTTAATTTTTCCATTAAAGCATATTCAGCTTTAGCATTTTTATCTCCTGATCTTGCAAGCTTTGCACCTTTTTCCATTCTTCTTTCAAGAACATCAATATCAGCAAAGATAAGCTCTAAGCTTATTGTTTCAATATCTCTTATTGGATCTACTGAGCCTTCTACGTGAACAACATTTCCATCATCAAAACATCTAACAACATGAACTATAGATGCAACTTCTCTTATATGTGATAAGAATTTATTTCCAAGTCCCTCACCTTTAGATGCTCCTTTAACAAGCCCTGCTATATCATAAAACTCTATTGCTGTGTATATTTTTTTCTTTGTATTATACATTTTTTCTAATACATCTAATCTTTTGTCTGGAACACTTACAACACCTACGTTTGGCTCTATTGTACAGAATGGATAGTTAGCAGATTCTGCTCCTGCTTTTGTTATTGCATTAAATAACGTACTTTTACCTACATTTGGTAACCCTACAATTCCTAACTTCATCTATGTACATTCCTTTCTTTGTTAAACTATACTTATAGATTATACTAGACTATCCCTCTTATTTCAAGATAATGAACCTAAACTTATGTAATAGAGTAAATTTTCCACGTTTATTTAATTTATTATTTTACATACTAAATAATAAAGGAGGTTTTTTTCATGAAAAATAGAAAACTTTTTCTAATTGGATTAATTTTAGTTATCTTTACTATCTTTATTCCTACCATTTATGTTTTTTCCCATTCAAATTCTGAGCATGGTTGGTATTTCATGCCAACTGGAAAAAATTCACCACCTTCTCCACCTCGAGAAACAGAAAGTTTTTTATCTACAACTAATTCTTATTTCCTTGGAAATACTAATAGTAAAGATATTTTTCTTACCTTTGATGAAGGCTATGAAAATGGAAATACTAACAAAATATTAGATATTTTAAAAGAAACTAATGTTACAGCAGCTTTTTTTGTAGTTAAACCTTATATTGAAAAAGAGCCCAATCTTATAAATAGAATGGTTTCAGAAGGTCACTTAGTTTGTAATCATTCATCAAAACATCTTTCAATGCCAGGACTCGACTATAATTCTTTTAAACAAGAATTTAAAGATGTTGAAGATTCCTATAAAGCTTTAACAGGTCAAAACATTCCTAAATTTTTTAGACCTCCAATGGGAAAATATTCAGAAGATTCTCTAATGCGAACTAAAAACCTTGGATACAAAACAATATTTTGGAGTTTTGCATATAAAGATTGGCTTATAAATGCCCAACCTAATCCAGAGGAAGGTTTTAAAAAAATAACCTCTTCAATTCATCCAGGTTGCATCTTACTTTTACATGCTGTTTCTGATACAAATGTAAAAATATTAAAAGATGTTATTATCCACTTACAAAAAGAAGGTTATAGCTTTAAATCTTTAAATGATTTATAAAAGGATGGCAAATTTTTGCCATCCTCTTTATATTATTTCGTTATTAACTATTTCATTTATTTCTTTTTTTCTTAAATTAGAGTTTTTTGAAATAAATTCAATTTCCTCTTCTATATTCTTCTTTAAATTTACATCTGCTATAAATTTAAGATTTATTCGTACATTTAAAATTGAAGCTTCTATTGCACTGTTTAATAAAATATTACTAACACCTGCATCTGTTATTAATCCTTTATTTCCATATTCTGCTGCAAATTTTATATTTTCATAAAATCTAATTCCAAGTTTAGCCATTTTTAATGGTGCATTCATAGCATCATAAGTTAAACTTTGTATTTTCTCTTTTCTTCCTACTTCTTCTTTAGGAATTTTATATCCTTGCATTAAAGCTTTAAATGCTCTCCTATCCTCTTCCATAAGATTAAGAGATTCTTTAATGAATTTATTTCCTTCTTCATTAAATTTTTCTAATTCTCTTTTTTTATTCTCATCTAGCCTATCAAAGCTCTTTTTCCCAAATGTTAATGAGTACACCATTTTATTTAAGCTTCCCGCTAAAGCAAGGACTAATGCACTTGTACTTCCACCACCTGGTGCTTCTAAATCAGATCCTAGCTCTTCTATAAATTTTTCTATTGTATAATTCTCAAAATTCATTAATCCACCTCTTTTATTATTTTATTTTTTATCTAAAAATTTTCTTATTTTTACTACTATTTCATCATCTTTATCTAATTTTTCTGCTATTTCTAAATGTACTTTAGCTTCTTCTATTTTTCCAAGATTTATATAACACATAATTAAATTAGTACAAATTTCTACATCTTTTGATGCTTCAAATGCTTTCCTTAAATATTTAGAAGCTTCTTCATAATCCCCTAAGCATGCATAATTAATTCCAATCTCATTTACAACTTCTAATATGCCACTATCAATTCTTAAACTTTCTAAAAGATATTCTATAGCTTTTTCATGCTTTCCTATTTTTCTATAGCCTACCCCTAAATAATAATACATTAATGGATTATCATCAAATTTTTCTACTAAATCTAAAAGTATTCCTATTGATTTTTCTGTATTTTTATCTAATAATTCTATTGCTTCTTCATATGATGTTATATTTTCAATATCTTTCATTAATAGTGCTATTTCTGATGTTTGCTCTCCACCTCTTCTTAAATACTCATTTACTTCAACTCTTGCACCTTGATAATCTCCTAAATCTCTATATATAATGCTTTTATAAAGATATGGCTCTTTTAATTTTTCATATTCTTTCTTAGCTCTCTCAATATCTTCTAATAAAATATCTTCAAAATCTTTATTTTCTTCTCTTATAGATGTTCCTATTAATAATAATTTTTTAATATACTCTTCATCTTCAAAGATTAAAGATAGACCTTTTAATATTAAGTAACCATCTACTAACTCATTAGAATTTATTTTTTTAAATACTAATGACTTACCACACTCTTCTGCTTCTGGTATTTGTCTTATAAGCTTTATATAATCATTTTTAAATCTTATATTTTCATCTGCTCCTAGAGTCAATAATATTCCTTCTATTATGTAATATATTGGTATGTTTTTAATTTTTAATATATCTCCAATATTTTCTGTTAAGTACTCTGCCGGTATTGGTAAGAATAACTCTTTCTCTTCAAATTCTATGTATTCTGGAATTTGAACCATTTTTTTAAATCCTTCTTTTTCAACTTCTATAAATAATAATTTCCCTAATTTTTCTTTGAATAAACTTCTATAATCCATATTTTCACCTCATAAAAATTATTGCTACTATCTTTAAAAGATAGCAGCAATATTAAATTATTTTAAATTTTCATTTATTACAGCCATAACATTTTCTTTGAAAGCTTCCATATCGTCCTTTGCACCTTCAAGGCTACTTCCTTTTACTGCAAGATACACTTTCATTTTAGGCTCTGTTCCTGAAGGTCTAACTACAAATGATGATCCATTATTTAATATAAATTTAAGCACATTTGATTTTGGAAGATTTATTTCTTTTTTAAATCCTTCTTCAAAATTCTCCTCAGTACTTAATTTATAATCTAATTTTATATTTATTTTTGCATCACCTATCGATTTTATTTCTTTTTCTCTTAAACTATCTATACATTTAGCTATTTGCTCTTGACCTTCTTTTCCTTTTAATTCTAATGATACTAAATCTTCTTTAAAGAATCCAAATTTATTATAAAGACTATTTAGACCTTCTGCAAGACTTAATCCTTTTTCTTTATAATAAAGTGTCATTTCTGCAATTAACATTCCTGCAATTACAGCATCTTTATCACGTACAAAATCTCCTGCTAAATATCCATAGCTTTCTTCAAAACCAAATAAATATTTTTTCTCTCCAGTTTCATTGTACTCTCTAATTTTTTCACCTATATATTTAAATCCAGTTAAAACATCCATTATTTCAACACCATAATAGTTTGCAATTTCTCTTGCACCCTCTGTTGTTACAATAGTTTTTATAACTAATCCATTTTCAGGTAATTTCCCTGTTTCTTTTAAACTATTAAGAACATAATCAGTTAAAAGTAAACCTGTTTGATTTCCTGTTAATACAGTATACTCTCCTGAGTTTTCTTTTACAACTACTCCTATTCTATCACAGTCTGGATCAGTTCCAAATATTATATCTGGATTTTCAGTTTTTGCCATGTCTAATGCAATTTGGAATACCTTTGGATCTTCTGGATTTGGATATGGTGCTGTTGGGAAGTTCCCATTTGGTTCTTCTTGCTCTTTTACTACTGTAAGATTTGAATATCCAAGCTCATTTAAAACTCTTCTTACAGGAATATTTCCACTTCCATGAATTGGTGTATATATTATCTTTAAATCTTTTGCTTTATTTTTTACTAACTCTTCTCTTATTGTTAAAGATTTTACTTTTTCTATATATGTTTTTAATATATCTTCACCTATATAAACTAATAAATTATCTTTTATAGCTTCCTCTTTTACTGCTTTTTTTATGCAACTAAAATCTTTTACATTACTTACACATGATATTATTTTATTTGCTTTTTCATCAGTAACTTGTCCACCAAACTCATCATATACTTTATATCCATTGTATTCTTTTGGATTATGTGATGCAGTTATAACTACCCCACCCTGACAATTTAAATGTCTTACTGTATATGATAATACTGGAGTTGGCTCTAAACTTTCATATAAATATACTTTTATTCCATTTCCAGCAAGAGTTAATGCTGTAGCTTCTGCAAATTCTTTTGACATATTTCTTGAATCATATGCAATAGCAACTTTTGCTTCTTTAAAACTTTCATTTAAATAATCTGCAAACCCTTGTGTTGCTTGAGATACAGTATAAATATTCATTCTATTACTTCCTGCACCTATTATTCCTCTTAACCCACCAGTTCCAAACTCTAAATCTTTGTAGAATCTATCTTCTATTTCTTTTTCATCATTTATACCCTTTAATTCTTCTTTAACTTCTTGTGAAATTATATCTGAAGTTAACCAACCATTATATTTTTCTTTATAATTCATCTGTATACCTCCTAAAATTCTGTACATGCTTTATTATACTACATGAAATAGTAAATAGAAATATCTTATTATTTACTAATTTCTATTTTTTTCTATCTTTTTTTTTCAAGAAAAAGATGAAAGAGATTCTTTTTTTTAAGAATCTCTTTCAAATATTATTTTTCTTCTGAATTTATAGTATTATTTACATTTTCTTCTTCAGTTTCTACATTAATCTTTTTTTCATTACTTACAGATGCAATAACACAGTCTATACTATCTATAATTGAAATTTCTTCTCCTACTTCTAAGTCTGAATATTTAAATACTGATCCAGCAATTCCTTTAGACACATCTATTTTTATATGCTTTGGTAAATCTTCTACCTTACAACATACTTTAACTGAGTCTTTTTCTTTTTGAAGTACAGTTCCATTACTTAAAAGATTTCCTTCTCCAACATACTGTATAGCTACATCAGTCTGAATTTCATTTGATGTTCCTACTTCATTTAAATCTATATGAACTATCTTATGAGTTACAGGGTCTCTTTGTATTTCTTTTATTAGTGCTTTTTTTTCTTCATTTCCTATACTAAAATCTAATACACCATGCTCTCCTACAGCACCTACCTCTTTGTTTAGCTCAAGTTCTGAAAATTCAAACATAAAATTTGAAGCTTCCTTTCCATAAAATATTCCTGGCACCTTGCCCTGTTTTCTACATTTTCTAGCACTTTTACATTCCTTTTTTCTTATTTCTGCATTTAAGCTACTCATTTAAATAAAAACCTCCTTAAAATTTTAAAAGTCTTCTTTATTATCTCTATAAAAAACTTTTTTTATTCATTTTAAGGATATGTTTTTATTTAATATCTTTTTCTGACAGTACTTCTATTCCTTCCTCTTCTAATAATCTTGCCGTAATCCCTTTTCCCACTATCTTATTCTTTGTAAAGGTTCCATCATATATAAAATTTACTCCACAAGAAGGACTTCCATCTTTTAATATGCACACTCTTGCATTTACTAGTTTCGAAATTTTTACTGTTTCCTCTGCACCTCTTAAAAACAAAGTACTTACATCTTCAAAGTTTTTATTTATAACTTTATTGTTATTTATTTCAGCTGGAATTCTTGGTGTAGGTAATCCTCCTAACTGCTCTGGACATACAATCATATATTCTTTTTCCTTTAAAAATTTTAATACATCTTCATTTAAATTATTTTCTCCGTTATATTTACAATTTACTCCAATTAAACATGCACTTACTAAAATCATTTCTACTATCTCTCCTTTAAATTATTTTACTTAATTATAACAAAAAACCTCTCTCAAAATTTTGAAAGAGGTTTTTATTATTTAAATTTCTGTTTCATGCCACTTCATCTTATTTAAATAATAATCTACATAATCTTCGCACATTTTTGGATTTATCGTTTCTTCATGTGAAATTGTAACAACAGACATTGCTATTGCATATTTAACAGTTTCCTTTAAAGACATGTCCTTCATATATCCATATCCAACTCCAGCCACAAAAGAATCTCCAGCTCCAGTTGTATTCTTTACTGTTACATCAAGTGCTTTTATTTTTCCTTCTTCTTTGTCATTAAGATAATATATCCCATCTGCATCTAAGCTTATAAAAACATTTTTAACTCCTTGACTTAAGAAATATCTTCCCGCTTTTTTTAAATCTTCATCATTTTCTATTTTAAATCCACAAAGAATTTCTGCTTCAAATCTATTTGGCTTTATAGTATGAAAATATTTAACTAAATGAGGTAATTTTTCTGCTTTTACTGCTGATACAGGATCTAAAACAAATTTTGTTTCTCCCTCATATGTTTTTAATATGTACTCTAAAAGTTCTGCATCATCTGCATCTAATATAGTATACTCAGCCTTTTTAATTTTCTCTGCTTTTGAATCTATAAAATCTTTATCCATAGCTCCTAAGCTTTCCATATCAACTACTGCTGAAATCATTTCACCTTTCTCATCTAAAATCGCCATATATGTTGGTGTACATCCACTATCTATAATAAGAGAGTCTTTCATATCATATCCAATAGTTTTTGAATTTGCTAAAATTCCTCTTCCATTTTCATCATCACCAATTATTGATATAAATTTTGTATTCACTCCAACTCTTGCAAGGTTTTCTGCAATATTTCTACATACACCGCCTAATGAAATTTTTATATTTCCTGGTATAGAGTCTTTTTGCTTATAATTGTTTTTACAAAACCCTAAGATATCAACTATAGAAGCTCCCATTACTAGTATGTATGAATCATTGTTTATCATTTTATTAATCGCTCACTTTCATTCCCTATTTTAAAAACATATAAACATTATAATTTACATACTAAAAAAAATAAAGTTTTTTCTACATTTTTCTTAAGTTTTTTACATTTTCTTTTAATTAAATGAAAAAACGCGAATATTTTTCGCGTTTTTTAAGAAATAGTAAATTTTATTTTAAATTTACTATTGTAACTCCATCTCCACCTTCACCATAAACTCCAAGTCTATAGTCTTTAACATGTGGATGTCTTTTAAGCATATCTGTTATAGCTTTCCTTAAAACACCTGTTCCTTTTCCATGAACAATAGTAACTTCTCCTAGATTTCCTCTATATGCATCATCTAAATATTTATCTGTTCTATAACAAGCTTCTTCTGCATCAAGCCCTCTTAAATCTAATCTACTTTCTACAGTCCCTATATTTAGTTTTACTTCCCTCTTCTTCTTAGCTTTAACTTCTTTCTTATTTTCTACTTGTCTTAAATCTTTTGCCTTTACAGAAATTTTCATAATCCCTGCCTCAACTTGTACTTCCCCTTTATTATCAGGTAATGATAATAATATTACATTTTGATTTAAAGAAGGTAAAAATACTTCCATTCCTAAGTTAAACTTATTCAGTTCTTTTCCTTCTACTTTTTCTTTCTTTATTTTACTTTCTTTCTTTTCTAAACTATCTTTTAATTTTTTTCTTTCTTCTTCTAATCTATTTCTTCCACCATTTGAAATACCAAGCTTTTCAAGTTCTCTCATAGCTTTTAATATTTCATCTGCTTCTTCTTTTGCTTCTCTTATAATATCTTTTGCTTTAATTCTAGCATCTTCATAAGTATTTTCTCTAACTACTTCTATTCGCTTTAATTTTTCCTCATATTTAGCTTTAAGATTTTTTGCTTCATTTTTCATATACTCAGCTTCTTTTGCATCTTTATTAGCTTTTATACTTTTTTCTTGAAGTTCACTTATAAGATCTTCAAACCTTCTATTATCGTCTGATACAAATCCTTTTGCCTTTTTTATTACACTTTCACTTAAACCAAGTCTTCTTGATATTTCAAATGCATTAGACTTTCCTGGTATTCCAACAATTAATCTATATGTTGGTTTTAAAGTTTTTATATCGAACTCAACTGATGCATTCACTACATCTTCAGTCTCTAATGCATAACCTTTGAGTTCGCTATAGTGAGTTGTTAAAGCAATTTTAATGCCTCTTCCTTTAAGTTCCTCTACTATTCCCATTGCAAGTGCTGCACCTTCTACTGGATCTGTTCCTGAACCAATCTCATCAAACAAAACTAAATCTCCAATCTTTGCTTCATCTATTATTTTAATTATAGTTGTCATATGTGATGAAAAAGTTGATAAATTTTGCTCTATACTTTGCTCATCTCCAATGGCTGCATATATTTTATTAAACATCCCAATACTAGACCCTTCAGATACTGGTATTAAAATTCCACTTAATGCCATCATATGCATAAGTCCAATAGTTTTTAATGTTACAGTTTTTCCCCCTGTATTTGGACCTGTAATCATAAATGCATTTATGTCTTTATTCATATAAATATCTGATTCAACAACTAATTTTTCATCAATTAAAGGATGTCTTGCATCTCTAAGATTAAAACTTCTATCTTCATTTATTCTAGGCATAGTTCCTTTTATATCTCTTGCATATGCCCCTCTTGCAAAAATGAAATCTAAAATCCCAAGTATTTTATTATTAGCTTTTAATACATCTTTACTCTCAAAAATTTTTAATGAAAATTCTTTTAAAATACGATTAATTTCTGCTTTCTCTTTTAAGGCTAACTCTTTTATTTCATTGTTCAAATTTACAATTTCCATAGGTTCTATAAAAACTGTTGCTCCAGTAGAACTTTGATCATGAATTATTCCATTTACCTTATTTTTAAATTCAGCACGAACTGGTAATACATATCTATCACCTCTCATAGTATATAAATTTTCTTGTAAATATTCTGCTGTACTTCTTACATAACTATTAATTTTATCTCTTACTGAATAATTTCTTGCTTTTAATTCTTTTCTTATTTTATAAAGAGTTTGACTTGCAGAGTCACTTATTTCATCTTCACTTAGAATAGCTTTCTCAATTTCATCTTCTAATCTCTTTACAGGTACAAGAATAGATGCTAAATCTTCTATCTTTTCATGAGTTATTCCTTCTGCTTTAAAGTTTACATACTCTTTAAATTCTCTTACAACTCTAAGCATACTTCCTACATAAAGAATTTCTTCAATACTTAAAGTTCCACCTTTAGCCGCTCTTAAAATAGCCTCATAACAATCTCTTAAACCTTCAAATGGAGCTTTTCCTTTTGAAGATATAATATCTAATGCTTCATTTGTTTCAATCAAAACATTAGTTGCCTCATACTTATTATCATATGGACTTAATTTTTCAACAAACCTTTTTCCATTTGTTGTTTTTGCATAACTTTTTAATATATCTAATACTTTATCAAATTCTAATGCTACACTAGCTTTACTATTCATTTTTTATTCTACACCTCTTCTATAATGTCCCTTAGTAAATTTCTCATCCTCTGGAATTTTATATCCATCTAGATAATCTAGGACTTTTTTTGTTTCCTCAAAGTTTTCATCTGTAAATTCTAACCTTAACACATCTATCCCCAAACTCTTTATATCATCTTTTTCATTTATTAAGTTTATTGGTAAATTATTTAATATATGACTTCTACAAAATATATCTGTTTTTATATTGAATCTTTCATTCATTCTATCAATAAGTGTATAATTTTCTTTTTCACAAGGTTTTGTACACTCACATTTAGAATTTTTACCTCCAAAAGTACTACCAATTGGACAGTACTCACTTATCATTACTTCTGGTTTTCCATAAATAACATAAGCTGCCTTTCCTTTTTTTCCTTTTAAGACTTCTTTAATTTCTTTTCTATTTAACTCTTCACTTATAGTTATTACATCCATATCTTCTGTATAGAACTTAAATGCTTTAGAGTTATATATGTTAAGCTTATAGTCACCTATTATTTCTAGCTCTTCTTTATAAAGATTTATAATACCTAAGTTTGCTGTAAGTATTCCCTTTATATATGGCTTATATTCTTCTATCTTTTTAACTACAACATCAAATTCAGCCTTCACAATACTTGGTAATGCTAAATAAACATTATTAGTCTCACTTAATTCCTTTATATGATTTAACCTTAAACTTTCTCTATTTCTATTAAAAACATCTACTGCAATATTTTGAACTCTATCTTTAACTGCCTCTAATTGCTCTATCTTTGATATTCTAACTAACATATCTAGATTACTTCTATTTTTAATATTTATATCCCTTATCTCTTCAATATTGTCTCTTCTTCTTCTATACTTAGAACATTCACTTTTCATTATTTTTAAGAAAAGCTCTCTTCTTAGTTCATTTAATTCTCCAACTCTCATAAATCCATCATTAAACTCTTCAAATATTACTCTATCTATTTTATATGGATAATCTCCTGATTTAAATAAAGCTTTTTCTATTCTTTCCATATCTAATGGACTTTTTGATGCAAGTTGAACCTCATTACCTTCAACCTCATATTCATTTCCATTAAAGGTAGTTTTTAATTTTACATTTTCTAGTGCTTTAAAATAAACTTCCACTTCTAAAGAAAGTTTTTTATAGTATGGTTTTACAGTTAAACTTAAATCATCAGTTAAAACCTTATTAGACATTCTATAAATTAAATCACCTTTTTTATATTGTGCAGGAAATAACTTAACTTTATCTCCTCTTTTGGCAGTTTTTACTTCATCCCCATTTTTAACTATCTTACTTAGTGAAAATCCTCCATCATTTACTCTCATTCCATCACCTAAGTTAATGTCTTCTTCAAGTAATATTTCTCCGTTCTTTTCTATTTTTCCTATTAACATTCCCGTATTTCTTGGGAATGAGTAACTCATCATGTCGCTTCCAACATTCTTTTTTAAGTAAGCCTTTGAGAATCCTCCTCTATTAAATAACTGAAGAAGTTCTCTCTTTCCTTTTTCCGCATCAAAGCTTTCCTTTTTAAGCTCCTTATCTACAGCTTTTCTATAATTCCTAACCACTCCTGCAACGTATTCTGGTCTTTTCATTCTACCTTCTATTTTTAATGAATATGTTCCACTATTTATTATTCCTTTTACATCTTCTAATGTGCACATGTCTTTAGGTGATAAAAGATATCCTTTTTTCTCATTTGGGCTAATATCCCCTTTTAAAACATATTCCATTCTACATGGCTGTGCACATCTTCCTCTATTTCCACTTCTTCCACCTATCATAGAACTCATTAAACATTGTCCTGAATATGATACGCAAAGTGCACCGTGAACAAACATCTCTGTTTCTATTTTTAAATCTGTAGAAATATACTTAATTTCATCTAATGATAACTCTCTAGATAATACAATCCTATGGAATCCTTTATCATTAAAATAAACAGCCCCCTCTCCATTATGAATACTCATCTGTGTAGATGCATGAATTTCAAAATCTTTATATTTTTCACGAATCATTTCATAAAGACCTAAATCTTGAATTATTAGAGCATCTACTCCTATTTCATAAAGGTATCCTACATATTTAATAGCTTTCTTTAATTCTTCTTCTTTCATTAAAGTATTCATTGTTACATAAATTGATACTCCATAGCTATGAGCATAATCTACTGCAAGCTTCATTTTTTCATTATCAAAATTAGATGCATAAGCTCTTGCTGAGAACTTATCTCCTCCTAAGTATATTGCATCTGCTCCATTGTTTATTGCTGCATAAAGACTTTCCATACTTCCTGCTGGTGCTAAAATTTCTACTCTAGTCATCTTCTTCTCCTGTTTTCCATGTTATTTTCTATTATTTTCTCTAACTATTTATTTTTCACTTTTTTCTTTTTTAATAATACCGGTTGATTTTTACTTTTTTCTACTGCAAGCTCTATACTCTTTTCTCTTAATTTATTCTCTAGATCAACTGCTTTATATTTATATGTTTGAAGAGTTAATCTCATTTCTTTTCCTGACTCAAATAAATTTTTTCTATCATTTTTAAGCTTATCTACACCTTCTTCTAATGCTTTTATCTCTTCATTTTTTTCATCTATTTCTTTTCTTATATTTTTTATTTCACGTCTTCCTTCCTCTTCTTTTAGTAAATTCTTATTTACCTCATCAGAAAGATCGGACTCTAATTCATCTACTTTAATTTTTAATGAATTTTTTTCATCTTTCAGTCTTTCTATATTATCTATTAGCTCTTTTTGTTTATTATTTAAACTATCTATTTCATAATTCAGTGCTTTTATCTCGACTTTTCTTTTTTCAATAGACTCTTCACACTCTTTAATATACTCATTTGATATATTAACCTCATCTTGTAATTCATCTTTTTTAGCTAATACTATATCCATCTCATCTTTTAACGATGCTTTTGAAGTATTTAAAATCTCTATATCACTTTCCAATCTTTGAATCTCTTTACTATTTTCATCAACTTCCTTACTTAAAACACTTATTTTATAATCTTTTTCTTCAATATTTTTCATTAAATCTTTTAATTTATTTTCTTTACCTTCTAATTCTAATTTGAAGTTCTTTTCTATAGTTATTATTTGCTCTTCTAATATTTTCTTACCTTCTTCCTTTTTTTGAATTTCCTTCTCTTTTGAATTTAATTTTTCATTATATTCTCTTGCTAATGCTTCTACTTTTCTAGCATTTTCTTTCTTAAGTTCCTCTATTCTTTTTTCTTTTTCTACTTTTAAATTTCTTATTTCGTTATCTTTTAAAATAGTTAAACTTTTTACATCACTTTCTTTTTCAAACTTTAATTTACTTATTTCTTTATCTTTTTCTTCTCTTAAAGTTTTAATTTCTCTTTCCTTTGATACTTTCATATCTTTAAATTCAAGTTCTTTTTTATTTTTCATTTGCATAGCTTCAGCCTTTAACAGTTCCTCTTTCTTTAAAGCCTCTTCTATGGTAGTTGTTTTTAATTTTATTGTATTCTCTTTTTCAATAAGACCTTTTTCTTTTACTAAAACTTCTTCATTTAACTTCAGTATTTTACTTGTTTTATCTTCATTCTCTTTTAATAAATTTTCTTCATTTTTTTTACTTTTGTTAAGTTCTTTTAAAAGCCTGTCATTCTCTCCTTCTAAAATAACTTTATTATTTGTTAACGCTTTTATTTCCGCTTCTCTATTTTTGATTTTTCCATCTAGAGATTCTCTTTCTTTCTTTTCTATACTTAGTTTATTTTTTAATTCCTCATTCTTCCTTATTAAATCCTCTCTATCCTTCTTAAACCCTACTAACTGACTTTCTTTTGTCTCTCTTAAATTAGCATTCTCCTCTTTAAGATCCTCTATATCTTTTTTTAAATCATCTATTGATTTAAAAAGAGTTGTTTTTTCATTATTTAAATTTTTATTAGTACTTAAAAAATCTACAAGCTTTTTATCTAGTTTATGTAACTCATCTGCCATATTTACACATGCTAATACAGATGCTTGTGATGTACTAAGAACTGGATTCACTCCTAATACTTCCTTTATCTTTCCATCTACATAGGATGCTATTTCTCTTAAGTACTCTTCATTTTCCTTTCCTTTTAAATTATATTCTACCCCATTTATGTTAACAGTTATTTTTTTCATCCCTGATACTCCCTCAATTAAATTTGTTCTACCTTTAATTATATTGTAAATTTGTCATTTTAACAATTATGTTAAGTAAATTTTAATTAAGAACTGGAAAAAACCATCCAAAATCTTGGATGGTTTCATAAATTATCTTAAAATAGCACCTAATTTATATTCTAAAGCTTTTAATATTTTATCATGAACTTTATTAACTTCTTTATCATTTAGAGTCTTCTTAGCATCTCTATACCAAATTGCATAAGCTATACTCTTCTTACCTTCTGGTATTTGCTCACCCTTATAAATATCAAATAATTGAACTTTCTCAACTAAATTTCCACCTGCTTTAACTATTGCATCTTCAATGTCTTGAACTAAAACTTCATCATCTACTAAAAGCGCTATATCTCTAGTTACAGCTGGAAACTTTGGAAGTGGTGTATATTTTTTATCAGTTACTGAATTATCATATATAGCGTCTAAATCTAATTCAGCAATATAACATGGTTTATCAATACCAAAGTTTTCACTTACATCTGGATGAACTTCTCCAAATACTCCTGCTTCAATTTTTCTTCCTACAATAAGTTTTGCAGTTTTCCCAGGATGAAAACTATTATTTTCGCTTTCTCTTAAAACTTTAACTCCTTTAACTCCTAAACCATCAATAAGATTTTCAACTACTCCTTTTAAATTTAAGTAATCTACATCTCCATACATTCCTATTGTTAAAATATTTCTCTCAGTTGGAATATCTTCTTCATTCTCTGCTTTTATATATACTTTTCCTATTTCAAAAAGTAAAGCTTCACTATTATTTCTAGTGTAGTTTCTTGCTAAAGATTCCATCATAGAAGCTATAGTTGTTGTTCTCATTATACTATAATCTTCTCCTAGTGGATTCTTAATCTTAACTGCTTCTCTCTTAGTGTCATCTTCTGAAAGACAAATTTTATCAAAAGCTTTTGGTGAGATAAATGAATAACTAATACTTTGATTTAATCCACTAGCTGTCATTATCTCAATAGTTTGTTCATTTAATATTTCATTTCTATATTTAGGTTCTCTTTCTGTTTGAACTTTAAATATAGTTCCCTCAACTTTATTATACCCAAATATTCTAACTACTTCTTCAGCTATATCTTCTTTTATATTTAAATCCACTCTAAATGTTGGAATAGTTACAACTAAATTATCTCCATCAATTACAGTATTCTGATCTAAAGAATCTAAGCATCTTTTCATTTCTTCTTTTGAAATATCTGTTCCTAAGAATTTATTTATCCATTTATAATCAACAGTTATAGTTTTCTCTTCTTTAACTTCATTATAAACATCAATAGTTCCAGTACAAACTTCTCCAGCACCTAATTCACAAATTAATGCACATGCTCTATCAATAGCTATTTCTGCTAAGTTTGGATCTATATCTTTTTCAAATCTTGATGAACTTTCTGTTCTTACACCTAATTTTTTAGAATTAACTCTTATATTAGTTCCTTCAAAATTTGCACATTCAAGAATTATCTCAGTAGTATCTTCTTTAACTTCTGAGTTTAATCCACCCATTATTCCTGCAAGAGCTATAATTTCATCTCCATCTTTTATACATAATGTATCATTAGTTAAAGTTCTTTCTACTTCATCTAATGTTGTAAATTTAACTCCATCATTTGCTTTTTCTATAACAATTTCACCTGATTTTATAAATCTTCTATCAAATGCATGCATAGGCTCCCCAGTTTCAAGCATAACAAAGTTAGTTATATCAACTATATTATTTATAGGTCTTACTCCTGCTTCTAGAAGTCTATCTTGTATCCATTTAGGTGAAGGTCCTATTTTTACATTCTTAATCATTCTAGCCATGTATCTTCTACATAACTTATCATTTACATTAACTTTTAAAATATCATTTATATTATCAGTATTCTTTATTTCAAATTCTAAGCTAGGCATTTTATAACTTGTTCTAAGAGTTGCAGCCGTTTCTCTTGCCATTCCAATCATACTTAAACAATCTGGTCTATTAGATGTTATATCGAAATCTAAAGTTTCTTTTTTAAGTCCTAGATACTCTTTTATTTCTTTTCCAATTGGAGCATCCGTATCTAAAATCATTAATCCATCAACTTCATCTTCACCCTTTAAGCCAAGTTCAGCTTCTGAACAGAACATTCCATTAGATACTATTCCACGTAATTTTCCTTTTTTAATTTCAGTTCCATCTGCAAGTGTTGACTTATGAAGTGCTACGGGAACCTTATCTCCTACTTTCATATTTGTTGCAGCAGTTACTATTTGAAGTAATTCATCTTCTCCAATATCAACTTGGCATACATTTAGTCTTTCTGCTTCTGGATGCTTTTCTATTTCTTTAAATTGACAAACAATAACTCTATTTATTTTATCTCCTTGAACTATGATTCCTTCTAATGCTGAACCTGATAACGTTAATAAATCACCTAATTCTTTAGCATCTACATTTATATCTGCATAATCTTTTAACCAACTATATGGTACTTTCATCTTTTTCCCTCCAATACTTTATCTATTAAAATTGATCTAAAAATCTCATATCACTTTCATATAATAATCTTATATCATCTATTCCATATTTAAGCATAACCATTCTATCTACACCAAATCCAAATGCAAAACCTGAGTACACTTCTGGATCAATATTACAATTTCTTAAAACTTCTGGGTGAACCATTCCACATCCTAAAATTTCTATCCAGCCACTCCCTTTACATACTTTACAACCTTCTCCACCACAAACAAAGCAAGTTGCATCCATTTCTGCTGATGGCTCTGTAAATGGGAAATGATGTGGTCTAAATTTAGTTTTAACATTATTTCCAAACATTTTTTTAGCAAATAACTCTAATGTTCCTTTTAAATCTGCAAAAGTTACACCTTTATCTATAACCAATCCTTCCATTTGATAGAATATAGGTGAATGTGTAGCATCTACATCATCTGATCTATATACTTTTCCTGGCGATATCATTTTTATAGGCAAACTCTGTTTTTCCATAGTTCTAACTTGAACTGGAGAAGTTTGTGTTCTTAATACTAAATTATCATTTATGTAGAAAGTATCTTGTTCACTTCTAGCTGGATGATTTTTTGGTATATTTAAAGCTTCAAAATTGTATTTATCAAATTCTATTTCAGGACCTTCTTCAATAGTAAATCCCATAGATACAAAAATATTTTTCATATTTTCTAAAGTTAAGTCAAGTGGATGTCTTTTTCCAATTTTGGCTTTTTTCCCAGGTAATGAAATATCTATAATTTCATTAGCTAACTTTTCATTTTTTTCTTTATTTTTTATTTCTTTTAAATTTTCTTCAAGGCTTTCTTCTATTTCAAATTTAACCTCATTTACCATTTTTCCTACTAATGGTCTTTCCTCAGGTGATACATCCTTCATACCTCTTAATATAGTTGTAAGCTCACCTTTTTTACCAAGATATTTTACTCTTATTTCTTCAAGTTCATTTGAAGATTTAGCATTTCTTATTTGTTCTAAAGCTAACTCTTTAATGTTTTTAAGTTGTTCTTGCATTTTAAATCTCCTTTCTTAATTACCAATATTTTTGCATAAAAAAAACCGCCCCTAAACAAAGGGACGGAGAATCCGCGTTACCACCCTAATTAGTTTATAAAAACCTCTATAAACTCATCTCGTATAATTTAACGGTTTCCCGCTAGCTACTACTATTTTTTCACAGCTAGAGCTCTAGAGTGAACTTCAGTATATTTACACTTAAAAAAACTTCCAGTCTAAGATTTTTTCTCCCTTAAAGTTAAACTATACCTACTCTCTCCATCATTGCTTTTTTTATTATATTTTACTAAATAAATTATACCTTCCTTTTTATATAATTTCAAGAAAATGTTTTACTTAGTTAGATTTTGTCTTAATTTTTCATAAAGAATGACAGATGTTGCAACACCAACATTTAATGATTCAGATCCACCTGGCATTGGAATTTTAACTTTTAAATTAGATAACTCAAAAATTTCTTTTGATACTCCATTACCTTCATTCCCAACTGTTAATACAACATTTCCACTTAAATCTGCTTTAAAGAAATCATAACTTTCCTCTAACGATGTTGCTATAATTTTATATTTTTTTTCCTTTAATGATTTAATCATTGTAAAATTATCGTCATCCATGTATATATCTACATAAAAAATTGAACCCATTGTTGATCTTATAACTTTTTCGTTATATATATCAACAGTCCCTTTAGTTAAAATAATTCCTGACACTCCTACAGCATGAGCTGTTCTTATAATAGTTCCTAAATTTCCTGGGTCTTGAATTTTATCACAAAGTAAATAAAACCCTCCATTTAAATCTATTTTTCTCTCATCTATCTTAACTATACCACCAATCCCTTGTGGTGTTTCAGTCCCACATATATCTAAAAATAGAGTTTTTGACATTTCAAAAACTCTACCCTTATAATTATATTTCTCTAAAATTTCAAGGACTTTTTCATGAGCTTCATTTATACTTACAATTGCCTCTATAGGTGCTTTAGCTTTTAAAGCTTCCTCTACAAGTCTAAACCCCTCTATAAAGTACTTATTTAATTTATTTCTATTTTTTCTTTCTTTAAGCTTTTTTGCTTCCTTATAGAAATTATTTTCTTTGCTTTCAATATAAATCAAAGTTTCACCTCTAGTCTTAATTTAATTTTATTATCATACCCTCTAGTCTACTTAAATCTTCTGCTGATCCTATTGCAACTAGAATATCTTTTTCATGGATTACATCTTCAGGTGATGGCGATAAGTTTATATCATTACCATTTTTAATAGCCATAACATTTATTCCATATCTACTTCTAAGCTTTAATTCACCTACCGACTTATCATGCCATTCTTTTAACGCTTGAATTTCCATTATACTATAATCTGGTGATAATTCAATATAATCTAATATACTTTCAGATACTAAATTATGAGCTACTCTAATCCCCATATCCTTCTCTGGTAGTATTACTCTATCTGCTCCTATTTTATATAAAACCTTAGCATGTAGATCACTATTTCCTTTTGCTATAATATATTTTATTCCAAGTTCTTTAACTAAAAGAGTTGCCATTACTGATGCTTGAATATTAGATCCAATAGTCACAACTGCTACATCAAAATTTCTAAGTCCTAAGCTTCTCAATGCATTTTCATCTGTTGCATCTAATTGAACTGCATGAGTTACTTTATCTGATATATCTTGGATTAAATCTTCATCCTTATCTATTACCATTACTTCATGTCCTACACTACACAAAGTTTCTGCAACTGAAGAGCCAAATCTTCCAAGTCCAATAACTACAAATTGCTTTCTTGCCATAATTTAATCTCCCCTAACCTATTAATATCTTACCTTCTGGATATTTATGAGTTTGTTTCATTTTATTTCTAACTAATGCTAATGCTACAGTCATAGGACCAACTCTCCCTAAATACATAGTTATCATTATTATAATTTTCCCTATATCATTAAGTCTTTGAGTTACTCCTGTTGTAAGTCCTACTGTTCCAAAGGCTGATGTAGCCTCATATAAAAGATCTATAAAGCTTTCTTTTGGCTGAGTAATTGCAAGCAACATAGTTACTACTATTACTAGTAAAGCCCCTATCATTAATAATGCAAATGCTTTATATACTAAATCTTTTGAAAATCTTCTTCCAAAAGCCTCCGTATCTTCTCTTCCTTTTATAACACAAATAACAGTAAGTATAATTATCCCAAAAGTTGCTGTCTTAAGGCCTCCTGCTGTTGACCCTGGTGATCCCCCTATAAACATAAGAAGTATAGTTGTAAACTTCCCTGATGTTGTCATTGCATCTGTTGATACACTATTAAATCCTGCAGTTCTTGGTGATACTGATGCAAAAAATGAATTAAGCCATTTTCCACCTACACCCATAGTTCCTATTGTTTCATTATTATTCATTTCAAAAAGAAACATTAATAAAGTTCCTAAAATAATTAATACTACTGTAACTAAAATAACAATTTTAGAATGAACTGAAAATCTTTTTAGTCCTTTATAATTATAAACTTCAAGCCAAACAGTAAAACCAAGCCCTCCAATTATAATTAATGCACTTATTGTTAATATAACTACAGGATTATATACATAACTTGTTAAACTACTAAAATTTCCAAACAAATCAAACCCTGCATTACAAAATGCTGATATTGAATGAAAAATACTAAAGTATATTCCTTTTAAAACTCCATATTGAGGTATAAATTGTGTAGATAATAATAATGCACCAAAAAACTGAACTGCAAATGTAAATCCTAAAACATATTTAACCATTTTTACAAGTCCTTGAATGCTAAAAGTATTCATAGCTTCTTGAACTAATAATCTATTTCGTAAAGTGATTTTTTTTCCTAATAATACTGCAATAAACGTAGCAAAGGACATAAAGCCAAGACCGCCAATTTCTATTAATAGCATTATTATTATTTGCCCAAATGTATTGAAATAAGTTCCTGTATCAAGTGTAACTAATCCTGTAACACAGACTGCTGATGTGGATGTAAAAAGTGCATCTAAAAAGTTTGTTGATTCCCCACTTTTAGATGATATTGGCAAGCTTAAAAGAATTGCTCCAATTATTATAACGATTGCAAAACCTAAAGCTAAAACTTGCACTCCACTTAAGTTGATTTTTTTAATAGCCTTTTTTTCCATTAACTCACCTCAAAGTTTAGCCCCTATTTTTTTATTTTATTCATAAAAATTTAATTTAAAAATATATAAAGAAAATGCGACCTAAGTCGCATTCCTATATAATTAAGCGTTTATTTGTTTTTTCGCTAATTCTACTAAATCAGCGAACGCTTTTGCATCATTGATAGCTATTTCTGATAACATTTTTCTATTTATGTCAACACCAGCTAATTTGATTCCATTCATGAATCTTGAGTATGAAAGACCATTCATTCTTGTAGCTGCATTTATTCTTGTAATCCACAGTCTTCTGTAGTCTCTCTTCTTTAATCTTCTTCCAACATATGCATTTCTTAAAGCTCTTATTACTGATTCATTAGCAGTTTTGAATAACTTGCTCTTTCCACCGTAGTATCCTTTTGCAAGCTTTAAAACTTTTTTATGATTTTTACGAGCATTAACTGCTCTTTTTACTCTTGCCATTCTTTAAAAACCTCCTGTTTCCTAATCTTATAAGTATGGTAATAATTTTTTCATTACTTTTTCTTGTGTACTATCTACGTATCCACCTTTTCTAAGTTTTCTCTTAGTTTTTTGGCTTTTCTTAGTTAGTATATGGCTTCTGAAAGCTTTTCCTCTTTTTAACTTTCCAGTACCTGTCTTTCTAAATCTTTTTGCTGCACCTCTATGTGTCTTCATTTTTGGCATGATAAAATCCTCCTCTCAAGTGTTATGCCTTTTTAGGGGCTAAAACCATTGTCATATTTCTTCCTTCTTTTTTAGGATACTTTTCGATGATACAAACATCTTCAAGCTTTCCAAGGAAGTTATCTAGAATTCTCTGACCTATGTGAGTTAATTCCATTTCTCTTCCTCTAAATCTGACAGTGAT
>NZ_JBOGCC010000150.1:0-13774 GCF_051656525.1 Clostridium sp. | reverse complement strand
TTGCTTAAAATATAGTTATTCATAAATAATTTACTCATTTTTAAACTTGCAACAACACTAATTGCTAATGGGAATGTAAGTGCTGCATATGTTGGTGCAAAACCTTTTTTAATAAATCCAATTATGTAAGTATATACTAGTCCCAAATTAAATAACGATGTAACTGCTAAGAAAGCTAATAATATCATATTTGGTGTATGTGTTATTGTTAGGTATCCCGCAATACAAAGACTAGCTGGTGCTGCCATAATACCCACTGTTGGCATTTTATGATCTTCAACTCTCTCTTTGTGCCAGTACATTCTATAAACCATAATTGGCCATGTTACTACATAAAAGAATATTCCAAAATAACAAAGAAATTTTGCTATTCCTGGAAATCCCATCCCTGGACTTGCTACTGTTCCAACTACCATTCCAATCCATACAACAAACCAACTTGGCACCATATCTTTAAATTTATGCTCTATTAATCTTACTGTAAAGAAAGCTATAAATATAATAAAATGAAATACTACTGCGAAAAGCCATATTCCTCTTGCAAGTGTTGGTAAAAAACCGATTATTGCTGAAGCTATTAAAAACAATGCCATATCAATTGTTGGATAAAAACTTCCTAAAACAGGATTTTTAATTTCTTCAACAATTTTTTTAGGGAACATTATTGCTCTTATTAACATAAATACAAGTGCTCCTATTGCTACAATTACCGATATTGGCTTTAAAAAATCTATTCCAAAACCTTTCCATGCATTACTTATTGTCATAAATGCAAGAACCGTTCCACATATTCCTATTGGATAATTTTCTAACTTATTTAATTTTTTCTTTAGTTCCATTATTATTTCCTCCTAAGTTTTACTCACCTTATATTGTTATCATATACTCTTTTGTATTATAAGTAAAATATTATTATATTATAATATTAATAATATTTCACCTATATGTAAATAAGTTTTTCTGCTACATTATTATATCCTATTTTTTTTAATAGTAAAGTTTTTTTAATTTTCAAATTATTTTTCTCTGTTTATTATATAATTCATAAGCTCTTTTAAAAATTTTGTATTTCTATTTATTTTTTTTAACAACTTTATAGCTAGTAGATAGTAAGAGTATAGCTCTTTTTCTGCTTCTTCATATCCTAATATAGTCACAAAAGTGGATGTATTATTTTTTTCATCTATCTTTACTTCTTTTCCTAAAACTGAAGAATCTCCAGCAAAATCTAACATATCATCTTTTATTTGAAATGCTATTCCTGCATATTTAGCGAACTCTTTTAAATTTTCCTTTTCTTCCTGTTTAGCCCCTCCTAATATAGCCGGCATTAATATAGCTGCTTCAAATGCAATTCCAGTTTTATAAAAACAGATTTTTTCAAGTTCCTCTATATCTATTTTTTTATCTCTTGAATTTAAATCTAACTCTTGACCTATACACATAATCTTTATTGCTTCAATTGAATATCTTATAATTTCTAAAATTTTTTTCTCCTTAAAATCAAATAAATTTACTTGTTCTAACAGACCTTGTAATGTTAAGAATACACTTCCAAGTTCAGCTATTTCTATACCATACCTTTTATGAACCGTTTTTCTTCCACGTCTTTTATCTGCATTATCTTGTGATGGTAAATCATCTAATATTAATGATGCTGTATGCATATATTCTAAGGATTTTATAAGTGGTATTAAACTTTCTTTCTTTAAATTATATCCTTCCATCCCAACTATCCATGCAATGATTGGTCTTAATCTTTTTCCTTCTCCTTCCAAACTATAATTAATACTCTCTACTATTTTGCTTTCTTCTCCTTTTATTCTTAATACACCATTTATTTCTTTTTGTAACTCCTTAATTTTTTCTTTAAAACCTTCTTTCCTACTTTTATTTTTTTCCAGCCTTTCTATTATATTATCTCTTAAAAATTTATCATAAAACTCAATATTCTCAACCCTATCCTCCAGTGCTTTTATTAATTCAAATAATTCCTTATCCTCAAATTTTATTTTTCCCATTATTGCATTATATTTATTCTCATTAACTCGTAATTTTAATCTTTTCAAACTATTTATTGCTCTTGAAAAAATTATATCTTTTGTTTTCTCATCATTTTTATAAACCTTATAAACTAGATAATAAATTACACACCAATAAAATTTAAATGGATTTATACTCTTTTTATTTTTTAAATAATAAGTATATGGTGTAAATCTATTATTTTTAAAATCTTCCTCTATATCAGTAAAGTCATCTGCTAGTTGATTATAAATACCATAGTAAAACATATTATTTTCAAAAGAAAATCCTTCTTCTTTATCTAAAACAGCTGGTACTATAAGTCTTGATACTGATGATTTTAAAATAATCGATTTAAATACCTCTTCCTCTTCATATACAAGATTTAAAGACTTTTTTCTATCCTCTTCTTGGGCTATAAAGAATATATATGAAAGATCTAAAAAATTCCTCTTTCTTTTTTCATCTATATTATCACGTATATAATTGAAACTTTCTATAAGTTCTTTAGTTACAAAGGTAATAAACTCTTTATTTTTTCCAGTCCATTCTATATTCTCCTCTACATCTCCTTGTATAAGGGCATTCTTTATTAAATTAGAATATTTTTCTTCCTCTTCTTTTTCTAAAATTTTTGCATCAAATAAATCATCTATAAATGGATATGTTATTCCATATGCATATCCAAGTCTAATACATTTTTCTAACTCCTCTCTATTTTCCTCATCTTCACTTTGGTCTCTATAAATAATTACCCCCATAATTATTTTCAATATTTTTCTGATAGCTTCATCTTTATTCATTTCCTTTGGAATCTTCTTGTGTATTTTTTTTATTTTATTCATAGTCCATATTATTGTATCTTCTACGCCATTCTTTCTAGCTTTTTCATAAAATTTATCTAGTCCTAGTTCCTCTTCTTTTTTACTTCTTATATTTATTTTTATTTTTTCAGTAGTTTCTTTTATTTTCTTTACCACCTCTTCCTCATATATATTTTTTCCTAAATCTCTCATATAAATATAAGATATACTTCTATCTAGATAACTATCTAAAATATTTTTTCTGTCTAAATACTCTAAATATTTATTCCCTTTTAACTTATTTACATCAACTTTTTTTATAATTTTTTCACTTAAAGCAGTCTTTTTTAAATGCCTTTCTTTCCACTTTTCTAAATCTTTTTTTAAAGTTTCTATATAATCAGTACTTATATAAATATCATATAGTTCATCATAGTATTTACCTGCATATATTAATGCCTCATTATAAATCCTCTCTTCCCTATCCATAGTGTATTTTCTCCCCCTTATTTCTCCTCTCTTATATACTATAATTATTGCCATACTAATATTCATAAACTAAAAAAGCTACCAAACTTTTGGTAGCTTAAATTAGTATTTATTTTTTATACCTCCATATATTCCATAAAAAAAATTTATTAAAAATCCTAAACATACTACTATTGTTAAATATAATCCTATACCTAATGTTTTTGTTTGTGCTGGAACTTTAGTTATTGTTGTATATAAAGTAACCACAAACATAAATATAAAACCTGATGCAATAATTGAAACAACATCTAAAATTATATTTATTATTTTCTTAAGGAATATTTTTGCCATACTTATGGCTAATACTATTTTTTTTACAATTTAGACACATTTAATTTAAGCAATGCATATGTTCTTTTGCATCTTTTCCCTCTACTAAATAGGATTGTCCTTTTGAACAAAATATAGATGTACTTGTATATTCTATATCTGCATTTTTATTATATCCAATCTCCTCGATTACTTCCTCTTCATTATGACAATAATCATAGCTTTCAAAAACCATATTAAGACTACCTTTTCCATGAGTAAAACTTATAAACTCTAATGGGTAATCCATAAATGTTTTAACAGGTCCTCTTCCCTTAATCCTTATAATCTCTTCATTTAAATGTTCTGGTGTATTAAATTCTCCATACATCTTTTGTATATCTGCCATAATTCTTCCTAAATGTTCTACATTTGCTGATATTGAAAACTTATAGTATGGCTCTAAAAGTTTATTGTTAGCCTCTTCAAGACCTTGTCTTAAAGCTCGTTTTGTAGCTTCTCTAAAGTCACCACCAGACGTATGTTTATTATGAGCTCTTCCTGTTAAAAGAGTTATTTTCATATCAGTTATAGGGCTTCCCGTTAGTATTCCCTTATGTTCTCTTTCAAAAATATGTGTTTTTATAAGATTTTGATTTCCTGTAGTTAAATAATCTGCATGACATTTATTAAAGAAAACTATTCCACTTCCTCTTTCTCCTTCTTCAAGCTTTAAATGAACTTCACTATAGTGTCCTAAAGGCTCAAAATGTCCATACCCAATAGATGCACCTTTTATGGTTTCCTTATACATTATTTGTGGTTGTCCAAAGGTAACTTTAATATTAAACCTTTCATTTAATATTTCTTCTAACACTTCAAGTTGAACCTTTCCCATTATATTTATAGATAATTCTTCTATATCTTCTTTCCATACTACATTTAAACTACTATCTTCACTTTCTAGTATTTTAAATATTTTAAGAATCTCACTCTTGCTTATTTTCTTATCATAAATAACTTTAACCATAAGAGCAGGTGTTGTATTTAGCTTTAACCTTTCGTCAAATCCAATAGAATCTCCTGCTTTAAGTTCATTTATTCCTACTATTCCAACAATATCTCCATCTTCAATCTTATCTACAAGTTTATATTTAGTTCCATTATATTCTCTAATTTCATTTATTTTTTCTTTTCTATTTTCTCCATTTACTATAAACTCAATTTCTTCTTTCGTTTTTATTTTTCCACTAAGACCTTTTATAAAAGTTATTCTCTTTCCTTTTTCATCATATCTTATTTTAAATACTCTTCCCTTAAATTTATCTTCCTTAGTATTTTCTACATAAGTTAATTTATGAAAGCTTTCAAAAAATTCTACTATTCCAATATCTAATAGTGCTGAACCCTTAAATACAGGAAATACTTCTTCACCTTTTATCAGTTCTTTTAGTTTTCTTGTCCAAAGTTCTTTAGAATATTCACCTTCTAAATATTTCTCTAAAAGCGCTTCATTTTTCTCTGCAATTATTTCTATTTTCTCTTCATCTAAGCTTTCAAAGTTTGAATCTGTAAAAATTATATCCTTACTTAATTTAATTTTTATTTCTTCTAAAACCTCAGATATATTCGCACCAATTCTATCAATTTTATTTATAAATATAAATGTTGGAACATCATACTTTCTAAGTAAGTTCCATATGGTTTCAGTATGACCTTGAACCCCTTCAGCTGCACTTATTATAAGTATTCCATAATCTAATACACTTAACGCTCTCTCCATCTCTGGTGAAAAATCTACATGTCCTGGAGTATCTATTAAAAAGTATTTATCTTCTTCATAATTTAAAATAGCAACATCTGAAAATATTGTTATTCCACGTTCCTTCTCTATATTATGACTATCTAAAAAAGTATCCTTATGATCTACTCTTCCCTTCTCTCTAATTACTTTATTGTTATATAATAAACTTTCTGAAAAGGTAGTTTTACCACCATCAACATGAGCAAACACACCTATCGTTTTCTTCAATTTCATCGCCTCCTAATCTTTTATTATCTTAAGGTTTATTATACTCTAAATCTTCTCATAATAATAAAAACACTTACTCTAAAATTTTTAAGTAAGTGTTTTAGCTTTATATCAAATTAAAATTCTCTTATTTTAGGTACTGATTCTATTAAAAGTTTTGTATACTCATTTTTAGGATTATTATAAACTTCTTGAACACTTCCAATCTCAACTAGCTTTCCTTTATTCATAACACCAATTCTATCACTTATATATTTAACCATTGAAAGGTCATGAGCTATAAAGAGACACGTTAAATTTTCTTCTTTCTTAAGTCTTTTAAAAAGATTAACTATTTGTGCTTGCATTGATACATCAAGTGATGCAATAGGTTCATCTGCAATTATAAACTTTGGATTCATAGTAAGTGCTCTTGCAATTGCTATTCTTTGTCTTTGTCCTCCTGAATACTCATATGGATAAGACTCTAAATAAGTCTCATCTAATCCAACTTTATAAATCACTTCTCTTATCTTATCTTCTATTTCTTTTTTACTTTTCTTACCTTGTATTTTTAAAGGTTCACCTATTATATCTTTTATTTTCATTCTTGAATTTAATGAAGAGGTTGTATCTTGAAATATAATTTGCATAGTATCACGTATAAGTTTTTTCTCTTCTCTACTACATTTCTTCTTTCCAATTATTTTATCTAAATACTCTATTTCTCCACTTCCATCTCTGTTAATTCCTATAATAGCCTTTCCAAGTGTACTTTTTCCTGAACCTGACTCTCCAACAATACTTAAAATTTCTCCTTCATATACATCAAAGCTTACATTATCTACAGCTTTTATCCATTCTTTTTCCCCAAGCTTAAAATATCTTTTTACATTTCTAACCTTTAATACCTTTTTCATCATAAAGCTGCTCCTTCTAAAAAGCTTATTTTTTCTTTATTTTGATTATAAAAAGCTTCCCATGAATAAACTATATGAGTTTCTGAAAGCTTTACCATTGGTGGTTCTTTGAAAAAATCTATTTCAAGTGCATTCTTATTTCTCTCTGCAAATGGATCACCTATTGGTGGATTTAAAAGATTTGGTGGTGTTCCTCCTATAGTCTCTAAATACTCACTATCCTCATTAAAACTTGGTAGTGATTTTAAAAGCCCTTTAGTATATGGATGAGTTGGATTCTTAAAAATCTCTTCCACACGACCTATTTCTAATATTTTTCCTGCATACATTATTATTACTCTATCTGCTACATTTGAAACTACACCTAAATCATGACTTACTAAAACAACTGAAGAATCATGTTCCTTTTTTATATGCACTAAAAGATCTAATATTTGCTTTTGAATAGTTACATCTAAGGCTGTTGTAGGCTCATCAGCTATAACGACTTTAGGCTTACAACTTACAGCTATTGCTATAACAATTCTTTGTCTCATTCCACCAGACAACTCATGCGGATATTGATTAAATCTTTCCCTCGCTCTATCAATTCCAACAAGATTCATTAAATTTATAGCTTCTTCTTTAGCCTCTTCCTTACTCTTTTTTGTATGAATAAGTAACCCTTCGACAATTTGATTTCCAACACTTATAGTTGGATTTAAAGAAGTCATAGGATTTTGAAATATCATAGATACATCCTTTCCCCTAAACTTCTCTGCCGCCCCTTCACTCAAATCATTTATCTTTCTATCTTCTAAACTAATTTCACCAGACTTAATAATAGCACCCTTTGGCAATATATTCATAATACTTCTACAAAGAATCGATTTTCCACATCCAGACTCACCAACAATAGCAAGAAGCTCATTCCTCTTCAAAGAAAAACTAACATCCCGAACAGCTTGAACAATTCCATTCTGCCCCTCAATATTGACAACAAGATTTTTAACATCTAACATTAAAACACCTCTGTTTAATTAATCTTCCATTCCTCAACATTCCATAAAAGTCCTGCTCCATGATGCCCAAGTGGTGTAGTTTCTGAAATTCCTTCAATATTTTTATCTGCTACAAAAACTGCATCTATATATGCCATAAATGTGTATGGAACATCTTTAGCCATTTCTACTTGGAATTTATCATATAATTCTTTTCTCTTTCCTGGATCTTCAATACTTCTTGCTTCTTTTAAAAGTTTATCTACTTCTTTATTAGAATATCCACTAAAGTTTGAGTTTTTATCTGTTCCAAATACTTTATACGTGTGATCATCTGGATCAAACGGACTACCCCATCCAATTAAATATGTGTCTTGGTTTTTCCAATCTATTTCAGCATTTATTTGCACCTTTGCACTTACTCCAATTTCTTTAAAGTTTTGTGCTGCAATATTTGCCATATCTATTCTAACTTGATCACCTTGTCCACAAACTATTTCAAATTCTAATTTCTTTCCATCTTTTTCATAGATTTTATCTGAACCTAATTTCCATCCAAGCTTTTCTATTTCTTCCTTAGCCTTTTCTGGATTATATTCAAGTTTATCCATTTTTTCATTATTATATGGTCCTCTTTGAATTGGTGAATATGCAACTTCTCCTTTTCCTAAAAGAACACTGTCAAGAATTCCTTGTCTATCAACTCCATAACTTAATGCTTGTGGTAATTCTTTATTATCTTTAAAGAACCCTCCATTAAAGTTATACAGAATACCTCTATAATCTGCTGTTACTATTTCTTTTACGCTAAATTCATCTTTTCCTTTAAACACTTCAATATCTTTAGGTGTTACTTGAGCTAAATCTACCTCTCCTGACTGAAGTTGCATAACCTTTGCTTTTGAATCTGGTACTATTTTAAATACTACTTTTTCTATATTAGGATCTACTTTATAGTATTCTTTATTTTCTACTAAAGTAATACTTTGTCCTGTGTCCCATTTTTCTAATTTATATGGTCCTGTTCCTATTGGTTTTTTATTATACTCATGCTCTGCAACATTTTGACCTTTTAATATGTGCTCAGGTATAATACCTACAGTTAAATAATCTAAAATTGCTACATTTGGTTCACTTAATACAAACTCTACATTGTATTCATCTATAACCTTAACTTCTTTTATTTCCTCATAATTTGAAAGTATTTCTGAATTATTTTTTGGGTCTTGTATAACATCATAAGTAAACTTTACATCATCTGCTGTAAATTTTTCACCATCATGCCATTTAATATTTTCTCTTAATTTAAACTTATAAGTTAAAGTTTTTTCATTCCATGTCCAGCTTTCTGCAAGACCTGGAATTACTTTATTATCCTTATCTCTATCAGTTAGCCCATCAAATATTAATGTATTTATCTCACCATGTTCATATAACACTGGATTGATATTCGTATAGTCACTACTTGCATAAACAAGAGTATTTGTAACCTCTACTTTTGCTGTTCCTTCTTCTTTTTTATCAGCACCACAACCTACCATAATTCCGGCCATAATACCAACACTCATTACTAATGCTATAATTTTTTTACTTTTCATTCCCTAAATCCCCCTTATAGGTTATTTCCCTTTTTATTATTTATTTTTCTAATGTAATTTCCCAAATTTGTGATTGATAACAAAGTTACTACTAAAAATAATCCTGGTATAACTATAATCCACCATGAATTTGTAAGAAGTGCACCATCTGCTAAAGAAAGCATAGTTCCCCAAGATAAAATATCTGCTGATAATCCTATTCCTAGAAAACTTAATGTAGACTCAGTCCCGATTGCTGTTCCTACACTAGTAACTATCATATACATAATTGCAGGTATAAAATTAGGTAATAGATGTCTTCTTAAAATATAAAAGAAGCCTCCCCCCATAACTCTTGCACAAACAATATATTCACTCTCTCTTATTCTTCTTACCTCTGTTCTAACCATTTTAGCTATACTCATCCAACTAGTTGTCCCAATAACTATTGCTATGGATGTAGCATTATTTTTTCCAAGTATCCCTTGAATAAACATAATTATTAAAATCCCTGGAATACTTAACAGTATTTCTGAAAATCTCATCATAAAATCATCTAAATATTCATTTGCTATACCACTTAAACTTCCATATAAAATTCCTATAAAGCTTGATATAGCTGTAGCTAACACTCCTATATAAAGTGATATTCTTCCACCATTCCATATACTTGAAAAAATATCTCTCCCCATAGTATCTGTTCCAAATAAAAATTTACTATTTGGTGCTACATTTACGCTATCTAAATAAATATAAAATGGATCTTCAAAAGATATTAGATCTGCAAATATACATCCTAAGAATATTACCCCTAATATTCCAAGTGATATAATAGGAAAACCTTTAATACTTCTTTTCTTTTTACTTATTTTAATTTTTTGCCCTTTTCTTGATACATCAGATGCCCTTGTGAAGTCATTTATATTAAACTGCATAATCTACAATCCTTCTTATGCTTCATTCTCGGATCTAATTTAAAACTAATAAATTGACCTACCATATTTGCTATAATAACTAATGCACCAGTTATTATACAAAGAATTAAAAGCATATTATAATCATGATATTGTGCACTTTCTAATGAAAGACTTCCAATTCCAGGATATGAAAACACTTTTTCAACAACATAAGTTCCACCTATAATATGAGGTACAGAAATTGCCATAATGCTAACTATAGCTGGCATTACATTTCTTATACAATGTTTATAAAGAATTATATTTTTTCTAACTCCCTTTGCCTTGCATAACAAAACATAATCTTCACGAATTTCCTCTAAAACCTTATTTCTTATAATGTAAGTGTAGTACCATAAGTGACTTATTATAAGAACAGTTACAGGTAAAATCAAATGAGATATTCTATTCATTAAATCCCCTTCCATTCCTATATCATAAGCACCACTTGTAGGTAAAACTTTTAAATTAACCCCTAAAAAAAGAATTAAAATTAAAGATACCCAAAAAGATGGTATGCTATTAGTTATATTTCCTATAAAACAAATAGCCTTATCTATAAATTTATCCTCATGTAATGCTGAAAAAACTCCTAAGAAAATTGCTAATAAAAATGTGAGTACATAAGCTAATGTACCTAAAATAAGTGTATTACCCCAAACTCCCGAAATAACATCCATTGCATTTTGCTTATACTTAAAAGACATCCCAAAATTGCCTTCCATAGCATTTCCAAGCCATTTTACATATTGAACATGAATCGGATCGTTTAACCCTAGATTCTCCTTTGCATTTTCTCTTTCGTACTCACTCATTCTTTCTACTGTCTCACCATAATAAGACCTTAATGGATCTCCTGGTGCAAGTCTTGCCATATAAAAAACAATTACAGATAAAAGAAAAAGCGTCAAAATAAATTGCCCAAACTTTTTAATAAATAAAATCTTTTATCACCCTCTTTTATTCATTCTTTGATATCAACTCCTTAAATTCATTTGGAAAATATTTACATTTAAGATTGTATCATTTTTTTTATTTAGATAAAAGCTTTTTATTTATTTTTATTCATAAAAATAAAAGCATGGTGAAACTTTTTAAATTTCACCATGCTTTAAATTATTCACTTTTTCCGCTTATTACTATTTCATCATCTTTCATATCTACAACTGCTGTCATACCAAAGCCAATTTCACCTTTTATGATTTTCTTAGCTAAAATATTTTCAATTGTATTTTGGATATATCTTTTTAATGGTCTAGCTCCATAAACTGGATCATAACCTTCTCTTGCTAAAACTTTTTTAGCTTCTTCAGTTATTTCTAATTTAATATTTCTTTCTACTAATCTATTACTTACTTCTTTAATGAAGATATCAATGATTCTTTCAATTCCTTCTTCATTTAGTGGTTTAAACATTATAATATCATCAACTCTGTTTAAGAATTCTGGTTTAAATCTCATTTTCATTTCATCCATAACTCTAGTTCTAATATCTTCACTTACACCATCTTTAGTTTCATTTTCTAAAAGATGTGCTGAGCCAATATTTGAAGTCATGATAATTATAGTATTTTTAAAGTCTACAGTTTTACCTTTATTGTCTGTAAGTCTTCCATCATCTAAGATTTGAAGGAACATATTAAATACATCTGGATGTGCTTTCTCTATTTCATCAAATAATACTACTGAATAAGGATTTCTTCTAACAGCTTCTGTTAATTGTCCTCCTTCTTCATATCCTACATATCCTGGAGGTGGTCCTACAAGTCTTGATACAGCATGTTTCTCCATGTACTCAGACATATCAATTCTAATCATATTTTCTTCTGTGTCAAATAATGTTCTAGCTAAAGTTTTAGCAAGTTCTGTTTTACCTACTCCTGTTGGTCCTAAGAAGATAAATGAACCAATTGGTTTATTCTCATCTTTAAGTCCTGCTCTCGCTCTAAGTATAGCACTTGATACTGATCTAACTGCTTCCTCTTGTCCTATAACTCTTTCTTCTAGCTCTTGATCTAATTTTAATAATTTCTCTCTTTCACCTTCTAAAAGTTTTGAAGTTGGAATTCCAGTCCATCTTGATAAAACTTCTGAAATTTCTTCTTCAGTAACTTCTTCTTTTAATAATGAACCTTCTGAATTTTCAGCAAGTTTTTCTTCTTTCTCTTTCATTTCATCTTCTAATTTTGGAATTAAGCTATATTGAATTTCAGCAACTTTATTATAGTCATAAGCTCTTTTATATTCTTCTAACTGACCTTTTGCATCATCAATTTTTTCTTTTAAGTTTCTTACTTCAATGATTGCTGCTTTTTCTTTTTCATATTTAGCAGTTAATTCATCATTTTTCTCTTTATGCTCTGCTAATTGTTTCTCAATTGAAACTAATCTTTTCTTAGAATTTTCATCTTCCTCTTTACTTAAGGCTTCTCTTTCAGCTTCTAATTGGAACACTCTTCTTCTTACCATATCAAGTTCTGTTGGTAATGAATCTATTTCTGATCTTATCATAGCACCAGCTTCATCAATTAAATCAATAGCTTTATCTGGTAAATATCTATCTTGAATATATCTATCTGATAATTTAACAGCTGCTACAATTGCTTGGTCATGAATTCTAATACCATGATGGATTTCAAATCTTTCTTTTAATCCTCTTAATATTGATATTGCATCATCTACCGATGGTTCATCAACAATAACAGGTTGGAATCTTCTTTCTAATGCTTTATCTTTTTCAATATATTGTCTATATTCATCAAAAGTAGTTGCACCAATACAATGTAATTCACCTCTTGCAAGTAATGGCTTAATTAAGTTACCTGCATCCATAGCTCCTTCTGTTTTACCAGCTCCCACTATAGTATGAATTTCATCAATGAAAAGAATTAACTTACCTTCACTGCTTTGTACTTCTTTTAATACCGCTTTTAATCTTTCTTCAAATTCTCCTCTATATTTAGCTCCTGCAATTAACGAACCCATATCAAGTGAGAATATAGTTTTGTCTTTTAATCCTTCTGGAACATCTCCATTAACTATTCTTTGAGCTAATCCTTCTACCAATGCAGTTTTACCTACACCAGGTTCACCTATTAATACTGGGTTATTTTTTGTTCTTCTTGAAAGAATTCTTATAGCTCTTCTTATTTCTTCATCTCTTCCTATAACAGGATCTAATTTATGATTTTTAACTAATTCATTTAAGTTTGTACCATACTTTCCTAAAGCATCATAAGTTCCTTCAGGATCTTGAGTATCTACTTTTTGACTTCCGCGAACTTCTTTTAATACCTCCATAAATCTATTTTCAGTAATTCCTGCATTTCTTAAAATATTTCCTACTTGACCTGTTTTATCAACTTCCATAATAGCAAGCATCAAATGTTCAACACTTATATATGAATCTTCAAATTTTTTAGAAATATCTTCTGATTTTATTAATACTTCATTTAATTTATTACTTATATAAACGCTAGTTTCTCCACTAACTTTTGGTCCGTTTTGAATTTCTCTATTAACTGTATCTTGAAGTGCTTTAACACCAATTCCCATTTTAGTGAAAATATTTGGAATTAAACCATCATTTTGTTCTAATAATGCCCCTAAAAGATGAATTGTATCAATTTGAGGACTTTTATTTCTCATTGCTATACCATTTGCCTCATTTAAAGCTTGTTGTACTCTTAATGTCATTTTTTCTACATTCATTTTATTCACCTCGT
>NZ_JBOGCC010000149.1:0-3463 GCF_051656525.1 Clostridium sp. | reverse complement strand
TGTTGCCATTTTTGCAGCTTCTTGTGGATTACTAATAAATCCTGCTTCAAATAATGATGATGGCATTTTGCTTTCTCTTAAAACTGCAAAATTTGCATTTTTTACTCCTCTATTATATGCACCTGTTTCTTTAATTGCATTACTTTGAATATTATCACTTAAGGGTTTATATGCTCCCTTGTCTCTATGATAATATGTCTCTATTCCATTTGCACTTGCTGATGTAAATGAATTTATATGAGGTGATACATAAAGATCGGCTCCATAAGCATTTGCCATTTCAGCTCTTTCTCCAAGTCCTACAAATGTATCATTTTCTCTACTCATTTTAACTTCAATTCCTCTATCAACTAAAAGCTTCTTTACCTTTTGTGATATTTGAAGTGTTAAGTTATCTTCATATAATCCATTCCCTTCAGCTCCATTATCATATCCTCCATGACCTGGATCTATAAATACTTTATAATAATTTCTATCTACTTTTGTATTATTAGGTTGTACATATGTAGCATTACTACTAGGAACATATACTTCTATTATATGAACTTTATTACCTATTTTATTACTTAAAAAAACGGTTCCTGTATTTTTAGGCGTAGCCACTCCATTTTCTAAAGATAATATACTTTCATTAGATACTTTCCATCCTTTATATTTTGAAAGGTCTAATTTTTCACCTTTTCTTAAAGAAATTCCATCTTCTATAACAACTTCTTCATCTCCATATTCATTAACAACAGATATAAGTTCTTGTTCTAAATTTTTAGTAGTAGCTTCTGCATCAATAATTCCCCCAAATATAGAACCTACAGAAACAGCAATAAGTATAGTAGTAGCCTTTATAATAGTATTTAGTCTTTTCCTATTCATAATTTTATTTTTCCCCCAATTTAATTCATTTTATATTAATCTTAAGTTCAAATCCTATTCATATTATTGATTATAAATTATTTCGACACCCTTTTCAACACTTTTATCCCATTAATATACATTTTTATCACACCTGTCTCTTTTTTAACTCAAAAAACAGCACTAAAATCTCTTATAAAAAAACCTTAGTGCTACCCTACTTTATACATTAACTTTTATACTATACTATTGCTCTTTTTAATGATGTTTCTACAAGTTTAAATAAGAATAATCCTACAACTATATTTATAATTACTGCCGGAACAACAACTGTCATAAATAATCCATTAAAAGAAGCTGGAAGTCCAACTAATATACTTGCTGAAACTAAAAAAGTTACACCAGATACAAATGTTCCAACTCCAAGAATTATAAAACATTGAATAAGTTTTCCCTTCATCTCATTAAGCCTTTTCATGATACTCATGTTTTTCAGTACATATAAAATAAAAAACACTACATGTACAGTAATAATTTTATCAATCATATTAGGAAGCTGTCCTCCTGGAAACTTTGTAGTAAGTGCCGTAAACATTCCTGTAATAACTCCACAAATTAAAGAAGTTTTATAATCACCATCATTTAAAATTACAATTATAAAAAGCATTGCAAGTGCAAAATCAGGTTGCATCGGAAGTCCAAGTGCTGGTGTTAATTGATGAAGCACTGCTCCAATTCCAAGCATTAAAGCATTTATTACCATTTTCTTTGTTTTCATATTTCTCATATCTATTCTCTCTCCTTAAAATTAAATTATTTTTATTATTATCCCTCTTTAAATCTTTCCTTCACTTCATCAAAATCCACCTCCTTCTAAAATTATTTTTAAATATAAAAAACGCCCTATGTACTTAAACATAGGACGAAAATATTCCGCGTTGCCACCTAACTTATGCTTTATCTTTAAAATATTTATCTATAAATAAATATTTGTATAAAACATCTCTCTTTTTCAAGTACTAACATACTCTAGTCTCTGTATAGGGAGACACCCTATGGTCTTTACTCTCTAAACACAATAGATTTCCTACCATTCCTCAAAGGCCCATTCAATAAAACTCTTCATGCTCAGCTTCCACCATCCCAAGCTCTCTTTAATCAAAGCTATCTTACCTACTCTTCCTCATCAAAGGATTCTTTATTCATAATTCCATTATATACCATTCAACCTTTTCTGTGAACCCTTTTTAAAATTTATCTAATCCAATACTTTCGTTATTCATTAAATTTCAACTCAAAACTCTCTCCCACGATAAAATTTATCGCCAGATAAATTTTGAGCTCCACAGAATTACTTCCAATTCCCCCAATTCTAAATTCTTAATTTTTATATATGAAGTTTTTAGTAATTGTGAGCTTCTCTAAAAATCTACTTCTTGCCCATAGTAAGCACAAGTAAATAATTTCTCCATTGTCTTATCATCTATCTCTCTTGGGTTTGAACCTGTACATGCATCTAACACTGCATTTTTAGCGATAAATTCTAAGTTATCTTTAAAGTCTTCTTCAGTTACTCCATACTCTTTCATTGTATGTGGAATATCTAATTTAGTATTTAAGTCATCTATCATATTAACTAAAGAATCTGTAAGCTCTTTATCTGTTTCACCTTCTAATTTCAGCATTCTTCCAAGTGCTGCATATCTGTCTTCACAATTTTTTCTATTATAATTTATTACATATGGTAAGAATATTGCATTTGCACATCCATGTGGTATATGAAATACTGCTCCTGTTTTATGTGCCATTGAATGAACTATTCCAAGTAATGCATTTGAAAATGCCATTCCAACTAAACATTGAGCATCATGCATTTCCTCTCTGGCCTTAATATCTCCATTGTAAGAATCCAGAATATAGTCTACAACCATTTTAATTCCCTTTGCTGCAAGTGGATCTGAAAAGTTTGATCTAAATGCTGCTGTGTACGCTTCAATACCATGAGTTAATGCATCCATTCCTGTATGTGCAACTAACTTTTTAGGCATTGTTTGTGCAAGTTCTGGATCTACTATTGCTATATCTGGTGTTAAGTTAAAATCTGCTAATGGGTATTTAATCTTTTCAGTATAATTTGTTATTACTGAAAATGCTGTTACCTCTGTTGCTGTTCCACTTGTAGATGGAATTGCTATAAATTTAGCTTTTTGTCTAAGTTCTGGTAATCCAAATGGAACTACTGCCTCTTCAAAAGTAAAGTCAGGATACTCATAGAAAATCCACATAGCTTTAGCTGCATCTATTGGAGAACCTCCACCCATAGCTACAATCCAATCTGGATTAAAGTTTCTCATTTCCTCTGCACCCTTCATAACTGTTTCTACTGATGGGTCTGGCTCTACACCTTCAAAAACTTTAACTTCTATTTTAGCTTCTTCAAGATAAGAAATAACTTTATCTAAAAAACCAAACTTTTTCATTGAACCTCCACCAACAACTACCATGGCTTTCTTTCCCTTTATAGTTTTTAAAATCTCTAAAGAACCCTTTCCATGATATAAGTCTCTTGGTAATGTAAAACGTGCCATATAAAACTCATCTCCCTCTTTAAATT
>NZ_JBOGCC010000148.1:0-24109 GCF_051656525.1 Clostridium sp. | reverse complement strand
GAGATGTTGGTAGGGCTATGAATTATGCTTATGCAGAGGTTGATAGAATTGCTAAGATGATTCCAACTATGCTTGGAATAACAATAGAGAAGGCATTGGACTTTAATCCAGAGCTTAAGGCTGTATATGATTCAGAAGAAAGAGTGAAAAATTTAATTGATGTCAGTAAGAATTTAGAAGGACTTCCAAGGCATTCATCAACACATGCAGCGGGAGTTGTTATAGCATCAAAACCATTAGTGGAGTATGTTCCATTACAAAGAAATGATGAAATGATAGTTACTCAATTTGGTATGAATACATTAGAGGAGCTTGGGTTATTAAAAATGGATTTCCTTGGCTTAAGAACTCTAACTGTAATGAGTGATGCTGTAAAAATGATTGAGTACAATAGGGGTATAAAGCTAGATTTAGATAAGATAGATACAGAGGACAAAGAAGTTTATAAAATGATAGGAGAAGGTAAAACAGCAGGTGTATTCCAACTAGAATCTGCTGGAATGGTATCTTTTATGAAGGAATTAAAGCCAGATTGTTTAGAGGATATCATAGCCGGAATATCCTTATATAGACCAGGTCCAATGGCAGAAATACCTAACTATATAGAAAGAAAAAGAAATCCAGAAAAAGTAACATATGTAACACCAGAATTGGAAGATATCTTAAATGTTACCTATGGAGTAATGGTTTACCAAGAACAAGTAATGGAAATTGTTAGAAAATTAGCTGGATATTCTATGGGACGAAGTGACCTTGTTAGAAGAGCAATGTCTAAGAAGAAGCATAAGGTCATGGAGGAAGAAAGGAAAAACTTTATCTATGGAATAGTAGATAAGGATGGAAATGTTGAAGTGCCAGGTTGTTTAAGAAATGGTATTTCAGAAGAGGCTGCAAATAAGATATATGATATGATGATGGACTTTGCTTCATATGCTTTCAACAAGAGCCATGAAGTGTGCGTGGCATTATAAAGTGATTTATAATTAAAAACTCCTTAAATTGCTGGAACCCCCTAAAGCTACTTAAACTACAACAGAATTTGAAAAAATAAATGTGAAAGTGGTAGAAATACAGAAAAAATTAAGTAGATGATATAAGAGTAAAATCTAAGTATTAAATGGTTTCTTATGGGGAACGATATAAAAAATGGGAAATCAGCAACGAAATTTCTAAGGGAGTATTTATATGGACAGAAAGACCTTAAAAATAATTTATAAATTAAGAAAAATAAAATTTATAAGGCAAATTTAGGATTGGAGAGAAAGTATAAACTACTTCGATGAAAGACGCTCAGAGACTATAATAGGAGATACTTTTTAAAAGTATATGGTATAGTCCAGACTACAACTATTATTAATGATAGGCTTATGAAAGTAAGAGTAGTAGTGGCAGCAGCATATGGAATTATAGGTTATCAAACAGCCTATCTGATGAAATATTACCCTGTGGAGATGATAGCAGCGATGCTTAATTCTGTTATGGGTATTAGTGAGAAGGTTGCACATTATATTAAATTTGCAGAGAGTGAAGGAATACAGGTAATTAGACCTACAGTTAATTTAAGTCATACAAGATTTACTGTTGATGGGGACAGAATTATTTTTGGTCTTGCAGCAGTTAGGAATGTAGGGGTTAATGTTTGTGAGAATATTGTTAGAAGCAGAGAAGCTAAGGGTGATTATACATCTTTAATGGACTTCATAAATAAGGTCGATTTAAGTGCTATAAATAAGAGAGCTGTTGAAAGCTTAATTAAGGCTGGAGCTATGGATGAGTTTAAGGTTTATAGATCTAAGATGCTTGGTGTTTTTGAGAAACTTATGGATGGTGTTTCTAATGAGAAGAAGAGAAATATTGATGGCCAAATAAATCTTTTTGGTGGGCTTGAGGAAAGTGAGGGTGTACCAGAGGTTTCTTATCCTAATATAAATGAATTTAATAAGAGAAATCTTTTAAGTATGGAAAAGGAAATGACTGGATTATATCTTTCAGGGCATCCTTTAGATGAATATGAGAAGAGTATAAAACTTCAAGCATCTATTGATATTCAGAGTATTTATGATTCTCATAAGATACTGCAAGAAGAGGTTGAAAAAGGCATTCTAGATGACGAAGCTTTAGATAGCATTAAGGTTAAGGATAATCAAACTGTAATATTAGGTGGAATATTAACGGAGGTAAATCAAAAGGTAACTAGAAATAATACTTTAATGGCTTTTCTAAAGCTTGAGGATTTAACTGGTGAAATAGAAATTATAGTATTCCCTAAGACTCTAGATAGAGTAAGAGATAATATACAGTTAGATGAATTAGTCTTAATGAGAGGTAGAATAAGCTTAAAAGAAGATGAAATGCCAAAGCTTATATGTGAAAAAATTGATCCATTAGAAAAAGTGGATAGTAGTAAAGTCTATATTAGAGCAAAGGATATAGGAGAGGTTAAGAAAATAAATTTAGAGCTTAAAAATTTAAGTGAAGAGTTTAAAGGAGATACACCAGTTTATATTTTTGATGCAAAAGATAGAAAAAGCTATAGAGTAAACAGAGATTTATGGGTTAATTTAGAAACAGATATTATTAATGTTTTAAAAGAAAAGTATTTAGAAGAGAATATTAAGATATTAGAAAATTAAGAAAAAAGTAGATTTGGTTATGAATAATCAAGTCTACTTTTTTTCTATATAAAAATGAAAGATTTTTGCAATAGTCAAAAAATACAGAAAATTAATAAAAATAATCTTGATATTTGTCGAGAAAAAAGCGATAATTAACGTATAATAAAAGATATAAGAAAAATTTTTAATATTTTTAATTATGTCTATAAGTTTGAAAAAATATTAAAAAAAATTTACAATATATAATATATGTTTAAGAAATGGCTGGATATTTATTGAATTTGTAAATGAAAATTTTTACAAAAATCAAATCATTAAAAAAATCATATATTTAGATAAAGCAGGTTTTATTAGGGTATAATAGAGTTATAAACAGTAGTTGTTAATATATCTTAATAATCTTCAAAGTAAGAAAAAGCTAAAAAGATGTACAATATAATTGATAAATTTATGGTTTTTATGTACAATTATAGTCGGTCATGTAAATGTGGGAAGTTTTGTTACCAGTGGGTCATTTTAAGCCCCTATGGTAATATAAGGAGGAGTAAAGATGAAAAAGATAGCTATTTTAACAAGTGGTGGAGATGCACCAGGAATGAATGCTGCTATAAGGGCGGTAGTAAGAACGGCTTTAACTGCAGGATTAGAAGTTATGGGAGTTCATAGAGGATATAGTGGATTAATTAATGGTGAATTATTCCCAATGAATAGAACTTCTGTTTCTGATATAATTCAAAGAGGAGGAACTATCCTTAGAACAGCTAGATGTCCAGAATTCAAACAAGAAGAAGTTAGAAAGAAAGCTGTTAAAATATTAAAGGCTTATGGAGTAGATGCATTAGTAGTAATTGGAGGAGATGGTTCATTTACAGGAGCTAAGCTTTTATCAAAGCTTGGAGTTAAAACTGTAGGACTACCAGGAACTATAGATAATGATCTAGCTTATACTGACTACACTATAGGATTTGATACAACTTTAAATACTGTTTTAGACGCAATAAACAAAATAAGAGATACTTCGACTTCACATGAGAGAGTTTCAATTGTAGAAGTTATGGGTAGAAATTGTGGAGATATAGCTTTATATGCAGGTATTGATGGAGGAGCTGAGGCAATAATAACGCCAGAAAAAGGTTTCGACAAAGATGAACTTTGCAAAACTATATTAGAAGGAAAATTAAAAGGAAAAATGCACAACTTAATACTTCTTGCAGAAGGTGTTGGTGGAGCATTTAAATTAGCTGAAGAAGTAGAAGACGTTACAGGAATTGAAACAAGAGCTACTGTTTTAGGACACATCCAAAGAGGTGGAAGTCCAAGTGCTTTTGATAGAATGTTAGCTTCAAGAATGGGAGCTAAGGCTGTAGAGATATTATTAGCAGGTAAAACATCAAGAGTTATTGGTTCAGTAGATAATAAAATTGTTGATATGGATATCGACGAAGCTCTTGCCATAGAGCGTAAATTTGATGAAGATTTATATGAAATGGCAAAAGTATTATCTAAGTAATCATTAATTAAATAGATTTTAATATATTAAATTTTGGGTTTAATACAAACTAGAGGGAGTGTTATTTGTAATGAGAAAAACTAAAATGATTTGTACAATAGGACCAGCAAGTGAAAGTGATGAGATATTAACTAAGGTTATAGAAGCAGGAATGAATGCTTCAAGACATAACTTCTCACACGGTGATCATGAAGAGCACAGAGGAAGAATGAATAAAGTAAGAAAGTTAGCTGCTGAATTAGGAAAAGAAATAGCTATCGTTCTTGATACAAAAGGACCAGAAATAAGAACTGGTAAATTTGAGCCAAGCAAAGTAGAATTACAAAAAGGTTCAGAATTCACAATCTTCGTTAAAGAGGAAGTTATAGGAGACACTACTAAATGTTCAGTAACTTATGATGGATTAGTAGATGACGTTGTAGCTGGAAACACTATTTTAATAGATGATGGTTTAGTAGGATTAACTGTTAAATCAGTAGAAGGAAACAAGGTTATTTGTGAAGTAATGAATACTGGATTAGTTGGAACTCACAAAGGAGTTAACGTTCCTGGAGTATCAATTAAATTACCAGCTTTAACTGAAAAAGACGAAGCTGATTTAAAATTCGGTTGTGAAATGAAAGTAAATATGATCGCTGCATCATTCGTAAGAAAAGCAGAAGACGTACTTGCTATAAGAAAAGTATTAGATGAAAATGGTGGAAAAGATATCTTAATCTGCCCTAAAATAGAAAACCAAGAAGGTGTTGACAACATCGATTCAATAATTGCTGTTTCAGACGCCATTATGGTAGCTAGAGGAGATCTTGGAGTTGAGATTCCAATAGAAAATGTACCAGCAGTACAAAAAATGATAATTGAGAAATGTAATATAGCTGGAATTCCAGTAATTACTGCAACTCAAATGTTAGATTCTATGATAAGAAATCCAAGACCAACAAGAGCAGAAGTTTCAGATATAGCTAATGCTATATTAGACGGAACAGATGCAATCATGTTATCAGGAGAAAGTGCTAACGGAACATATCCAGTAGAAGCAGTTTCAACTATGTCAAGAATAGCTACACAAGCTGAAAAGCAATTAGATTATGAAGTAGCAGTATCAAAAGCTAAAAAACATATACCTGCAATAGCTGGTGTTATTAGCAGAGCAGCATGTAATGCAGCTAATGAATTACAAGCAGCAGCAATTGTTACTTCAACTAAGAGTGGAGCTACAGCTAAGAGATTATCTCAATGTAGACCAGAGTGTCCAATCGTAGCTATAACAAAAGATGAAGTAGTTGCTAAGCAATTAGTATTCGCTTGGGGAGTATATCCAGTAGTTGCTGATAAGTTTGAATCAACTGATGCAATGATGGAAAAATCAGTTATTATAGCTGAAGAAAAAGGATTTATTGCTAAAGGTGACACAGTAGTTATCGCAGCAGGAGTACCTTTAGATAAAGTTGGAGCTACTAACTTAATGAAAATTGAAATAGTAGAATAATACTTTGAAGAAGAAGCCTTAGGGCTTCTTTTTTTTATGAAAATAATAGTTAAAAGAAAGAATTAAAGAATTTTATAAATCTTAGAATAAAACAATATATAACTAAATACCTATTGAAAAATAAATAATAGCAAAAAGTGATTATTGAAATAAAAAAGTAATAAATTCTTAATAATTATAACTATGAAAAATAGGCTATAATGAATATTATCAATTCTAAAGGTTAAGACTTTAGAAGTATGAGAAAATACATGGCAACTGATTTAAATTTACTCAAATTATTACAATGTTGACGGCAACCAACAGAGTGATAGAAGCAGATACTTAGGATTCTTTGGATTCTAAGTATTTTTTTATATGTTTTTAAAAGAAATTGTTATTTTTTGGAGAAATGGATGATATAATAAAAGAAAAAAGATTAAGGAGGAATGTAGGGAGTAATTTTCCTGCTAAACTAAATTTATGCAAGAAACTTTTATAAAGAAAATCATAGTAAAAGATTATAAGGTTTTAAAGTATGGGGAAATAGATTTAAAGAACACTAATTTAATAATCACAGGAAAAAATGGAAGTGGAAAAACAATTTTATTAGAATCTATAAATACATTTTTAAACTCCCTAAATTTAAAGGAGTATAATAATGTTATAAATTTAAATGAGGATATAAAAGAATGCAATAAGAATTTATATTTTCTAAGAGACGAAGAGATTTTAACTGAAGCATCTAAAAGTGAGATAAATAAATTAAAAAATAGGTTAGAATTTTTTAGTATAAAAAAAGAGAAGTTTTGCACTGGTGTAGAACTTAAAATAGAAGGTAATAAAGAATTACAAAAGAGATATGATATAGGAGAGTTTTTATTTTTATATTATAAATCAAGAAGAAATATTGAGATTGATGATATAGCATTTAAGGAATATTTGTTTCAACTTAAAGATAGAGAGGAAGAAGCTATAGCTGTTGAAGATGAGGAAGAACTGGTATTAATAAAGAGATGGTTTAATATGTTTGAAAGGCTATTAAAGCTTCTATTCTCAGTGAAAGATCTGAAGTTTTATTATGATGAAAAGATAGAAGACTATGTTGTAGATATAAAAAATAAAATTCCATGTACATTAAAAGAATTGTCTGATGGACATACAGCTGCATTAAAATTCTTTGTGGAGATAATGAGCAAGATGGAGAAGATTAGAACAAACAAGTATGATGTAGAAGGAATTGTGTTAATAGATGAAATTGAAAAGCATATACATCCAAACATACAAGAGAAAATAGTACATTTATTAAAAGAAATGTTTCCACATATTCAATTTATCATAACAACTATGTCAAAAATTATATTAGAAAATAGTGCAAATGCACATATATATGATTTAGATAAAAAAACTGATTAAAAATTTAGTCAGTTTTTTTATAGAAAATTTTAAAAAAGTCTTTACAATGGATAATAGTTATTATATAATAAATATGTACCAAAGAGGTGCAATAAGAAGATTAAAACTAGATTTTAAGAAGTCTAGAGGAATAAATTTATGTGTGTGAAAATAGAGGAGGAAATTATTATGAAAAAATTTGTTTGTACAGTATGTGGATATATTTATGAAGGGGCTACTGCTCCAGAAAAATGCCCAGTATGTGGTGTAGGAGCTGATAAATTCAAAGAAATGGAAGGAGACATGGCTTGGGCTGATGAGCATAGAATCGGAGTAGCACAAGGTGTTGACGAAAGAGTAATTGAAGGATTAAGAGCTAACTTCATGGGAGAATGTACTGAAGTAGGAATGTACTTAGCTATGTCAAGACAAGCTGATAGAGAAGGGCATCCAGAAGTTGCTGAAGCTTATAAAAGAATAGCTTTCGAAGAAGCTGAGCATGCTGCTAAATTTGCAGAAATGTTAGGTGAAGTTGTAGTTGCTGATACAAAAGCTAACTTACAAGCAAGAGTTGACGCTGAATTTGGTGCATGTCAAGGTAAAAAAGATTTAGCTACTTTAGCTAAACAATTAAACTTAGATGCAATCCATGACACAGTTCACGAAATGTGTAAAGATGAAGCTAGACACGGAAGAGCTTTCAAAGGATTATTAGACAGATATTTTGCTTAATTTTAAGATGAAATTTTGACCTGTAAATCAAATGATTTACAGGTTTTTTATTTTCTAAAGTTGTTGTAAAGGAGTATAATCTTTAGTAGAAAATATAATATTAGGAGGAGTAGTGTATGGAGAAAAATAAATTTGCATATCCTATTGATTTAGCAAAAGAAGTATATAATTTCTTTTATTTAAATGGAACAGCATTAAAAGTTACAGTTGAAGATTTAGAATCACTTTTTGAAGTAGCTTATTTTGCTAGTTTAAAAACTGAAGAATTACAACCTATTAAAGTGAGGCTTACATATATCAATAAAAACATCCCAGATTTTAATCCACCAAAAAGAATAATGAAAAATAGATGGTCATACATAAGGTTTAAAGATGATGTGGAGTTAACTATTTCAAATCTTGTGAAAATAGCTAAAGCAGCAGATCCAGAGGTAACAGCATTAGCAGTTGATTTTGTAAATGGGAAATGGATTATATGGGGTATGATTGACCAAGAGGATTCATATCATAACTTTATTTTAAATGAAAGTAATACAGGACCAGAAAGGCCAGGAACATTCTATTTAGATATAGAAGAACTTGCAGAGCTTGTTGTTTATAAAGGATATAAGCAGATTGCGAGTTTAAAAAAGAGTGTTTTAATAAATAATCAAATAGATGTATTTAAAGAAGGATTAGTTATAGAGAAGCTTCAAGAATATATATATGAGTACATAATGAATGTTGAAAATAGGACTCATGATGAAATCTATGGTCATAGAGATAGTTGGACTGGAACTTTAAAACAAAAGTGGATATCAATAATTTGTAGAATACTTATAAATATAAAAGAATATAGACATGGTGGTGCAATACTGATTGATAATGATATTTTAGATGAAGATTTAGATATAAAGTATAATATTCTTTATAATAGGCTTGGAAATCAAATTTTAGAATATGGTGAAAGTTTAGTGAAATTAAATTTTTTAGAAGATAGGATTTTTGATCAAATAATGGGCAGTAGTAAAGCTGGAATATCAAATTTATTAATAAACAAAAAGGATTGTACGCTTATAGATGTTAAAGAATATGAAAATAGTATAAGTGGTGCAATAAAATATATTTCATCATTAAGTTGTGTTGATGGTTTAGTTTTAATGAATTCTAAGTTTGAGGTAAATGGTTTTGGTGTTGAGATATTATGTAATGAAAAGCCACCTAAAATATATATTGCAAAAGATGCAAGAGGTAGAAGACTTCAAGAAGTACGCTATGAGCATTTTGGAACAAGACATAGATCAATGATGAGATATTGCTATAAGAAGCCTAATAGCATAGGATTTGTAATATCACAAGATGGTGATATTAGAGTTATGATGAATAAGAATGATAGCGTTATTCTATGGAATAATATAAAAATATTAAATAATGATCATTAAAAAGAATGCTAAAATAAAATTTAGCATTCTTTTTAATTATATAGAGAATTTAATGTTATAAGTGTATTTCTATATTTAATAAGCTTACTTAGAATAAGTATATTAATATCGTTATTAATATCTAATTTTGAATTATTAAAAGTAATTAAATTGATATTTGTTTTTTTAAAATCATTTTTAAAATATTTATCAAATAGAAGCTTATGGTTAAAAGCTAAATTAGAGAAAAGTTCTTTTAAATAAAGCTTGTTTGATTCTTGTAAAGAATTAAAAGTCTCTTTGTTTTCAAAAATGGTGTCTATTAGTTCATAAGAAGCCATCGAAACATCACCTAATGATTTTAAAAATGAAATTTTACGATAATAATGTCGTAAATGATTAGTTAATGATATTGTAGTTAATTCTTTTTCTAAAGTATCAATATTAGGTTTTATAGAGACTAGCAATTTATTTAGACCTTTAAGGTCATCACTAGAACTTATATCTATGTCACTAAGAAGGATATTTTGAAGTTTAAAAAGGCTAAGTGAAAAGTTTTGGATTGATTTTTCAAGCTTAAAGCCTTGATTTAAAGGTAAAAATAATTCATTAACTAAAATTGCTAAAATTGATCCTACAATTATTGAGACAAAACGTGTCTCAGTAGCTGAAGGGGTACTCATTATCATAAAAAATATTGTACTTGCTGCAATTAAGCTAACTAAACTAAGCTTTTGTTTAGCTAAATTTAATTTATAGTATATAAGCATTGTGACAGATGAAATTAATGCAAGGGCATAAATATTCCAATTTAAAAGAATTCCTATGATTAATGTAATTGTCGCACCTATAAAATTAACTATAACACGTTGGATACAGTATGATCTTGTCGCAGAAACTGTCGGTAAAAAAGCAAAGATTATTGAAATTGTAATGACAGTAGTTGTCGCACTAAGATGTTTATCAAATGAACTTAAAAAAATAGCAATTAATGATGCAATTAAAACTTTTAAGGCTTTAACTTCATCACTAATAGATAGTTCCATAAAAAATTGTCTAGCCTTTTTCATTTGTAACCTCCTTTAAAGAAGCATTAAGTATATTTTAACATAAATGAGATTTGAGTCATATTATAGAGTGATTAAGTTAAAATGAGGAGAATTAGGAATGAAAAGTAATATAGAAAAACACCTGTCATAAAAAGACAGGTGTTTAATTATTTGAAAAATGATAATAAATCTTTTTTTAATTCATTATAATATTTGTTATCTCTAAATTCTGCAACAATATTATCCTTATCTGTTGGATTTATTGAAATTTTATTATCAACAGCAGTAGGAAATTCTAAAAATTCTTTTAGAATTTGTCCATTAGAATCAAGTTTTAATATTGTAGGTATGCGAACAGAGCCAGTTAAATTTTTAAGGATGTCTTTATGTCCTTCTTTATCAAAAAATTTAACTTTAGCATTAGGGTTTTTCTTAGCAATTTGTAATAATACTGGCATTATTGTTGCAGCATCTTTACAACGTGTCATTGAAAAAACTGCAATATTTAAGGGTTCATTACTAATTTTTGAAATAGATTCACTATGAATAGGGGACTTATCATAAAATTCTTTATTCATTTTTTTATCTTCATCAGTTCCAAGTTTCATGTATTCATCATAATTAAGACCATTTTTAAAATTTAACATAACATCACTTCCTTTAGATTATCATACAAAAAAGTAAATGGAAAAACAAGGTATCTTTTATGATATAATGGGTAAAAATGGGAGGGGTAAAATGAAGAGAAATATACTTATAATTGAGGATGATAATGATATAAATGAATTACTTAAAGATATGTTAGTTGACAATGGGTATGAAGCTCAAAGTGCATATTCAGGAACAGAGGGACTTTTACAGTTAAAGATAAACAAGTTTGATTTAGTTTTATTAGATCTAATGTTGCCTGGAAAAAGTGGTGATGAAATATTAAGTTTAATTAGAGAGGAAAGTGAGGTTCCTGTAATTATAATATCTGCAAGAGAGGAGATTGGATTAAAGGCAAAAATTCTTAGATTAGGAGCAGATGATTTTGTAAGTAAGCCTTTTGATGTAGATGAAGTTTTAGCAAGGATAGAAGTAAACTTAAGAAGAAATATGAAGAGTAATTTTATAGATGAGAGGAAAGTATATAAAGAAATAAACCTATCTAGTGAGACTAGAACAGTTTGTATTAATAAAGAAAAAATAGAATTAACTCAGATAGAGTTTGATATCTTAGAGCTTATGATTAGGTACCCTGATAAGGTTTTTTCAAAGGGGAACTTATTTAAAAGTATTTGGGATGAAGAATTCAACTGTGATGATAATACTATAACAGTTCATATAAGTAATTTAAGAAATAAGATAAAAAAAGCAGGAGCAAAAGAGAAGTATATAAAAACTATATGGGGGATTGGATATAAGTTAAATGCGAATTAAGACTTTCTTAAGACTTTCTTTGAGGTTACTTAGAAGTCTATGTCTATTATAAGGATATAGAAGGAGGTATTAAATTTATGAGTTATGTTATAAAAACGAAAAATTTAAATAAGAAATATAAAAGTATAGAGGTTCTTAAAGATATAAATATCAATATAGGAGAAGGACAAATATATGGGTTAATCGGAAAAAATGGAGCTGGTAAAACTACTTTAATGAGAATAATAACTGGATTATCTAATTTAAATGAAGGTGAACTCGAGCTTTTTGGAAAGACAAATGGGTTAATTAAAAGTAGAAAGAGAATAGGAATATTAATAGAAACACCAGCTTTTTTTGATGATTTAGATGCATATAAAAATTTAGAGATTTTAAGAAGAGCAAAAGGAATTCCAGGGAAGGAATGTGTAGAAGAAAAACTAAAGTTAGTTGGATTAATAGATGTTAAAGGAAAGAATATAAGTCAATATTCTTTAGGAATGAAACAGAAACTTGGACTTGCTATGGCACTTTTAACAGATCCAGAAGTTCTTATATTAGATGAACCTACAAATGGACTAGATCCAATGGGAATAGTGACTATGAGAGAATTATTAAAAAGGCTAAATAAAGAAAAAGGGATAACTATATTAATATCAAGTCATATATTAAATGAGTTAAGTCAGATTGCAACAGTTTATGGAATAATGAAAGATGGAGAATTGATTGAAGAGATAGGTCTTAAAGAATTAGAAGAGAAATCAAAAAAAGCATTAGAAATAACTGTAGATAATCCAGAGAAATGTACATGGGTTTTAGAAAATATATTGAATATAAGAGATTATACGGTTCTAGATAAAAATATTATAAGAATTTATGAAAGAATAAATGAAGGTGCTATTATTAATAAAGAGTTAGCATTGGAGAATGTATTTATAAGTAAGATGGGTGTAGTTGGAGAAAGCTTAGAAAACTATGTACTAAATGCTATGGAGGGAATCGAAAATGCTTAATTTGTTAAAGGGTGATTTATATAGATTATTTCATAGTAAGTATTATAAAAATGCTTTTATTGCCACAATAGTCATAGGAATAGTTGCTTTACTGTTAGGTGAAGTTAGAATTATGAGTTTTACAACGCCAGAAGGAATACAGTATGGTTTTAATATAGGTGCAGAATATGGTGAGAATTATTTAGAGTTTTTAAAATCTGCATTAGGTACAGCTATTTGTATGTATATAGTGGGAATATCTTTAACTTCATCAATTATGATAAATAAAGCTAATAATGGAAGCTTAAAAAACATAGTATCTTATGGATATGAAAGATGGAAAATATTAAGCTCAAGTGTTATTTCATTAATAATGGGGATGGCTATTTTAATAGTAATAAATTTTGCAATAGTAATGACAGGATATGTTATTTTAGGAAGACCGACAGGTGTCACAATTGAATTATTATATTTGACAGTAAAATCAATAGGAGCATATATATTGATTTGTGGAACAAGTATTGGTATATATGGAGTAATAACTTTTTTATTACCAAGTGCATCAATAATATCAATACTTGCAGTAGTAGAAATTTGGGGATTAACTATGGTAGGTCATATGCTATCAGAATCCTATATAAATTTTATTCCAATATTACTATTAAGAAATTTAGCTAGTGGAGTAGAAAATATAAGCTTTATGACAGTAGGTTTTTGGATGATACTAATGATAGCAGTAGTTTTAGATATAGGTAGAATGATATTTAATAAATTTGAGATAAAGTAAGTACGAGGAGAGAAAATGATCATTTTAGTTTTTATATTAGGGATAGTAATAGTTATTTTACTCTCCTATATAATTTTAATGAAGAAAGAAATTAAGAATATATCAGGGCAATTGAATGAATACAATAATAAGGAAGTTGATAAAAAAATAGATATAAATTTAATAAATAAAGAAATAGAAGATTTAGCGAGAAGTATAAATAAGCATATAGATTTATCAAAGAAAATGAAGATTGAGGAAGTAAGAAGGAAAGAAGAGTTAAAAGAGATGATAGCAAACATTTCTCATGATTTAAGAACACCTTTAACATCTATAATTGGATATGTTCAAGTTATAAAATCAAAAAATGAAAAAGATGAAAAGGAAAAAGAGTATCTTAATAAAATTGAAAAGAGAGCAAAAGATTTAAAGAAGATGTTAGATGATTTCTTTAGACTATCTGTTATAGAAAATGAAAGCTATAAAATAGAATTAGAAAAAATAAATCTAAGTGAGATAGTATGCGACAAAATAGTAGACTTTTATGATGAGTTTGAAAAGTTAGGAATAGAACCAAAGATAGATGTGAAAGAAAATATTTTTTGTTTAGGAAATGTAAGTGAGACAGAAAGAATCTTAGAGAATATTTTAACTAATGCATTAAAGAATACGACAGGAGAGGTGTCGGTAAAGATTCTACATAGGAATGATTATGTAGAATTAATTATCTCAAATTCAAAAAGTAATAATGAATTTATTGATGCGACAAAAGTATTTGAAAGGTTTTATAAGGGAAGCGACAATAGTAGAAGAGGCAAAAATACAGGGATTGGATTATCGATAGTTAAGGAAGTAATCCAAAAGATGAATGGAAAAATTGAAGCAACAGTAAGTACTAATGAATTTAGATTAAATTGTCGCTTTAAAAGAATAGAATATTAATTAACAAAGAAGAAGTCTGTCATGCGACAGACTTCTTTTAAATCTATAAACTAAGAGATAAAGATTTAGTTGCGACAATATTTGAGCCAGTATTTAAAACATTCTCTAGTATGATGTCGCCAGTTTTTATAGGCAGTGAAATAGAGATGTTATTAATTTCTTTCATAATAGCAAATATCATGTCTTTTGGAATAGGCACACTTGTTTTTACAGGCAATACTATATTGTCGCAATTTTGTATTTTAATAGTAGATGTGACAACTCTTGTAGGATTTTTAACTTCATTTAATCCATATACTTTTCCGCGGGGACAAGTGTTACCAGTGACAGTTTCATTTTCAGTATCTACAGTTAGGTGACAGCCTTTAGGGCAAACAATACAAATTAATTCTTTTAACATAAATTTTCACCATCCTCTAATGATATTGTTAAAGGTCCAGTAGCTTTGGCTAAATTAGTTTTTAAAATTGTAATTCTCTCCATTTCAGCAGGAGCAACGTGAGGTTTTTTGAATTTTTGGATTAAATTCCCTTCTGAATCACGAACAACAATAAATTTATCTTTAAAGACATTACGAACTCTCATAAAGATAGAAAGACAGGAAGAGAGAGAATCCATTTCAAACTTTTGAGGTACGGTATAAGAGATATTTGTACCATTTGTTATTTCTATGAAATTATTTGACTTTCTTTTACCTTTGATATACTTAGCAGCATTAATTCCAGCATTTTTTGATTCTTCAGTTACAAAGTCAACTAGGTCATGAACATGAACTACGTTACCACAAGCAAATATTCCATCTTTATTTGTTTCCATACTTTCAGATACTATAAGTCCATTAGTTCTCATATCTAGATTTATGCCAGCATTTTTAGATAATTCATTTTCAGGAATTAGTCCAACTGATAGAAGAAGAGTGTCTACATCAAATTCTATTTCACTTCCTTCTATTGGAGTAAACTTTTCATCTACTTTTGAAATTATAACTTTTTCTAAACGTCCGTTACCAATAACATTAGTAACAGTGTGAGATAAGTATAAAGGAATATTATAATCTTCTAAACACTGAACAATATTTCTAGTTAATCCATTTGAGTAAGGCATAAGTTCAACAACAGCTAAAACTTTAGCACCCTCAAGTGCCATTCTTCTTGCCATAATAAGCCCAATATCTCCTGAACCAAGTATAAGAACTTTTTTACCAACCATTTTTCCTTCCATATTAATAAATCTTTGAGCTGCACCTGCTGTAAAAATTCCAGAAGGCCTATCACCAGGAATAGAAATAGCACCTCTTGTTCTTTCACGGCAACCCATAGCTAGAATTATAGCTTCAGCATTTAAAGTTAGATATCCATTTTTAGAATTTATAGCATGGACAACTTTTTCTTCAATTTCTAAAACCATAGTATCTAACATAACTTCAATGTCTGTATTATTTACTAAGTTTATAAATCTTTCAGCATATTCAGGGCCAGTAAGTTCTTCTCTAAAAGTATGAAGACCAAATCCATTATGAATACATTGATTTAAAATACCACCAAGTTCAATATCTCTTTCTATAATTAAAATGTTTTTAACACCATTATTATAAGCTTCATAAGCAGCAGCAAGTCCTGCAGGTCCTCCACCGATTACGATTAAATCATATTTCTTCATATATATTCCCCCTTACTTTGTTTTTCCTACTATAATATAAGAATCTTTTTTATCTAAAAGAATATCTTTAATATCTATATTTTTTTCTCTTGAAATAATTTCTTGAACACGAGGTCCACAGAAACCACCTTGGCATCTACCACATCCAGGTCTACATCTTCTTTTAACACCATCAATAGTTGTAGCACCAAGAGTTCTATTTATACTATCTACAATTTCACCTTCAGTTATATTTTCGCATCTGCAAATAATACGTCCGTATCTTGGATCTTTACTTATAAGATTAATTTTTTCTTCTTTAGAAAGCTCCATAAAGTGAACTTGTTTTCTTTCTTCAATAAAGTTTTCTTTTTTATTTAAAATTAAACCAGAAGATTTAAGCATTTCTACTATATCAATAGCGATAGCAGGTGCAGAAGTTAATCCAGGTGATTTTATACCAGAAGCATTGAAAAATCCTTTAACATCACTTTCTCCAACTATAAAGTCAGGATAATTTGCTATAGCACGAAGTCCAGCAAAGTTTCTTATGTTTTCCCTAAAATTTATAAGTGTAGTAGTTTTAAGTGAAGTTTCTTTAATTTCATTTAGTCCTTTAGATTCAGTAGAAACTGAGTCTTTATCAGTAGTATCAGTTGCATTAGGTCCTACTAAAAGATTTCCATGAACAGTAGGAGTAACTAAAACTCCCTTTCCAAGAGAAGAAGGACATTGGAATATAGTATTATTGAATAAATTTCCTTGGCTTTTATCTAAAACAAAGTACTCACCTTTTCTAGGTGTAATTTGAAATTTTTCATTAGAGATAAGATTATTAATATTATCAGCATGAACACCAGCTGCATTTACAATATAATTGCTTTCTATAAAATCACCATTTTCTAAGGTGATTTTAAAGGTGTTAGATTTCTCAATATTTATAACTTTAGAGTTTAATCTAAGTTCACCACCATTATCAATAGCATTTTCAGATAGAGCAATAGTAAATTCATAAGCACCTACAATTCCACCGGTAGGACAATGTAGTCCACAAGAAACATGGTTATTTATGTTAGGTTCTAATTCTAGGACTTTTTCTCTAGATAGAAGCCTTAAGTTTTGTACATTATTTAAAATACCTCTATTATAAAGAATTTCTAATTCTTTTTTATCTTCTTCATTAAATCCAATAATAAGTGAACCATTTCTTTTAAATGGAACAGATAGTTTTTTACAAAGGTCTTCAAACATTTCATTTCCTAAAACGTTATACTTTGCCATAAGTGTTCCAGGTTCTGGATCATAACCAGAATGGACAATTGCAGAATTTGCTTTTGAACAACCCATAGAAACATCAGTTTCTTTTTCTAAGCAAAGAACATTTAATTTATATTTAGAAAGTTCTCTAAATATTGAACCTCCAATAACTCCTGAACCAATAATAACTACATCATAAATCATTTATATCGCTCCTTTTCAGCAAAAATAAAAGAGCCAACTCAAAAAGGACATAACAATGCCTTCTTGTGTTTAGCTCTATTTTCTCTTCTCACACAAAAATAAAAATTTTTTATTCATTTGATAATAGTATATCATAATAATGTAAAAATTTCCATATTATTTTTGAAAATTTAATCATCTAACTCCCATGATTTTGCACGGCTAACGGCTTTTTTCCACTTTTTATAATATCTATTTCTATCTTCTTCAGAAACAGTAGGATTAAACTCTTCACTAGCAAACCAAAGTTTAGATATTTCCTCTTTATCCTTCCAATATCCAACAGCAAGACCTGCTAAATATGCAGCACCAAGAGCAGTTGTTTCAGTTATGATAGGACGGACTACTTTTTTACCAACTAAATCAGATTGGAATTGCATTAGGAAAGAGTTTTGACTAGCTCCGCCATCAACTTTTATAGAATTTATATCATATCCCACATCTTCAATCATAGCTTCAAGAACATCACGAGTTTGATAAGCAATTGATTCAAGAGAAGCTCTTATAATGTGATTTCTATTTGTACCACGAGTTAACCCAAAAATGCTTCCTCTAGCATACATATCCCAGTGTGGAGCACCAAGTCCAACAAAAGCAGGAACAACGTATACACCACCATTATCTTTAACTTTAGATGCAAAATATGCAGTATCACTAGAATCAGTTATTATTCTTAATTCATCACGAAGCCATTGAATTACAGCACCACCAACAAAAACTGAACCTTCTAAAGCATATTGAACTTTTCCATCAAGACCAATAGCAATAGTAGTTAAAAGACCATTTTTACTTTGAACAAGTTCTTCACCAGTATTCATTAATAGGAAGCAACCAGTTCCATAAGTATTTTTAACATCACCCTTATTAAAAGCAGCTTGACCAAAAAGTGCAGCTTGTTGATCTCCAGCTATACCAGAGATAGGAACTCTAATACCGCCTTTAGAACCTAAGTTTGCATATCCATAAATTTCAGAAGAATTCCTAACTTTAGGAAGCATTGACTTAGGGATATCTAAAATCTTTAGCATTTTTTCATCCCATTCTAAAGTTTTAATATTAAAAAGCATAGTTCTAGAAGCATTAGTATAATCAGTTACATGAACTTTTCCACTAGTAAGTTTCCACACAAGCCACGTATCAACAGTACCAAATAAAAGGTCACCATTTTCAGCTTTTTCACGAGCTCCTTCTACATTATCTAAAATCCATTTGACTTTAGTCCCAGAAAAATATGCATCTAAAACAAGTCCAGTATTTTCACGGATATAATCTTCATGACCTTGTTTTTTTAAATTATCACAGATTTCAGCAGTTCTTCTACATTGCCATACAATAGCATTATAGATAGGCATTCCAGTGTGTTTATCCCATACAATAGTTGTTTCTCTTTGATTTGTAATTCCTATAGCTGCAATATTTTCTTGAGTTATATTAGTTTTAGCTAAAACTTCTTGAAGCACACTATATTGAGTTGCCCAAATTTCCATAGGGTCATGCTCTACAAAACCTTCCTTTGGATAAATCTGATTAAATTCTTTTTGGCTTACACCAATAATATTTTGTTCGTTATCAAAAATTATTGCTCTTGAACTAGTTGTTCCTTGATCTAAAGCTACTACATATTTATTCATACAATCACCTCATAAATTTTTTTACATGTACCAAATATTCTCTCTAGTTGTAGATACACAGGTTGCACCTGCATTTAGCGCATCCATTACATCTTCTTTATCTGAAATTAATCCACCAACTATAAGTGGTTTATTTATTGTATTTGATAATTTTGTTATTATTTTAAATAAAAGCCCAGGTAACATTTCAACAGCATCACAATCTGATACTAAATGATTTGATGCACCTTCAAAAGAAAGACTATCTAACATAAATACCCTTTGAATGGCTATAAAGCCTAATTTTTTAGCAGCTTTTATTGTTTGTGCCTTAGTGCTTATAATACCTCTAAAAGTAGTTTTCTCTTTTAAATATTGCAGAGCAATTTCTCTATTAGTTAAGCCATCAACTAAATCTATGTGTAAAATTCCAACTTTTCTAGAGTCAGAAATCTTTTTAGAGATAGTAACTACATCTAATACATTTCCAAAAAGCACAAAAATTACATTAACATCTGTTTTTAAGGCATTATCTAATTGCTTCATATCTTTAACAGCAGCAACAATTGGATTATCCTCAAGAATTCTTCTAAAGTTTAACATTAAATAGTCCCCCTAAATTTTAAAAAATATTTGTATAAACTAAGGCTCCACAGATAGCTCCTAAAATAGGTGCTATAACAGGAATTAAGGAGTACCCCCAATCAGAATCACGTTTATTTTTTATAGGTAAAAGAAAATGAGTAATCCTTGGGCCTAAATCTCTAGCAGGGTTTATAGCATATCCAGTTGGTCCACCAAGTGAGACTCCAATAACTAAAATAAGTAACCCAACTGCAATTGGTGAAATTCCATCTACCATTTTAGCAGAACCTAATCCTAATATACCAAACATTAGGATAAAAGTACCAATAAATTCAGTGAAAAAGTTCCACTTTAAATTTCTAATAGCAGGAATAGTACAGAAACAGGCTAACTTTGAATCACCATCTTCAGTCTCTTGAAAGTGATTATAGTAAGTAAGATATACTATAACAGCTCCTAAAATAGCACCAATAAATTGAGCAATTATAAAGATTCCAACTTTTGACCAAGTTAAATCTCCAATAAACCCAAGAGCAATAGCTACAGCAGGATTGAAAACTGCACCACTAACACTAGAAAAAATAAAAACAGGAATACAAACTGCCATTGCCCACCCAAAAGCAATAACAATGAGTCCTGAATTTTCACCCTTAGTTTTTTTGAGAACAACATTTGCTACAACACCATTTCCTAAAATAACAAGAATCATTGTACCAAAAATCTCAGCTAAAAATTGTTGAAACATAAAACTCCCCCTTTTTGTTATATAAATAATGAGAAAAAGAGAGTTAAACAATGGTAGGGCAAATAAGCCTTGCGTTCAACTCTCTAAATACTCTATAGCACAAGTTTGAAAAATATATACATACAAATTATTACATTAAAAGTATAACATGGAATGTAATTGTTTTCAATTAATTATATTATAAAAATATAAATTTATTCCTAAAAAGTTATAGAGCCTGTTACCTTTCTAAGAGGGGATGTATGATATATTGTAGATGAAGAATTAAAAATATAGTTATTAGTATAAAAGAGGAATTATTGAATATAGTGATAAAAATTAGGTTATTAAATATAGAAAGATTGATTATAGATAGGAGTTGAAATAAAGATGATTTTTTCTAGCTTAGATTTTAATGATAAAGAACCTATATATAAACAGATAGAAAATTATATAAAGAATATGATAGATAAGAAAATGATAGCAGGGAATGGAAAGTTACCTGCAACAAGAGAACTTGGGAGAATATTAGGAGTTAGTAGAAATTCTGTTATTACAGCTTATGAGAATTTAGAAGAAGAAGGTGTTTTGTATACTGTAAAAGGAAAAGGAACATTTGTTACTCCAGTAGAGTCAGATATTAGCGAAAAATGGAGTATTTCCTGGGAAAACAAACTTAATAGATACGGGAAAGTAGCAAATGAATTAGATATAGTAAAAAATGAGATTCCTTGGGATAGAGGAATAATTTCATTCAAAAGTATATCTCCAGATGGAGCATTATTTAATATAGAAGAATTGAAGAAATCATTTTTAAATAGAATTTCAATAGAGGAACATAGAATATTAAATTATGGCTATGCAAAAGGATATAAACCATTAATAGATTGGTTATTAGAATATATGAAAAAGAAGGGTGTAGATATAAGAGGAAAAGATATTCTAATAACGAATGGATTTACAGAAGGATTAGATATGATTCTATCTGCATTTACAAAAGAGGGAGATAAAATTATATGTGAAAATCCAACTCATAATACAGCAATAAAGATTATGAAGGCAAATGGAATAGAGATAGTAGGAATAAAAATGAATGATGATGGTATAGATGAAAAAGAATTAAGAGAAAACTTAGAAAAGGAAGATATTAAGTTTGGATATCTAATTCCTTCATATCATAATCCAACAGGTCTTGTAATGAAAGGTGAGAAAAGAAAAGAAGTTTATGATATTTTTAAAGAATATAATGTACCTATATTAGAAGATGGATTTAGTGAGGAATTACTATATAATAGTACACATTTATCTCCAATAGCATCTTTTGATGTAAATGGAAGTGGAGTAATATATTTATCAAGCTTTTCAAAAATACTTTTTCCAGGACTTAGAATAGGATGGATATTAGGTGATAAAAAGCTAATTACATTATTAGAGAGTGTTAAGAGATGCAAAAATATTCATACATCATTTTTAGATCAAGGGATATTATATGAGTATTTGAGAGAAGGATATTTTGATAAGAATATAAAAAAGGTAAAGAAAGCATATAAAGAAAAATATAAATTTGCAATCAATTGTATAAAAAAATATATAAAACCTAAAAAGATATGGGGAGAAGGTGGACTACATATTTATATAGAACTTGAGGGTATAAATAGTAGAAAACTTTTAGAAGAATGTTATAAGAAGAAAGTGATTTTTACACCAGGAGATATATTTTCAATGGATTCAAGTTCAGATAATGCATTTAGGATTGGATTACCTAGAGTAAGTATAGAAGAAATAGAAGAAGGAATAAAGATAATTGGAGAAACGGTAAAAGAGATGTTATAATTGAAGATATTTTTTAGGAGGATGAAAAGGAATGTTTACAAGTGAAGAGTTAATGGTAATAAAAGAAGCAATAAAAGTTGCAGATGCAGAGTATATGAAGCAAATAGAAGAAGCACAAGGAAAAGGAAGAGTAGCTATAAATAAAAAACAAAAAAAATTATGGCTTGTGCAAAATAAATTAAATAAGATAATAGAAGAAAATAAATAAAATTGATAAAAGACTGTCTTTAAAATAGATAGTCTTTTTATTTTTATAATTTTTAAAAAGCTTAAAATTAGGTACTGCAAGTTGAATCTAAGAACACTATATATTTAGTAGTAATTTCTAAGAGGATTTTGGATTTTTATCGGAAAGATGGAGAAAATAATATAGTGATAAAAATTTAAGTAAAGAGGTGTTTAAAATGAAACTACTATATATAATAGTAAATTCAAAAAGTGAAGAAGAATCTTCAAGTAGAAAGGTATCAAGAAAATTAGTAGATATGATTAAACAATTTCATCCACAATGCGATGTAGAAGAGATTAATCTTTATGAAGACTATATACCAAGATTAGATGCAAAATATTTTAGAGGAAGAAATTGTTCAATACAAAAAAGTTCTGAGTTATCAGAAGAAGATAATAAAGCAATAGATAGAATTCATGAGTTAGCTAATCAATTTGCAAAAGCAGATGCATATGTTATAGGCGCACCATTATGGAGTATGTCTTTTCCAAGTCCATTAAAAGAATATCTAGATTGTGTAGTACAACAAGGAAAAACAATAGAAATATCAGAAAAAGGATGTAAGGGATTATTAGGTGATAAGGAAAGAAGAATGATATATGTACAATCGTCAGGTGGGCCATTACCGATGATAATAAAGAAACAAATGAATCATGGGGTGGAATATGTTAAGGATATAGCACATGCAATGGGAATAGCAAAGTTTGAAGAGCTACTGGTAGATGGAACAGGATTTACTAAAGAAAGCAAATTAAAAGCAGAAGAAGAAGGGATGGAAAAAATATTACCGTTATTAAAGAGTTTTAGAAAATAAAGATTAAAACTTTCTAAATAAAGCATTATAATAGAATAAAAAGAATGTATTCTAATTATTTATATATAATATGTTAAGTTAGAAATAGATAGGATATTAAGTTAGGAGAAGAAAATGGAATTAATAGATATATATGAAGAATATAAAAAAGTGAATAAAGAATATGTAAAATATAATGAAGCTTTATTAGAAAGTAAATTTACAACAAATGATAACGAAGAGATAACTAGAACTTTAACTGAGTATAAAGAAAAGTTTGAAGAATTAAAAATAAAAAGTGATGGAATAGAGATAAATAAAGAGGAAGAAGATAATTTAAAAGATGTACAGTATTTAATAGTAGATGCTATTTTCGTATCTTATGATTTAATAAACTTTTATGTAAATGGACATATTGAAAGATTTAAGATGAGAATAACTAACTATATAAATAAAATGAGAAAAGTTGAACATAATCTAATATAGAATAATTAATTGAATTAAAGGAATAATAAAAAAGAGAAGTTCTCTATTATGTCCTTTAGAATTTTAGAGAGGGATTTTAAGTGAAAATGGCTTAAAATCCTTCGTTTTTCACAAAAGTAAAAATTAATTATAGCACACCCTACCTAGTGTATCAAGATATAATAAAGATAGAAAAACAGAGAAAAAAAGAGTATTAATAGAATAATCAACATAAATACAGATATATAATTATGGAGTGTCGAAAAATGCGTGTATAATAGTCTATGTTGAGTGGTTAACCCCACTGAGAAACAACAAAATGGTCTTTGAAAATTGAACAGATTAATATATAAACAAACTTAAACCAGCAATTCTTTTATTAGTAAGTTTTATGAGCAATTTAAGATTAAACTTTTTATTGAGAGTTTGATCCTGGCTCAGGACGAACGCTGGCGGCGTGCC
>NZ_JBOGCC010000147.1:0-2787 GCF_051656525.1 Clostridium sp. | reverse complement strand
CTTTTTAAATTATGCAAAGAAATTGAAAACTGATGAAAGAATTAAAAAATGTAAAAGTGCTATAAATGGATTAGAAAAACTTCATGATAAGTCAAATTTACTACCTAAGTCTAGTGGTGATTGTTATAATATAGTAGTGCTGATAGACGAAGTAAAATTTTTAAAACACAAAACTGAAAATATGAATCGTGGTCAATTGATTGCACATAGAAATACAAAGATTAGAGAATTAGAAGAAATGATAGGGTAGTTTTTCTACCCTTACATAATTAAGTGAGGTGAAGACATGGGTAAAAGTTATTATTTGGCTGGTGTTTCCACCGTAGACCTATTTAAAAATGGAGAACTAGTTGCAACAGCTAAAACTTTGATTGAAAATTCAATAAGAATACAGACACAAAGAAATGAGATTCGTGGTGGTTATGGGGCAAGTTTAATAGGAATATACACAAGCAATCCAAGCATAGAGATAGAAATTGAAAATGCTTTATTTAACCTAGATTGGATTAAAGAGACAACTGGTGGCGAAGTTAAAGTAGGTACAGACTACTTAGATACAGAATGTATACTCTGCAAGAAAGATGGAGAAGTTGTTGTAAACTATACACCAGAAAAGTTTTATAATAGTGTATTTATTTTTGGTTGGTCAGTTGATACAAATGAAACATTAGAATTTGAAGGTAGAACTCTTAGAAGTAACAACTTTAAAAAGGGAAAGATTTACACAATAAAATACTACCATAATGTTCCTGATATGAAAGAAGTTGTTATTGGCTCAACTTACATCCCAACAGAAATGTATGCTATATTTAGTATTCCTTTGTTCTTTACACCATATCAAGATGTAAAAACTCTCAAGAGAATAGGTAGGCTTCAAATAGAGGTTCCTAGGCTACAATTAGATGGAAACGTAGACATACTTATGAATATGAGAGGATACACAACAACAAAGATAAAAGGAACCGCTCTGTTAGCACAAGATGGAAACTGTTTTGATGGATTTTATTTGAAGATTAAAGAAGATATTAAAGATGAGGTTTTAAGGTTAATTGAAGATATAGACAATATGTCATTGGAAAACTTTGATAACTTTGTAGATATTAAAGAGGCAGATGTCAAGTTAGTATAATGGACAAAAGGGAGAAAAGGGTATGAAATATGAAGATGGATTGCAATTAATTATTGATAAAGTTGAAGGAGTTTCAGAAAAGTCATGGCAAGATATTGTTGATGACTTAGGACTTAAGATGAATAAGAATACCCTCAGAAATGCTGTAAATGTGGGTCCTTATAGCGGTTACAATGTAGCTATGTATTACAAGGCAAAGACTATGGAAAACTCCACAGAGGCTGAATTAGAAGAAATTAGAGTAGCTAAAGAAGAGTTGAAGAAAGAAAAGATGAAAGTTCAAACACTCAATTTAGACTACAATAAAAATTTAAGAAGTGATGCTAGGCAAGAATTATTCCATGAAATGATTGTAGATGCCATTGATAGATTAAAACCTATTGAAACAAAAGTATACACAAAAAGCAAATCAATTGATAAGACTGCACTGCTCAATATTGCAGATATTCATTATGGTCAAGAGATTAAGCTTGAAGCGTTTAATGGTGAGATTGTTAATGAATATTCAACAGACATCTTTGAAGCTCGTATGTGGCATTTAATGGCTCAAATGAAGGCAAATCTTGATTATGACAAACTTGTTATATTTGGACTTGGAGACTTCATTCAAGGTATTCTAAGATTAACAGACATTCAAAAGTGTAGTGTAAGTGTTGTTGATGCAACAATTAAGTTATCTGAGTTTTTATCAACTTGGTTAGATACATTACAGAGGGAGTTAAATGTTCCCATTGAAATGCAAATGGTTGGTGGAAACCACGATGCGATTAGATTATTGACTGGCAAAAAAGGCGATTTTCCTGACGATACAGTAGATAAACTAATCTATGAGTTTATGAGATTAAGACTTTTAAACAATGAAAACATAAAGCTAACATTGTCAAAAGGTGTTGTATTCTATAGTTTCTATGGGATTAACATAATGGGAGATCATGGCGAAGGGGATTTGAAAAAGTCTATTGCTTTCTATGAAGATTATTATGGTGTAGATTGTGACATTTTTATTGCAGGTCATCTACACAGAAGTAGCCAAGAGACAATTGGAGTTGCTGAAATTGGTGACAAACAAGTAGTAAGAGTCCCTTCTATCGTTGGGGCTTGTGAATATAGTAAGAAGCTTAAACGCTCGTCTAGGGCAGGTTGTAAGTTTTATGTGTTTAGTGAAGATGGTATTGAATATGAAAAAATATATTATTTAAATTGATGGGGTTCCCCATCTTACATAGGGATGAAAGGGAGGTGTGGTCGTGCCACCAAAAAAGAAGATAAAAGAATACCAATGCCTTAAGTGTGGTTTCTTCTTTGGTGAAGATAGCCTTTACAAGGCGTACAATGAGACATATAAAGATGGGATTATACCATTTTGCAAAGAGTGTGTGTTAGAGATTATTAAGGCTAATATAAACAAATATACTACATTAGAGTCTGGTATATACTTTGCTTGTGCATTGTTGGATATTCCATACATCAAAGAGATTATAGAGGATTGTGAAAAAGATTTTAAAGTTACAACAAGAAAGAAAGACTATATAGGAATCTATTTAAACAAGCTTGAAAAAGTTGACAAAAATTTGTATAATGGATTCTGTGATAGCAATGTAGGTTTGGATCAAATTAAAGATATTTCACAATTTGGAAGAACTATGGTCGAAAGAGAA
>NZ_JBOGCC010000146.1:0-5967 GCF_051656525.1 Clostridium sp. | reverse complement strand
CAATACAAAGTGGACCAACATGGAGCTCTACGTATTTAGGTGATATACAAAATGGAACAAAAGTAAATATAATAGGGCAAAGTGGAGACTGGTATGAAGTAGAAAATGGAGCAGGAACAGCATGGGTATTAAAATATAGGGTTAATATAGGAGCTGAACTAAAAGTTTTAGGAACAGGGATTGTAGATTTTAATGGAGGGACAGCTACAGCAATACAGAGTGGTCCAACATGGGATTCAAGCCTCGAAGGAGAACTAACTAATGGTACGGAAGTAAGTATAGTTGGAGAAAAAGGAGATTGGTTTGAAATAAAAAATGGAAATGGGTTAGCATGGATATTAAAAAATAGAGTTGATAATGGTATAGGAGCTAAAGTTATACAGACAGGACTTATAAATTTTGAAGGATATACACATACAGCAATACAAGATGGACCAACATGGGATTCAAACTTTGCAGGTGATATACAAAATGGAACATTAGTTAAGATAATTGGAGAGAGTGGAGATTGGTACAAAATAGAAAATGGAAATGGTATTGCATGGGTACTAAAATATAGAGTTAATACGAAAGTACATCAAGTTTTAGGTAGTGGAGTAATAACTTTTGTAGGAGGACCATATACAGATATCGTTAGTGGGCCATCATGGGATTCAAACTTTGCAGGAGAATTAACGAATGGAACAAAAGTAATTATAGTAGGAGAAAAAGGTTCATGGTATGAAATAGAAAATGGTGATAATGTAGCATGGGTATTAAAAGATAGAGTTAATACTAGTTTAAATCAAGGATTATTAAATCCAATAATAAAAACAGGATATGTTAAATTTGGTGGTGGAGATTTTACAGATATTGTTAGTGGGCCATCATGGAATTATAATTTTGTAGGTCAGATAAATAATGGAACAAAAATTTCTATTATTGGAGAAGAAGGATCTTGGTATAAAATAGAATATAAAAATGGAACAGCATGGGTATTAAAAGATAGAGTAAGCTTTAATAAACCGGAAGGAAATACAACATATAATTATATTAATTATGGTACATCTATGAGTAACTATATAAATGAAGAGGTACAAGATTATATAAATTGCTTTGGTGGTGACTTAAGTCAAAGTCAAATTGATACTGCAAGAGAAGAGATAACAAACGCAGTTAATCCAGCAGATGCATCTACAAAATATGAATTTTTAAGAGTTGATAAATATAGACCGGTAAATGTTCAAAAATTCCAAGAACTTTTACAAGGAAAAGGAGTATTTTCAGGACAAGCACAAGGATTTATAAATGCGGCTAAAGAATATAATTTAGATCCAGTATATTTATTAGCACAATCTGCATTAGAAACTGGTTGGGGAACTAGTAATTTTGCTCAAGGTATAACAATAACACAGATAGCAAATGAAAATGCACCAATATATCAAGATGGTAATTTAGTAGGTTATCAAATGATAAACTTACCACAACCAGTAACAGTATATGATTTATTTGGAATAGGTGCAGATGACTCAAATGGGTATTTTCCAAATAAGGCAACTATTTTAGGAACAACGTATGCATATAATCATGGATGGACAAGTGTTGCAAGTGCACTAAAAGGAGCAGCACAGTTCTTATCAGAAAATTATGTTCATAATCCTGATATAGCACAAAATACTCCATTTGAAATAAGATATATAGATGCACCGGCAGGTGATATATGGCATCAATATGCATCAGAAGTAAATTATGGAGAGGAAATAGCAGGAATAATAGCACAAAATAGTGATTTATATTTAAGTTCAGATAACTTTACTTTTGATATACCAAGTTTTTCATAAGAAAAACCCAACAAAATTTTGAATTTTGTTGGGTTTTTATTAATTAAAAATAAACAAATTCACCAAAAAGTTTGAGAATGTTCATTTAAAGTTAATTTTAAAATGATACCTTTATACATAAATGTTATAAAAATGAAATGAGGGTAAATAATGAATAAAAACAAACTTAAATCGATTATAGCTATTGGATGCATCATGGGAGCATTAATAACTATAAAACCAATTGCATCATATGGACAAACACTAAATAGTAAAGGAACCCAATCTGAAAAAAGTACAAAGATTGAAAAGGAAAAAGCAAGTGTAGAATTAAAACAAATAAATATATTTACAGGAAAAGAAGTAAAAACTACACAAAAACAAAGAGCTCAGCAATTTAGTATTATATTTAATGGGGACAATCATAATAATTATTTTAATAATAAGAATTTAGATCCTAAAATGAGACAAACAGAGTTCCATTCACAAACACAGGAAAAGCTATATAATTATTTAATGAATCCTGATAATAGATGGGCAGCAGAAGATCAAGCTGTAGGAGCTCATGGTGGAGTATTAGATAATAACTGTGTATTTTTTGTTTCATCGGCTCTTAGAAATATAGGTATAAAAATACCAATGGATATAGGATATACAACAAACTTAGAAAGAGAATTAACTTCTTTAGGTTGGGAAAGAGAAACAGATTTAAGTACTTTAGAAGCAGGAGATATATGTTTTGCAGGGCAAGCTCACACATATGTATTTATGGGGTGGGCAAATAAGGCTGAAGGAATAGCATGGATTGCAGATAATCAGTATTCATGGTATGGTTCAAATTTCCATCCAAGAGATAGTCATGAAGTTGATGCAAATGATACAAGTAAAACAACTTGTTATTATAGATTACCAGGAAATGTTGATATTGGTGGACCAAATAATGTACCTGATATGCCAGAAAATTATAACTATGATATAGGAACTTCAAAGGGAAGTATTAATGTAAGACAAAATCCAACAACAGATTCAAGTATAGTTGGAACATTAACTTATGGAGAAAGAGTTAAAATTGTAGGTAAAACAGGAGATTGGTTTAAAATTAGATATAATAAGCAATATGCTTATGTATATGCACCATTAATAAATGGACAAGCACCTGATTTTTCAAGTCCATATGAGAATGTAACAGATTTAAATAAAAAGGGATATATAAATTTTGATGGAGGAAATTATACATGTAGTCAAGATGGACCAACTTGGTATAATAAAACTATAATAAATTTATATAATGGAACAGCTGTAAAAGTAACTGGAGAAGCGAATGGATGGTATAGAGTAAATTATTATACAGCAGATGATACAGTATCTCAAAAATCAGTTTGGGTGCCAAAAAGTAGAGTAGATATTTTAAATAGTGAAATTAAAGGAACTGGAACTGTAAATGGGACATCAGGAAATTATACTTATGTAAGAACAGGTCCTTCATGGACAGGAACAAGTACAGTTGGAAGTATAAATAAAGGAATTACAGTAAATATTCTTGGAAAAAGTCATGGATGGTATAAAATAGCTTACGACGGAACAGAGGCATGGATTCCAGGAAATAGATTAAATACAAGTTTAAATAAAAATGAAAAAGTTATAAGTAGTGGATTTATAAATAACGGAAGTGTAGGACATACAGCTATTCAAGCAGGACCATCATGGAATGATGATTATATAGGTGATTTAAACAATGGAACAAAAGTAGAAGTTGTTTCAAATTATAATGGATGGACAGAAATAAATTATAAAAATTCTACAGCATGGGTACCAAGTTACAGAATTCAAGATTCAAATGTAGTAGGAATAGGAACAGGAACAGTTGACTTTAAAAATGGGCCATACACATATGTAATGAGTGAAAATTCATGGAATGGAAATGTAGTAGGGTCATTAAATAATGGAACAAGTGTAAATATATTAGCTAAAAAAGGTGGCTGGTATAAAATAGAGTACAAAAATTCTACAGCATGGATATTAGGAAATAGATTAGATACAAGTTTAAATTGTAATCAAAAAGTATTGTCAGAAGGATATATAAACAATGGAAGTGTAGGATATACAGCTATTCAAAGTGGACCATCATGGAATGATGATTATATAGGTGATTTAAACAATGGAACAAAAGTAGAGGTTGTCTCAAATTATAATGGATGGACAGAGATAAATTATAAAAATTCTACAGCATGGGTACCAAGTTACAGAATTCAGGATTCAAATATAGTAGGAATAGGAACTGGAAAGGTAGATTTTAAAAATGGACCATACACATACGTAATGAGTGAAAATTCATGGAATGGAAATGTAGTAGGTTCATTAAATAATGGAGTAAGTGTAACTATATTAGCTAAAAAAGGTGGCTGGTATAAAATAGAATATAAAGATGAAACAGCATGGATCCTAGGTAATAGATTAGATACAAGTTTAAATTGCAATCAAAAAGTATTATCAGAAGGATATATAAATAATGGAAGCGTAGGATATACAGCTATTCAAAGTGGACCATCATGGAATGATGATTATATAGGTGATTTAAATAATGGAACAAAAGTAGAAGTTGTAGGAAGTTATAATGGATGGACAGAAATAAATTATAAAAATTCTACGGCGTGGGTGCCAAGTTATAGGATTAAAAATTCAAATGCAATAGGTACAGGAATAGTAGACTTTAAAAATGGACCATACACGTATATAATGGATCAAAGTTCATGGAATGGAAATGTAGTAGGGTCATTAAATAATGGAACAAGTGTAAATATATTAGCTAAGAAAAATGGTTGGTATAAAATAGAATATAAAAATTCTACAGCATGGATATTAGGAAATAGATTAGATACAAGCTTAAATTGTAATCAAAAAGTTATAAGAACTGGTAAAATAAATAATGGAAGTACTGGATACACATATGTTCAAAGTGGGCCATCATGGAAAGATGATCATATAGGAAATTTAGATAATGGAACAAAAGTAGAAGTTGTTGGAAGTTATAATGGATGGACAGAAATAAACTTTAAAAACTCTACAGGATGGTTACCTAGTGAAAGAGTTGAGTAAAAACTTTAGGTATAGATAAATTTTATAGGTATATAAAATTAAAAATGGACAAAACTATAAATAACCTTCATAGGCAGAAGGTTAGGGTTTAGCATTAAGAGGCTGCATAATATATGTAGTCTCTTTTCATAGGAAGTGTGATAAAAGCGTAGTGGTTAAGCTAGTTTTAACTACTACGCTTTTTTATTTTTTGCATTTAAAGTGAAGGTTGTAAATACATATAATTAAACAGGAAAATAAAGCTAAGAGTTGAAATGTTAAAATAATATAAAAAGTTTGAGTTATAAAAGAAATAATAGTAAGAAAAATTATAAAAAGACCAGAGTAAAAAAATGGTTTTCCAATAAAAATAGAAACTTTATTTTTATCATGGACATTAGGATCAAAGTTACTAAGCATATCACCAGCATTAAATTTTACCATAACTCCTCCAAGTAGTGTGAAAAGTCCACCACCCAAAAATCCAATTATAAGAATTGCTAAAAAGTTTTCATTCATAACTTAAATAATCTCCTTTATTGAACATTGAAATGTTTAAGAATTGTTTAAATAATATATTCAACAAATAATTAAAAAATCCTTTAAAGCTTAAAAAATTAAAAACAAAGAATAAATACGAATAATAAAACTTAAAAATGGAAATAAAGTTTGTTATTATACGAAGTATAAAATAAAATTTTTATAAAATGGTTGACTTTGTAAATAACTGGTGCTATCCTAAAATTACCAAGGGATAATATGTAAAAGAGAAGAAAGGTATTATTGGAGGGCGAAGAAATGGCTTTAGTTAGAACTATATTTGTTGAAAAAAAAGAAAAGTTTGATGTAGAAGGGAAATTACTTTTAGAAGATTTAAGAGAGAATTTATCAATCCAAGGATTAAAGAAGGTAAGAGTTATAAATAAGTATCTTATTGGTGATATAAGTGAAGAATTTTATAAAAAAAGTATAAAAACTATTTTTTCAGAGTTACCTGTAGATAATATTTATGAAGAAAATTTAAATTTAGATTTAAATGAAAAAGTTTTTGGAGTGGAGTTTTTACCAGGACAGTATGATCAGAGAGCAGATT
>NZ_JBOGCC010000145.1:0-5362 GCF_051656525.1 Clostridium sp. | reverse complement strand
TCACACAGGAAACTACTACAACTGAAATAATATTAAAATATGATGGAGTGGTTATATTGACAATTCCATTGCCTACAAATGTATTATAAAATTAATAATATAAAACAAATATATAAAATGTAAATTTTATTTACCAATTCCATTTCTACGCCTCAGTATTTGCAACTGTTTCACGACTTGTTTATCAGTAAAATTTGTCGAATGAATTATGTTGTGGAACTTTTATATAAGATTTAATATTATAGTATATAAAATTAATAAATGAGGTGTAGAAATGAGAAAAATATTGAGTTTGATGTTAATTGTAGGTTTATGTATAAATGTTGTAGGTTGTAGCAATAAGTTAAGTGAAAAAGATATAGAAATTATTAATGATCAAATAGAAATTATATATGAAATGGAGAAGGAAGTAACTCTATCGGCAGCACTTATATATTCAATGTGTTACAAATACGAAGATAAAATACCATATGGTGATAAAAATATTGTATTGTTATATGATTTTATAACTGATATGGTTAAATCATCAGAAAATGATATTAAAGTAATGAATGACTTAGATTTGGATTTAATTGATAAATATTTAAATAATTATAACAATGATATAGATAAAAGAGAGTATGATGGTAAAGTAGAGAACATATATAGATATATAAGTTACTCTATGGGTGTATCTGACATATTAAATGACGGTAAGATTGATATAAATGAAGTAAAACAGGTGGAAGATACATTTATGCTTATAGCATATCCTAGATATGAAAATGAAGAAATTTATGATACGGACAAAATTAATCTTAGAAATAGATACGATGAAAAATATGAGTTTAAATAGGGAGGACGTTATGGAGAATAATAGAGTAAATTTAAATGAGTTAAAAAATGATATAGTAAGGTGTATTATACCCTTTAAAAATATAAATGGGGATGAACAACAAATAGAAGTGTATAATATCATAGGTGATAGAAGGTTGCAAATGCTTGAAGAATTGTCCAAAATAGTTGATTGCAAAGAAGATGAAATTATAAGTGCAAATGACTCATATTACAAAACATTAATAATGGAATTTACAGATATAAAGGCTGATGAGACGGACATAAATGATATAGTCGTTAATCCTTCTTTAGAATTTCAAATATTAATACATGAACTAGATGAAATGGTATATGAGTTGCAGTATGAAGTTCTATGTAAGAATATAAATAATAGTAGAAGGTTGATGTTAGAAGAGATGAATAAACAATTAACTAATGAACTAGAAAATCTTGAAAGATTTGTATCAAATTCTAGCGATATGATGAAAGCTATTGGAGTTGAGGAAAATGATATTTAATTCAGTAGAAAGTGTTACTGCTTATGTTGAAATGGTTTTAAACTCAGCTATGCCTAAAACTGGTGAGGATATAAAACAAATAATGGATGAAGTAACTCAGAGTCAGGTAAAAGGATATACTTATCAAATTTTCGATTCGATAGAATCAGAAGGATATGGACACGAGGCGTTCGCTGAGTTCAGAGATAATGGTCATTGGGTATCTTTAATAACGGGTGAATCTGTAGGAAATCCAATAAAATTTCTTGAGGCGGGTTCAACGTGGAATAGAGGTGCAAGTAACATAATGGATGAATCATTTAGTAGATGTGAACAAGAAATACCCGAAAAGTTAAAACAGTATTTAATAAGCAGAGGAATACCAATTGAATAATATTTAAATTACCACTTCTCGCATAGGAGTGGTTTTTCTATGCAAAAAATTAAAAGGAAGGTGGTAGGTATGTCCGAATTTCAGATAAAAGTCCAAACATCATTAGATGATTCTAAAGCCAAAGAACAACTTAATAAATTAATATCAGACGGATCCAATAAAAAGATAAAATTAGAAGCAGATACATCTAGTATGGTTGGTTCATTGAATTCCGTATTAGGTATAATAAAAAATATAAATACAATTGCAAATCAAGTTAACGTGGGCGGAAAGTCAAAAGGAAATAGTCAAACGTCTAAGACTTTATCAGAATTTAAAGCATTACAAAATCAATATAATGCATTGCAAAGGCAATTATCCAAAGAAGTCAATCCAAAATCAATGGGGGTACTAAAAACTCAGTTGGGTCAAGTTGGAAATGCTATAAATCAAGTGAAATCTAAAATGACTGAAACTGAACTTGCAATGGCTAAAGCGTTTGCTACGACCTCTACTCAAAAGCTAGAGGCTAGTTTTTCTAAGACATTTTCATCTATATCAAGTAATGTTAATAAATTAGGTGCTGAGATAAAAAGTGCCTTTAACAACCCAAATGTAAATATGTCTCAATTGAATTCATTGCAGACTAGATTTCAAGGTTTACAGAATATGGTTAATAACTTTGATATGTCTAAAATGTCAGGGGAAGAATTAAACAAACTGAATAGTAAATTAAGTGAACTTCAGACTAAATTTAAGGGTATAAATACCGACGCTAATCAGCTTAAATTAGAAAATAAATTTAATATAGATTGTTCTAAAACTATATCTCAATTAGAGCAATTGAAAAAACAATATCAGACTGTAGGTAAAGATACAAGTGGAATAGATAATCTAATTAAAAAGACTCAAGAACTTCAAAGTGGAGTTGGGAATGTTAAACTAGGAACATTACAAACAGGATTGAACGGAGTAAATACTCAAGTAAACCAAATGCAATCATCTATGAAATCATTAGTAGGTGTTAGTAAAACAGTAAAAGGTACATTTAGTCAAATATTCCAAAGTTTTTCTACATTAGCACCAGGATTCTTAATAGGTACTGCGTTGGTATCAGGAATAAGAAGTATTAAAACTGAGATATTAGAATTAGACAAAAGTATGACTAACTTAAAGAAAGTTGCTAAAGATTCAGATGTAGCAACTTCATCTCAAATTAAAACTATAACTAATAATGCAGTTCAAATAGCAAAAACTACGGCTGGTAGTGTTAGTGGAATTGTTAATTCTATGGCTGAGGCTACAAAGCTTGGGGTAAAAGGTGGAATGAAGGCTGCTGAAGAAGTGGCTAAATATGCTCAGATATTCTCCAATGTCGGCGATATGGACGTTTCAATGGCTACTCAAGGTATAGCTCAGTTAATTAATACGTTCGATATAAACCCACTAGAAAAGTTCAAGGTTAGTGTTAATGGTGTCAATAAAGAAACCACAGGTTTAGCAAATTCAATGGACGTTCTGAATTTTGCTGGGAATAATTATGCAATTGATGTTGCTGGTTTATTATCTGCCATGCAAAATGGTGGGGCAACTATGGCTGGATATGGATTATCAATCCAAGAATCTACAGCTTTAATTGTAGCTGCTAATGCTTCACTTCAAGATCCAAGTAGAACTGGTAATGGGTTAAAGGCTCTGGCTGTAAATTTAGCTGGTATAAAAACTAGCGCAAAAGATGGAAGTATTTCCATGAATAAAACAGCTAAGGCTCTATCTTCCATAGCTGGAATAGATGTGTTCACAGATAAAAGTAAAACACAAGTTAAAGACATGACTACTATATTGGATGAAGTTAATAAAAAATGGGATGGATTAAACGACACTCAAAGAAAAGGATTGTCAGAGGCGATAGCTGGTAAACAACAATCTGCGGTATTCAATTCATTAATGAAAAATTATGACCAATATGAAGAATTAATGGGTAGATACACTAAAGGCGAACATTTTAATGCGGCTGAAAAAGAGAATGAAAAATATATAAACTCAATAAATGGGAAATTAGCCAGTTTAAAGGCTACATGGGCAGGAATAGGTAGTACGATATTTAATTCTGATATGCTTAAAGGTGGAGTTAGTGGACTTGATACATTTTCACAAGGAATAAGTAAAGTTATAACTACGATTGATAAGCTGAATATGGGAATACCTGTAACTGTAGCTGGAATGGCTTTGTTAAGAACTGCATTTACTTCATTTAAATATGCAGGTAATTTCGCTGATGGACTATCTCTAATTGGAATGAGATTGACTAGTATTCCAGCGTCTATTTCTAAAATTCCAGCAGCGTTATCTGCTTTTACTGGGTTAAATGTTACAATGATGGGGTTAGCTGGAACTATAGGAGCGGTAGCTTTAGCCTTTACAGTGTTGAAGGGAATTCAAATAGCAGTAGATAAACATAATACAAAAGGTACTAGACAATGGGAAGAATTAAATAAAAGTACGAAGAAGTACAAAAAAACACTTGATGATTTAAATGGTAAAGAGTTGAAACTATCGGGTACTTTAGGTCAGTATGAAAAGTTATCAAAAATAACAAATAAGACAGCAGAAGAACAAAAAGAATATAATAAAGTATTAAAAGATTTAGAAAAAATTGATCCTAACCTTGTTGTGTATGATGAAAATGGAAGTCCTATAAAAGCAAGAGTCGGTGAGGTCAAAGATTTAGTAAGAGAATATCAAAAGGCTCAACGTGAACAAAGTAAACTATTAGCTGATGACCTAAAGGATAAATCGTCGGCAAGTAGAGATAAATATAAAGAACAAGCCAATAAAAGAAATCAGGCACTTTTGGATTTAGTTAATAAAAAAAATGAATTAACTAAGGGTGCTTACAACAAAGTTACAGGAACTTATAACGAATTACTAGGTGATAATTGGTTAGAAAATGTACTTTCTAAAAATGATAATACTATAAAAAATGCAGATAAATATTTTGCTGGTCTTAGAAAATATAAAGAAGAAGAAAAGAAGTTCATAGATTCGGTTGCAACACAAAGGAAAAATGTAAGTAAAGATTCATCAGATTATTTAGATAATTTATTTGGACGAAATTCCGATTTAGACAAAGCTAGTAATAGTGTTAAAAAGGCTATGAGTAGTGCTTTAAAACTTGATTTCTCTCAATTCAACGCCTCAGATATGGATAAGGTAGGAAAGTCATTAAGCGATTGGATAGGTAAGGGAGACAAGGTTAAAATACCTAAGTTTAACGAATATATAAGTCAAGTTGACCAATTAAACTCTTCGTGGGAAAGTGGAAAAATAACATCTCTTGCGTATAAAGACGGCGTTAACAACATTGCTAAAGCGATGTCTGAATTGACAGGCGGAAAAATAAGTACAGAAGAATTTGCTAAAATGTTAAAAATACCTGAATACGACATTGCTAGTGAATATGAATTACTTAATGATTTAGAAAATGCAAATAATAGGGTTAAAGAAGCAATCAACAATATGGCTCAAGAGGGAACACCTAAGAAAAGATTGCAATTAGCATATGAACTTATACAAGATGAAACTGTCCCTATGCAAGTAAGAGATAAAATATCCGAATTGGCATCAGATGGTTTAATTTCAGACCAAGATTTAGAAATAATAATGAATCTCATGG
>NZ_JBOGCC010000144.1:0-3281 GCF_051656525.1 Clostridium sp. | reverse complement strand
ATGGTGATTTCTCCCATATTGTGGTGTAAGGCTTTAGGAATTACCTGCAATTAAATCTGTGTTTTTAGAAGCCGATTACTCGACAACTAGGGCATCATTACCCTATAATTAATTCTGGCATAATTTTAGCAACTTCATTGGTAAGCTCTTTTAATCTTTCAACTTCATCATTAGTCTTAGCGGGTTTATTTTTTAACTTATCATACTCATCGGCAATTTCACCAAGAGATTTCTTTTGTTGTTCGATACTGTCAATTTCACTTTTTCTAGTAGAAATAGACTCTTCTAACCTTTGTTTCTCTTCGTTCAATGACTCATTAAAATAGTCATATGCTATTGCCAATCCTCCAACAGCGACAGTTGCTCCAACTACCCAAGGCATCAATCCTGATAAACTTAAAGATGCCAATCCAGTAGCCTCTCCAAATTCAAGAAGGTTAACCCCAGCTCTAGTTCCTATTAGTCCAAATCTTCCAAGTCCTTCTGCAAGTGCAGGAATTATGTTTACAGCTCCTTGTGCAGCATTGGTAGTACCTCTTAAAGCATTCCCAAAACCTAAGAATCCTTTAAAGACTTTTCCTGCTAACACTGTTCCTAATACAGTTAACATAGGAGTTAGCATTCCGACCTCATCTAACTTAGTAACTACAAGGGCGATTGCTTCCGAGATAGCAACTAAACCTTTAATAATACTTTTAGTAGCATCAGAACTAAAAATAGTATTAAATATTCCAACCCAAGTTTCTTTCAGCTTATTTAGCTGGCCAGCTAAACTATCGACATAAGCCGAGTTTTCTTTTTCCATAGATTGCCAGTGTTCGCCATTAGCAAGTTCACCTTGTATTTCTTTCATTACATCAAAGTTTTGCATTAATGACTGGAATACAGCTGCCTGTTGTTTACCTGCGACAGCTTCAGCTATTCCAGCTCTCTCTACGTCATTGAACCCTTCCCACTTAGCAGCAAGCTCTTCAATTACAGTAGTCATATCTTTTAACTTATTTGCTTTTTTATCGGCAAATATATCTATTTTTGCAACTTCCCTCAGCGCAAGGGCAGTTTTATTTAGACTTAATTCTCCAGTATCTGCCGATGTTTTTATCCCGGCAAGGTTTATCGCTATTGTTTTTACATTATATTCATATAAGTTCGTTACTCTTATATCGTTCTCTTATGAACTGCTTATAGTTTCCTATAAGATTAGACTATATCATCATCCTTTCGGATGCTCCCCATTTCCCCACACTTGCAGGTACGAGATTTCTCTCTAGTCGTTGCACCTTACCATATTCTATGGTCTTGGCTCATGATTGTCCTCAACATTACTAGTTAGGAGTTCCCATGAATTAAAGGAGTTTGCTATATACATTTCTGCATAAAGGGACTAATTGTCTATCCGTTTCCTACTTTGTTACTATTTTGTAAGGTGGTGTTGGCTGCGCCTATCATAGCTATAGTATTTTCCATAGAAATGCCATATGCTGACAGAACGTTAGCGCCAGAGGTTATAGCATCTAATATTCCATCAGATGAAATTGCAAAATTATTACCTACCATATTTATCATATCAAACGCATTGACCATTTCACTGGTAGATTGCGTCACACCATCAACAACTATTGGTATTTCTTTTAAAGGGTCTAGATTAAATGCAGATAACATAGTTACTACACCTTCACTTGCTTTTTGCTGAGTCATTTCAGTAACATTAGCAAGTTTCATAGTTTGTTCTGCAACTAGTATAGATTCCTTCATTCCAAGTCCAGCCATTTGAACAGTATCTGCTATAGCTTGAATAGTATCCTGAGAACTCTGGCCTACATTTTTAGCTATTTCATTGGCCTTGTTTTGAATAGCATCTAATTGACTAGTATTCATTATGTCTTCAGGATTAGCAACCTTCTTTAAGTTTGTCATTGCAGCATCTGTTTCCATAACAAGAGTTTTTAATGACTGTCCTAAACTTCTAATTCCATCCGCTAATAATTCACCTGCTGTAAAAGTAAATAAATTATCTCGAAACTCTGACCCAAAATCTCCAAAGAAAGTTCTACCATTATTCATAGTAGAAGATAGTTGTCTCGCCTCACGCTCGGCTTGTTGCATTGTAGTAGTCATCTGTCTTAAATCAACATTTGCTCTTTCTATGTTGCTAGTATCTATACTTCTAAATGCTTGTTCAACACGTTCAATAAGATGGTCAGCATTACCCATTTCTCTACACTTGTCAATAAAACTATCAATTCTACTCTCCATATTTTGTAAAGAAGCATTGAATACAGTTTCTTGTCTGCTTAGTGTATTCCCAGTATTTAATTCTCTAAGATTGGAGTTTAATAATTCTACTGAGTTACTAACCTCTCTAAAATCTGATTGGATTCCATTGCTATCTAACTTAGTTCTAGTTTCAGATAATAAGGCATTAGTTCTTTCAATCATATCATTGTCTAAGAAACCTTTTGACTTCTGCATTGAAGACAATTTTTCTTGAATTGTATCCAATTGCTTGTATGATTTTTCTAATGTTTCCGTAGCTTTTTGTTCTGCTTTTAAGTCCTTGACCTTTTCATTAGAATCAATAGCTGCAACATTACTATTTTTTCTAGCTTGTTGTAGTTTTAATTCTTGTTGCATATATTTAGAATTAACATCAATTAAATCATTTAACTGATTTCTCTTCTTTTCTAATAGTTCTAATTCCTTAACTAAAGCACTCGCATCTTTACCATCTGTACCAGTCTTATATATCTTGGTCTGAATAGCATCTATTTGTTTACTTAGAGCCAGGTATTGACTAATTGACTTATCTGGTGAAAGCATATTCCCATTTTCTTTGGATGCTTTACCCATAAGTTGAGATAACCTAATAAACTCTTTCATCTTAGATAATTCTTGCTCATTGATACCAGATATAGTTAAGTCAGTATTATTTTTGTAATCTTTGTTGATTACTTCATATTGATTCTTTAATGCTTGTTCTAACTTACTGGTATTCTTTTCTATATCTTCTATCGCTTTTTTAGAATTATCAGTAGAAATAAGCTCATTGTTTTTATCGTTATTACTCTTATTGACCAAGTTAGATTGGTTTTTTAATAAAACATTTATTTGCTTAATTGTACTTTCAACCTGTTTTAAATTACCTAATGTTCCGTCATCTAGTTTAAATGCATTAGATATAGCTCTCTTAAGTGATAATGCCTCCTCTTTAACATTTTCTATGTCAAGTTTTATCGGAACTTTATCATCTTTTACTTTATTCTTAAATTCGTCTAATTGAC
>NZ_JBOGCC010000143.1:0-14991 GCF_051656525.1 Clostridium sp. | reverse complement strand
CAGATATTTTATAAAAGATATAGAAATTAATTATTAAGTATTGTAGAATTAACTTTATTAAAATTAGAAAGGTTAGATAGATGATGAATAGATACATGATTTTAGCAAATCCAGGACACAATAGAATATATTTTGATACAGCTTTAAAGATAGCTTATTTTGAACTGAAGGCTATTTTAGAAGCAAGGGAGGTATGTATAGAGGAAATATTTGAAGGTGATTTAGGGCTACCAGCTAGTATTTGTTTTAATACTAAAGAGAGGTTAAAAGAAGAAGATTTTATAGCGATAAGTACAGCATCAATATATTATGCAATATTTGAAATAGTTGAAGGAAATTTATTAAAGCCAATTATAGTAAAAGACTTTAGAACATTTCCAGAAAGTATGGTTCAAATTTTAAAATATACAGGAAAAACAAATGAGCAATTTACAAGATTAATGGTAAACTTAGCATTAAGTGCATGTAAAACAGGAAGTAAAAAAATTAAATTAATAGATCCAATGTGTGGAAAAGGAACAACTCTTTATGAAGGCCTTATAAGAGGATTTGATGTGATAGGTATAGAAATAAATGCACAATGGATACAAGAAATCCAAAATTATATTGTTAGATACTTAAAGCTTGGAAAATATAAGCATAAGGCACAAAAAGAAAAAAGATCAGGAATAAAAGGAAAGAAAATAGCAGATTGCTTTATAGTAGATATGGCAAGTACAAAAGAAGATTTTATTTGTGGAAATACACAAAATTTAAATCTTTTCTTATCAGATACAAGAAATGCAAATCTTCTATTAAAAAGAAATTCATGTGATATATTAGTATCAGATTTACCTTATGGTGTACAACATGGAAGTAAAGCAGAGGGAGATTCTACAATGGATAGAAGTCCATTAGAACTTTTAAAAAATTGTATCCCAGCATGGCAAAATGTATTAAAAGTAAAGGGTGCATTATGTATTTCATTTAATGAATTTACTTTAAAATATGAGGATGTAAGAGAAGTATTAGAAGAAAATAACTTTACAGTTTTAGATGAAGAACCATTTAACGGATATATACATAGAGTAGATCAAGCAATAAATAGAAACCTTATAGTTGCAGTAAAAAACAAGTAATAACTTAGAGTGTTATTAGTTTTAAGAATAAATTTTAATTAGAAATAATAATCACAGTAGAAAAAAATTAAGTTCTACTGTGATTATTTTATTTTAGATAAAGATAAAGATATTTGATAATTAGCAAAAGAAGAAATTTCTTCAATTAAAAAGTTTATAAAATCAGTATTTAATGATTCTACTTTTAATATATAGCAACAATCAGAACTTATTCTAAAGGCTTCGGTGATTTCATTATATTTTTTTATTATACTTAAAATAGTTTGATGATTTGCAGTATTCATATAAACTTTAATAAAAGCGATAGTAGAAAATCCGAGTTTAGACTTATTAGTCTTTATAGTGAATTTTTCAATAACTCCATCATCGATTAGTTTATTAATTCTAAAGCCAACAGCTTGACCTGTCATATGCACTTTTTCACCAATTTCTTTAAAACTTAATTTAGAATTATTTTCTAAAATATTTATGATATTTAAATCTATTTTATCAATGTTCATTTTAATCTCCTTTATTTTTCAATATGAAAAAGATATATAGTTAAGTTTTTCATTATAGAAGTGAATATAAATATAAAAAAAGTATAATTTAATTATAGATAAAAATAAAAATAAAAGATAGAAGGAGAATGTAAATATGAAAAAGGCATTATTAATTATTGATTTACAAAATGATTATTTTGAGGGTGGAAAATTTCCATTATGGAATACAGAAAAAACTTTAGAGAATATAGAAAATGCTATAGATTTAGCACATAAAAATGATGTGGAGATTATACATATTCAACATATAGCAGATCCAAGTCTTGGATTAGCACCATTTTTTAATGCTGGAAGTGAGGGAGTAAAGATACACTCGAGAATATTAGAGAAAGCACCAGAAGGTAAGGTTGTAATAAAAACTTTTGCAGATGGATTTTATAAAACAGACTTAGAGGAAGTTTTATCTAAAATGGGAGTAGAGGAGATACTAGTATGTGGAATGATGACTCAAAATTGTGTTACACATACAGCTATTTCTAAGTCAGCTGAAAAATATAAAGTTTCAATTTTAGCAGATTGTTGTACATCGGTAAGTGAACCAATACATTTAATAGGTTTAGCAGCCGTTATGTCAAGAGATATAACTATAGTTCCATATGCTGAGATATTTAGATAAGCAATAAAAGAAGGTCTACTATAAACTAAAATGGAACCTATAAAGTGGACACTTATAAAATTAAAGCGCTTTTTTATAAATCATTCAATAGTCCTAAAACAAAATAAACGTTCTAGGAAAGTATAGTGTTACTAGCACTATACTTTTTTTATATTTACACATTTGTGTAAGTTTGAATACCCTAAATCACAGATTTGGATTCTTACTTAGATTATATCGAAAAAATAAAATAAATAAACTAAAAAAAAAGACTTTTCTTAAAAAGTCTTTTTTGTGGTTGCGGGAGCAGGACTTGAACCTACGACCTTCGGGTTATGAGCCCGACGAGCTACCAACTGCTCCATCCCGCGATATTAAAGTTTAATCTCTTCCTTACCAACTGTTGTAAGTATAGTCCTTATACTTATAAAAGTCAAGCAATATATTTTTTGATTAAAATTTCAGTATTTAAATTTAAAAAAAGAAAGACTTCAAAAAAAGTCTTTATGGTTGCGGGGGCAGGACTTGAACCTACGACCTTCGGGTTATGAGCCCGACGAGCTACCAACTGCTCCACCCCGCGATATTAAGGGTTTTTCTTTTTGACTATGGACTAAGTATAGTCCTTATATTTCTAGAAGTCAATAAGAACTTATGAGAAATAGCAGTTTTAAATAAATATCATATTATAAATAAGAAATTTATTTAGGAGAGATTTATGAGAGAGGAGAGATTAGATTCCAAAATAAGATTGCTTAATCATATGAAAAGTAGAGATTTATTAAATAAGGTTGATTTTATTAATGAAGGAAATAAGAAAAATAAAAAACAATCCATAGAAGTTGTGGGTATAAGTGGGGATAATGTGGATAAAATTTCACAATCTGTGGAAAACATAGGTGGAAAGTATGAAAATTTAGGATATGGATATGGAATTATAGAAATTTCTGTGGATAACTTAGATAAACTTAACAGTTTAAGTAACTTTCAATATTTAGAGCTTCCAAAGACGTTATATACAAGTGATTTTTATAGTAATAGGGAAATATGTGTACCAGAAGTTCAAAGTACTTATGATTTACTTGGTGAAGGAATTTTAATTGGATTTATAGATACTGGTATAGATTATAGTAATATAGGCTTTAGAAATAATGATGGAACTACAAGGATTCAATATATATGGGATTTGGAAATTGGAAAAGTTTTTACTAGGGATGATATAAATAAGGCATTAAAATCAAGTAATCCAGAGAGTATTGTTCCTTCTTATGACTTAATAGAACATGGAACTCATGTTGCGGGGATTTCATGTGCAGGTGGAAATATTCCTAAGGACAAGTATGGAATTGCACCAAAATCTTCAATTGCAATGGTAAAAGCAACTAGAGGAAAGTTTAGTATTAGTACGCAAATAATGAGAGGGATAAAATTTTTAGTAGATAAAGGAAAAGAATTAAATATGCCTTTAGTTATAAATTTAAGTTTAAGTACAAATGATGGTGCACATGATGGAAATTCTTTATTAGAAAAATATATTGAAACAGTTTGTGATTTAGAGAGAATAACTATTATAGTAGCTGCAGGAAATGAAGGAGCTGTATCTCATCATATTTTTGGAGATTTAAGATTTCCACAGCAAGTAGATTTTAATGTTGGAGGAGGAGAAACTTCTATAACATTCGCTATGTTTTTAGATGTATTAAGTAAAATTAGAATTGAAGTACTTAACGCTTCAAATTTAAGTTCAGGAAAAATTGAACTTAAAAAAGGATTGAATAGGATAGTAGTGGGAAATGATGAGGTTTTATTTTATGTATCAGGCCCAAAACCTTTTGATTTGCTTGGAGAGATTTTAATAACTATTGTAGCAAATGGTGATTCAATTCAAGAGGGAAGATGGAGAATTAAGATAGAGGAAGTAAATAACAAGGGGGGAAGGTTTAATATTTGGCTTCCTATACAAGAGGGGTTAAATCCAGAAACAAAATTTTTAAATGGAGAGCCATTTTTCACAATTGGAATACCAGCAACTGTTAAAAATGTTATTTCAGTTGGTAGTTATAATAGTGTAACTAATAACATATCTGCCTTTAGTGGGAGAGGAGCTATTTATTCAAATGAAGTTATAAAACCAGAACTTATAGCACCAGGGGAAAATATCATGTCATTAATACCAGATGGATTTGATACTAAAACTGGAACATCTATGGCATCGCCTCATATTGCAGGACTCTCTGCACTTTTAATGGAATGGGGAATCGTTAAAGGTAATGATAAGTTTTTATTTGGTGAAAGATTAAAAAGTTATCTTATAAAAGGGGCAAAAAGAGATAGACCAGATGAAACATATCCTAATTCAGTTTGGGGATATGGCATAGTTTGTGCAAGAAACACTTTTGAAATTTTAAATAATGATAAGATGAGGGGATTTAGAATGTATAGAGCAAGAAAAATTATTGAATATTTTGGAGATATAGAAAAAGAGATAGATAAATATAAGGAGGCAAAAATTATAATTCTAGATGATAGAATAGCTGTTATAGAAGCGCCATTTGATGTTATGAATAATATTATAGAAAATGTAAAACAAATTGTTTTTATTGAGAGTTCACCAGTGTATACATTAAATAAAATTTCACCAACAGAAGCATCAGGAAGTTATCTTTTTAATGATAATCCGTATCTTTCACTTACAGGAAAAGGGGTTTTAGTAGGAATAGTTGATACAGGGATTGATTACTTAAGTGATGAATTTACTTTAGAAAATAATAAGACAAGAATAGTTTCTATGTGGGATCAAAGTGTAAAGGGAAATCCAATAACATGGCATCATTATGGGAAAGTTTATAGTGAGGATGATATAAATAAAAGTTTAGATTTGAAAAAATCAGGTGGAGATCCATACACAATAGTAGGAATGAAGGATGAAAATGGACATGGAACTATGGTTTCAGGAATAATTGGTGCAAGAGGAAAAAATCCAGAGATTAAAGGAATAGCACCAGACTGTAAATTTATTATAGTAAAGCTTAAGGAGGCTTCAGATAATTATCTAAAGAATGCAGGTGTAACAAAAACTGGAGTAGGAAGGTATGAAAATTCAGATATACTTTTAGCTGTTAGACATATTTTAGAAGTAGCAAAAGAAAAATTAATGCCAGTTGTTTTATATATACCTCTTGGAACAAATTTAGGTTCACATGATGGAAAGACTATATTAGAAAGATATATAGATGACTTATCTAAAAAGAGAGGGGTAACAGTAATTACAACAACAGGGAATGAAGGGAATGAGGACTCACATACAGAAGGGACTTTAAAGGGGAATGGAGATATAAAAACTATTGAATTATTGGTAGATAAAAATCAAGGAAATCTTAATTTTGAAATTTGGTTTAGAAAGCCTGATAAAGTTTCACTTGGAATAGTTTCACCATCAGGTGAAGTTATAGAAAAGATTCAAGCAAAATTAAAGCAAATAGAAGAAATAAGATTTGTTTTTGAGAAGACAAGTATGTTTATACAATATCGTATCCCAGAAGAAGTTACAGGAGATGAGTTAATAAAAATAAAGGCAACGGATTTAAGGGAAGGAATATGGCAATTTAAGATTATGGGAGATTATATAGTTGATGGTAGATATGATGCATGGCTACCTCAAAGAAGTCTAATAGCAGATGGAACAAAATTTTTAAACTCAAGCCAATATTGTACATTAGAAATACCTTCAACAGCAGAAAATACTTTAGTAGTTGGATATTATAATCAAAATAATGATGCAACTGTAAGTAAATCAGGAAGAGGAAATACAAGGGATGGAAGAATAAAACCTGATATTGTAGCAGGAGGAATAGATGCAATAACATTAGTTCCAGGTGGAGGAACTCAAGTTTCAAGTGGGGCATCCATAGCAGGAGCAGTAGTTTCAGGTTGTGCAGCACTTATGATGCAATGGGGTATTGTGGATGGAAATGACTCTACTATGTATTCAGTAAAAATGAAAACTTATTTAATAAGAGGGGCAAAAATGAGGACAGGGGATATATATCCTAATAGAGAATGGGGCTATGGACGAATAGATTTAAAAGGTGTTTTTGATAATATGAGAAAAGGAAAAGAGATAAATATGTTTAGAACTTATAATATAGGAGACATGTTTATAAGGCTTCCTAAAAATAATGAACCAAAAAGAAAGTAAGGAATAAATTGATTATAAGAAGTAATACTAAGGAGCAAATTTATGCCTGAAAAAGGAAGGTTAAAGATACAATGTTTTAAAGGAGATGAATATATTCCACTTGATGGTTGCAAGGCAATAATAACTAGTGGAAGGCGTTCAAAAAAGCGTGCTAAAGAGGTTATGTTAAATACTGATTCATCAGGACTTACAGAAATTATAGAATTAGATGCGCCACCAAAGAAAAATAGTGAAACACCAACAGGAAAAACTCCATACAGTCAATATGATATTAAAATTCAAAAGGATGGATTTGAAGATTTTATAGTAAATGGATGTCAAATTTATTCAGGAGAAACAGCATATCAAAAGTGTAATTTAAAATCTAAAAAAGGAGCAGTTAATCCAAGTATAATAACTGTATTAGACAATAGATTATATGGAAATTTCCCAGAAAAAATTCCAGAAGCAGAAATGAAAAAACTTCCACCACCATCAAGTGGAGTTGTACTTCCAAAGCCGGTAGTACCTGAATATATAGTAGTACATGAAGGAAATCCAAGCCAAGGAGGGAAAAATTATAAACTTCTATATAAAGACTATATAAAAAATGTAGCATCAAGTGAGATATACTCAACTTGGCCTAAGGCTACTATTCAAGCAAACATATTTTGTATAATTTCATTTACATTAAATAGAATATACACAGAGTGGTATAGAGCAAAAGGATATCCCTTTGATATTACAAATTCAACTGCATATGACCATGCCTTTGTTTATGGAAGAACTATTTATGAAAGCATCAGTATTGCAGTAGATGAAATTTTTTCTACATTTGTTAAAAGGACAGGAAGAAAACAACCTCTTTTAACACAATATTGCAATGGAACAACAGTAAAATGTCCTGCATGGTTTAGTCAATGGGGGAGTAAGTATTTAGGTGATCAAGGAAAGACACCATTTGAAATTTTAAAATATTACTATGGAAATAATATAGTTTTACAAACAGCAGAAAAAGTAAAAGGAAGTCCAAAATCCTATCCAGGATATTCATTAAATATTGGAGCAAGTGGAGAGCCTGTAAGAACAGTTCAACAATTTCTAAATAGAATAGCTGTAAACTATCCACTAATCCCAAAAGTAGCTGTAGATGGAAGCTATGGACAAGCATTATCAAATCAGGTAAAAGTTTTTCAAGGAATATTTGGACTAAATCAAACAGGAATAGTAGATTATGCAACATGGTATAAAATATCAGAAATATACACAGGAGTTACTAAAATAGCAGAATTAAATGGATAAAGGACAGCTTAAAAGCGGTCCTTTATTTGTGTTTCGCTATGTTTTTATTATAAGTAACTAACAAGAATATATTGATTAGTTGAAAAATAATAATAACAATATTAGAAAAAATTAATAAGGGTTTATTAGAGGAAATAAAATTGGGGAAATAAGTAATGAAATAGCTAAGAAAGAGTTTATATATAAACCATAAAATATCTAAAATAGTAAAAAGTTTATATATAAAAAATTTCTTTTTATAAAATAAAAATCCAATATATAAATATACAGAAAAAAGAATAGCACTAAAGACTAAATTATATAAAAATCCATTTAAAGATAGGTTAATATAACTAGTATTATTAGAAAGTAGAGAGAATGTCTGAATGTTTACATAAAGACTGCAGGAAACAGCAATTAATGTAAAAGCAGGAATAATACATAATAGAATTATCTTAGATTTTTTTAAGAATATATTCATTGAGAGGCTCCTTTTCATTTAAAGATAATTAAATTATAAATGGGAAAAAATAACTTGGAATTAATAAACAGAAGAATATTTGTAAAACCTATATTTTAGAATAATAGAAAATATAGAATAGAAGACTCACAATGGATTTTAATACATTGTAAGTCTTATATTTTATAGATTATTTCTAATATAGTATTTAATACAAAAGAAAACAAATATTAAGCTAAGGCATCCAAACATAGGGTACAAAGTTTTTATTAGATTTCCGAAGCCTATAAGAGATATTGGAAATGCTATTAGTAAAACTACTACAACAGCTTTTTTAAATGGGATTTTAAAGGTTTGTTCTAGGGTTTTTCCAATTGAGTAAACATCTGATACTTCTGTTGAGAACATTTCCATAAGGATTACTATAAGAAGTAACGCTTGTATTACTGTTCCAAACCTTTTTGCTACGAAAAGAAGAGGTACTTCATATTGGAATGTGTATGGAACATTTATGAAGAGTAGGAAGTTTATCATTAATGATAGTAATGTAAGTCCTATTGCTCCAACTATAACTCCTTTTTTCATTATTTTATGATCTTTAACTGATGTGCATAGAGGAACTAGTACGCCACAACAACAAAGAACGTTGTATCCTGCATAAAGAATTGTTGAGATGGTTAAGCTTCCTGCTTTTTTAGGAAAGCTTTGGATAATTGAGGATATGTTTATGGTATCCATACAAAAAAATAAGTAAAGTCCTGTTATAACAGTTATTGTGAAGATTAATGTTGGTACTATAAATGAATTTACTTCAATAAGTCCTTCTGTTCCTCTATATAAGAAAAATAGTGATATACCCATCATTAAGAAAGTACCTATAAGTTTTGGAATTCCTGAAAACTGATGAATTAAAGCACCACTACCAGCAAGAATTATTGAGGCGCTTGAAATAAGATAGAAAGTTGTTGTAATTCCAGTAATTTTCCCAAAAAAATTAGGGCTTATAACATTAATAAAATCATTATAGGAATGAAGGTTTTTATTGCTACTTATTTTACTAATAATTGAACCAATAATTATATAGAAAATTCCACAGAATATTATAAATATGAAGCTTTGTGGTCCAAAAGATGTAAAAAAGTTAGTTATTTCTTGACCAGAGGCAAGTCCAGCACCAACGATAGTACCAATAAATACAGCTGCTATTTGAAAGATTTTAGATAAATTCTTCATAAAAAAACTCCTTTTAAAATTAGTATTCTTAACAATATATAGGTAAACTTTAAAAATTATTCTACAAAATGAATAATAGATATTTTTAAAAGAAAAACTAATGGAAGTTAAATTTGGTTAGGAGGAGTTTGTTTGAAGAAGAGAGTAATAATTTTAGTAGTACTATTATTAATTATGTGTGGTGGTTGTACAAAAGAAACGAGTATGACGGAAAATATAAATGTTTTTAATGTAGAAACAGCACAGCAAAAGGCAAATGAATATGTACTTAGAATACAGAATAATGACATAATTGGGGCAAATGAAATAGCAACAAAAGAAGTTGCATCTAAAACACAGTTAAAAAATATACTTCCTATAGTTTCTTATAAAATAACGAGAGCAACTGAGGTGAGTGACGGGGTATACTTAGAAATAGCAGTTGTAAAAAGTAAGGGTGAAGATAAGAAATGTGATTTAGATAAGTGGATAATTAAAGTGCTAAGAGATTCAAATAATAACTATAAAGTAGCGGAGGTAAAAAGTTCAATAGCTACAGAGTTATTTGCAGAAGATGGTGTATTGAAGATGATTGAAAGTGGAACGGATAATATAGAAGTAGTAGTTAATTTAGATAGTATACCTAATGAATTATATCCAAAGGGGAAGGAAATTATGTTAAGTAAAAAATCTCTTCCTAAAAAGGCATTTCAAACTATAGGAGTGAGCTTTGATGGGAATTATGTAGCATTTAGTACAACTGATGGGAAAAATTCTTTTGTAGGAATAGCAGTTCTTGAGAAAGCTAGACCTGCTATGGCAAGTGTAATGAATTTTACTAATGGATTAACTTCTGATGATATGAAAGATATATTTGAAAAACCTATAGCTAAGAAAATTATTTACTGTGATATTATTTCAAATTCTAAAATAAAAGATTTTATTTTTTCAGAAGAAAAAGATGCACTAATTGTAGAGTATGAGAAAGAAAATAATGTAAAGGGAATAAATATTTATGGCATTCCTGATGGAGGGCTTCTTCCTATTAATTTGCAAAAGCTATTTCCAGAAGATAAGTATACAGTAGAGTATATAGCATCAGTTAAATCTAATATAATAATAGATGTTCAAAAGAAAGAAAATATTACAGGGATTTATCAAGAATTATTAGGAGAATATACTATTGATTTAAAAGAAAAATCTATAGATAAGGTATAGTAGAAATTTTAATAAAATATCTAACTATGATATGATAAAGTAAAATTTATTTATAACATGGAGGAAAAAAATGATTAAAGAGTGGAATGGTAAAAGATATAATAATCTAAACCATTTTTTAAGACAAAAATTTGGTGAAAAAGTATTTAAAATTTCATTAGATGGTGGATTTACATGTCCTAATAGAGATGGAAAAGTTGCAAAAGGTGGTTGTACTTTTTGTAGTGAGAGAGGTTCAGGAGATTTTGCTGGAGATAGAGAGATATCTATATCAAAGCAATTTATAGATGTTAAAGATATGATGAATAAAAAATGGAAAGAAGGAAAGTATATAGCATACTTCCAAGCTTACACAAATACATATGCACCTATTGATGAACTTAAAAGAAAATATGAAGAAGCAATAAATCAAGAAGGAGTTGTTGCACTAGCTATAGCAACAAGACCAGATTGTTTAGAAGAAGAAGTTTTAGATTTAATTGAAGAAATGAATAAAAAGCTATATGTATGGATAGAAATTGGACTTCAAACAGTTTCAGATAAGACTGGAAGAAAAATAAATAGAGGATATGATACAGCAGTCTATAGTGATGCAATTGAAAGATTGAAAAAAAGAAATATTGACTTTGTAACACATTGTATATTTGGGCTTCCAGGTGAAACACAGGAAGATATGCTTAAAACAGTAGAATTTGTAGCACATACAGGTTCAACAGGAGTTAAGTTTCACTTACTTCACTTAATGGAGGGAACACCACTTGTAAGTCTTTATGAAAAAGGTGGATTAAAGCTTATGGAACAAGATGAATATATAGATACTCTTTGCAGGGCTGTTACAATGATACCACAAGAGATGGTTATTCATAGATTAACAGGTGATGCACCAAGAGATCTTTTAATAGGACCTATGTGGAGTCTTAAAAAATGGGAAGTTTTAAATGCAATAGATAAGGCTTTTGTAGATAATGATATATATCAAGGTAAAAATTTTAAATAATTAGAAAAAATAAGCAGTTTAACTAAGGCAAGGTTAGACTGCTTATTTTATAATAGTATTAGGATAAAATTAAAAAGGTGGGATGGAAGAATGAAAGTAGATATAATAATAACACCAGAACATATAAATGAAGAGTATATAAAAGGAAAGAATATAGTTGTTATAGATATGCTTAGAGCAACATCAGTAATGACAACGGCTTTTAAAAATGGATGTAAAGAGGTGATTCCTTTTTTAACTGTAGAAGAGGTTTTTGAGGAAGCAAATAAACTAGGAAGAGAAAACTGTATACTAGGTGGAGAAAGAAATGCTAAGAAAATAGAAGGATTTGATTTAAGTAATTCACCTCTTGAATATACTAAAGAAGTAGTTTTAGATAAAACTATATTAATGACAACAACAAATGGAACAAAGGCTTTAAATAAAGTAAGAGATGGAAAAAGAGTTTATATAGCATCTGTTTTAAATGGAAAGAAAATTGCAGAGAGATTAGCTAAGCTAAATGAAGATGTAATAATAGTGAATGCAGGAACTGATGGTGAATTCACTATGGATGATTTTATTTGTAGTGGATATATCATAAGTGAAATTAAAAAAATAACAGAGAAGATAGAGCTTACTGATATAAGTAAAACCGCTAAGTATATTTATGAAAAAAATGAAAACATAGAAAGCTTTATAATGATGGCAAAACATTATGGAAGAATGAAGGAATTGAATCTATTTAAAGATATAGAATATTGTATAGAAAAAGAGGATTTAAATATAATTCCTATATATAAAGATGGAAAAATAAAAATTGAAAAGTAAAAAAAGGCTATGCATGTAGTAGAATGCATAGCCTTTTTAGCAAATGAGTGATTAAATTTTGATTATAGTATTTATTAATGTTTAGGATAAATGAATTTTATATTTTTATACTTGTCGATATTACCAAGTTTGTTTCCATACTGAGAAGTATGCTTGTGGGTGTAAACAAGCAGGACATTTCTCAGGTGCAACTGGTCCTTCATAAATGAATCCACAGTTTTCACACTTCCATAATGTATCTTCTTCTTCTCTTTTGAAAACTCTATCTTTTTCAATATTTTCTGCTAATTGTTTAAATCTAGTTTCATGAGCAATTTCCGCCTTAGAAATCATTCTAAAACAAGCTGCAACTTCTGGAAAACCTTCTTCATCAGCAATTCTAGCAAATTCAGGATAAAGAATAGCTTCTTCTTCATGCTCTCCGTTAGCAGCAAAGATTAAGTTTGTTCTTGTATCCTCAGGAACTTCTACTGGATATGAAGCCGTAATTTGGACAGCTTCACCATTTAAATCATTCTTTAAAAATTTATAGAATCTTTTAGCATGCTCTTTTTCATTTTCAGCAGTCTCCATAAAGATATTAGATATTTGAACATATCCTTCCTTTTTAGCAACGCTTGAAAAATAAGTGTATCTAGTTCTTGCTTGGCATTCACCAGCAAATGCTTTCATTAAATTTTCAGCAGTTTTTGTACCTTTTAAATTTTTCATAGTTAAATCCTCCATCTAAAACCTAATAATGGTTTTATTATTTAATAATTACTATCCGTTATCTACATTTTAATAATACTACTAAGTAAAAAGAAAATCAATGAACAAAATGTAAAAGATATTTTCAAATAATAATTATTATTTAACACCTTTACATAGGTTAAAACATAAGAAAATTAGTAAGATTTAAGAATTTTTGTATAAAGTATTTTAAATATAAGTAATAAAAATTTAGAAGATATAGAGCAGTAATACACAGATTATTAAATAATAATAAATATTAATTATGATATGATAAGGATATCATAATAATAAGTAGTGAGGTGCAGGGATGGGAATGTTAGTTATACCTTTAATAGTATTAATGTTAGTATCTTTAATATTATATACAGTTTCAAATGTTAGAAGTTTAAAAACAATGACAGTATCTAAGAGAAATATGGCGATGGTTCATATAAGTATTGTCCTAGCTATATTGGGATTATTTTATATGAGTGGAATAAGTTCTAAACTACCATATACGAATGTAAGCTATGGAATGATGGATGTACATCAAATTGTTGGAGCAATTTCAATTGTAGCTCAAGTTATTGCAGCAATAACATTATCAGTAGCAAAAAGAAACAATAAAATTATTAGTAGTAAAATAAAAGTGGTAAATTGGATTGTATGGATAATATATATAGTATGTTTCGTAATTGCTATGTATATTGGAGTATTAGCAAGTATGTAAAAAAAGCCCCACAAAAACTGTGGAGCTTTTTTAATACCTAAATTACTTGAAAAACAAAGAATTTTAAGTAGTATGATTCATCTGAATTCCAAAGAATTGGGTGGTCACAAGATTGAGTTCTACATTCTATTTGTCTAAGACTTCTATGTGCATCATGTGCAGCATCTGCAATAGTTTTTCTAAGTAATTCTTCAGACATGTAATGAGAACAAGAGCAAGTTACAAAATAACCGCCTTCTTTAACCATTTTTATTCCTCTTAAATTTATTTCTTTATATCCTCTAGTTGCACCATTTATAGTCCCTCGTGATTTTGTAAAAGCAGGGGGATCTAGGATAACAACATCAAATTTTCTTCCTTCTCTTGACCAATCTGCAAGAACATTAAATGCATTGTGACATTCAAATTTAACTGTATCTTGAAGATTATTAAGTTCAGCATTTCTTGTAGCACAATCAACAGCATGCTTAGATACATCTATTCCTAAAACAGATTTAGCACCTGCAATACCTGCATTTAAAGCAAATGAACCAGTATGAGTAAAGCAGTCTAAGACTTCTTTATCTTTACAAATCCTATGAATAGCGGCTCTATTTTCTTTTTGGTCTAAGAAGAAACCAGTTTTTTGACCATTTTCTAAGTCAACAATATATTTAACACCATTCTCTACAATTTGGACATTGGTATCAAAAGGTTCTGTTAAAAATCCCTTAGTTTGTTCTAATCCTTCAATTTCACGTGTTTTTAAATCACTTCTTTCATAAACACCTTTAGCATTATAGTCTTCAACAAGAACTTGAACAACTATATCTCTAAATTGGTCCATTCCAAGAGTTGAAATTTGAATTACATAGTAATCTTCAAATTTATCTATTGTAAGCCCTGGTAAAAAGTCAGCTTCACCAAAGATAAATCTACAAGAAGACGTATCTATAACAGTTTGTCTATACTCCCATGCAGCTTTAAATCTTTTTCTGAAGAACTCTTTATTTATTTCTTCATCAATATCTCTTGTCATAATTCTAATAGCTATTTTACTAGCATCATTTATGTAACCTTTACCTATAAAGTAATGTTTATGGTTATAAACATCAACAATATCTCCATTTGTATATTCGCCTTCATATTCCTTAATTT
>NZ_JBOGCC010000142.1:0-6182 GCF_051656525.1 Clostridium sp. | reverse complement strand
GGAGTACCGAAAACTTTCTTACGTACTCTAAGGTGACGTCTTAGTCTTTTTGATTTTCTGTCTACCTTCTTGAACATAAAAATCACTCCTTTCTATTTTTACTTACCAGTTTTACCTTCTTTACGTCTGATCACTTCGTTTTCATATCTTATACCTTTACCTTTGTATGGCTCTGGCTTTCTCCATGATCTGATCTTTGCAGCTGCTTCACCAACTTTTTGTTTGTTGATTCCTTTAACAACTACTTTAGTAGCTTCTGGTATTTCGAATTCTACACCTTCGATTGCTTCTATTTCAACTGGATGTGAATATCCTAAGTTCATAACAAGCTTATTTCCCTGCTTCTGAGCTCTGTATCCAACACCATTTAATATTAATGTCTTTTGGAATCCTTTTTCAACTCCAACTACCATGTTATTAATTAATGCTCTAGTTAATCCATGAAGAGCTCTGTGCTCTTTAACATCACTAGGTCTAGTAACAACTACTTGGTTGTCTTCAACCGCTACATTAATGTCAGCGTTCATAGCTTCAACTAACTCACCTTTTGGCCCTTTTACTGTAACAACGTTCTCTGGTGTTACAGTAACAGTTACTCCAGCAGGTATAGCTATTGGTAATCTACCTACTCTTGACATAATTGCACCTCCTGTATTTTATATATCTATATAAATTTAACTTAATCTCTAAAATTTATACTACCAAACGTAGCAAAGAACTTCTCCACCTACTTGGTTTTTTCTAGCTTCTCTATCAACTATTATTCCTTTAGAAGTTGATATAACAGCTATTCCTAAACCATTAAGTACCTTAGGAGTTTCATCCTTTTTACAGTAAACTCTTAATCCTGGCTTTGATATTCTCTTAAGACCAGTAATTACTTTTTCACCGTTTGCTCCATATTTAAGAGCAATTCTTAACATTGGAACTACACCATCGTTATATTCATCTATTTCTTTGATGTATCCTTCTTGTAATAATATGTTTGCAATAGCCTTCTTTACATTTGAAGAAGGTACCTCAACTACTTCGTGTTTAACAGCATTTGCATTTCTTATACGAGTTAGCAAATCTGCTATTGGATCTGTCATAACCATTTATTGTGCCTCCTTTCGCTATATCTTAAGTATTACCAACTTGCTTTTTTACAACCAGGGATTTGACCTTTGTATGCAAGTTCTCTAAAACAGATACGGCAAATACCAAATTTCTTTAAAACAGAGTGTGGTCTTCCACAGATTCTGCATCTAGTATAAGCTCTAGTCTTATACTTAGGTTCTTTATTCCATTTTTCTATCATTGCTTTACGTGCCATAAGTTTCCCTCCTTATTATTGAGCAAATGGCATTCCAAGGAATCTTAATAATTCTCTTGCTTCTTCGTCAGTCTTAGCTGAAGTAACGAAGATTATATCCATTCCTCTAACTTTATCGATTTTATCGTATTCAATTTCTGGGAATATTAATTGCTCTTTAATTCCTAGAGAATAATTTCCTCTACCATCAAACGCTTTGCTTGAAACTCCTCTAAAGTCTCTAACTCTTGGTAAAGCAATTGACATTAACTTGTCAGCAAATTCGTACATATTTGCTTTTCTTAATGTAACTTTACATCCTAATGCCATGTTTTCTCTTATTTTAAAGTTAGCAACTGATTTTTTAGCTCTTGTTAATATTGGCTTTTGACCAGCTATTAATGTTAAGTCAGCAACTGCAGATTCTAAAACCTTTTGGTTTTCTTTTGCTTCACCAACTCCCATGTTAATTACTATCTTCTCAAGTCTTGGAACTTCCATTATGTTGTTATAACTGAACTTTTCCATCATAGCTTGAATTATTTCTTTATCATACTTTTCTTGAAGTCTTGTCATATCTATGCCCTCCTTTCAGATTTTAGAATGTTTCTCCGCACTTTTTGCACACTCTAACTTTAGCTCCATCTTCTAAGATCTTGTTGCTAATTCTAGTAGTGTTTTTGCATTTTGTACAATATAACATAACTTTTGAGCTGTTTATTGCAGCTTCTCTTTCAATTATAGCACTTTCAGCTTGTGTTCTACTTGCTTTTTGGTGCTTCTTCACTATATTAACTCCTTGAACTAGTACTTTACCAGTTTTTGGATATACTTTTAAAACTTCACCTGTTTTACCTTTATCTTTTCCTGATATAACCATAACAGTGTCGTTCTTTTTAACGTGTATTTTCAAGTCAGCCACCTCCTCTTATAGAACTTCTGGTGCTAATGATAATATTTTATTGAATTCTTTATCTCTTAGCTCTCTAGCAACAGGTCCGAAGATACGTGTTCCTCTTGGTTGCTTATCATCTTTTATTATAACAGCAGCATTTTCATCAAACTTAACGTATGAACCGTCTGCTCTTCTTATTCCTTTTACTGATCTAACGATAACAGCTTTAACTACGTCACCTTTTTTAACAACTCCGCCTGGTGTTGCACTTTTAACGCTAGCAACGATTATATCTCCAATGTTACCATACTTTCTTTTAGAACCACCTAAAACTCTGATACACATGATTTCCTTCGCACCTGAGTTATCAGCAACTTTAAGTCTAGTTTGTTGTTGTATCATTGAATTACCCTCCTTTCAGTTTAAAAGCTACTACTTAGCTTTTTCAACTATCTCAACAAGTCTCCATCTTTTATCTTTTGATAATGGTCTTGTTTCCATAATTAATACTCTATCATTAATTCCTGCTTCATTATTTTCATCATGAGCTTTGAATTTTGTAGTTACGTTAACAGTTTTCCCATATAATGGATGTCTAACCTTAGTTTCAATAGCAACTACGATAGTTTTATCCATTTTATCAGAAACAACTCTTCCGATTCTCTTTTTTCTTAAACCTCTTTCCATTAGGGCGTACCTCCTTCCAGTAATTACTGTTGTTCAACAGCCCTTAACTCTTCTTGTCTTAAGATGGTTTTTATTTGGGCTATAGATTTTTTAACTTCTCTTATTCTCATAGGATTTTCTAATTGTCCTGTAGCTAATTGGAATCTTAAGTTGAATAATTCAGCTTTTAATTCTCCTAATTTAGCTTTTAAATCTTGAGGATTACTTGCTCTTAATTCTTTTAATTCTCTAGCCTTCATTATTCTTCACCACCCATTTCCTCAAAATCTCTTCTTGTAACGAACTTAGTCTTTACAGGAAGTTTGTGTGATGCAAGTCTCATAGCTTCTCTTGCAACTTCTTCATTTACTCCTGATAGTTCGAATAATACTCTACCAGGTTTAACTACTGCTACCCAATATTCTGGTGAACCTTTACCTGAACCCATTCTTGTTTCAGCTGGCTTTTCAGTTACTGGCTTATCTGGGAAGATCTTTATCCAAAGTTTTCCTCCTCTTTTGATGTATCTATTTATAGCAATTCTGGCAGATTCTATTTGGTTACTAGTGATCCATCCACAAGTTGTAGCTTGTATTCCGTAATCTCCGTAAGCTAAAAAGTTTCCTCTTGTAGCTTTACCCTTCATTCTACCACGTTGTACCTTACGATGCTTAACTCTTTTAGGCATTAACATGATTTATTCCTCCTTTCCAATGCGTCCTATGCGTTAGCTTCTTCCTTTTCAACCTTTTTAGTTGGAAGAACCTCTCCATTATAAACCCAAACTTTAACTCCGATTTTTCCATATGTTGTATCTGCTTCTGCAAATCCATAGTCGATATCAGCTCTTAAAGTTTGTAGTGGAATTGTACCTTCATGGTACTGCTCAGTTCTAGCGATCTCAGCTCCACCTAATCTTCCTGAACAAGCTATTTTAACTCCTTTAACTCCATTGTGCTTCATAGCTCTTTGGATAGTTTGCTTCATAGCTCTTCTGAATGATATTCTTTTTTCTAATTGTGCTGCAACATTTTCAGCCATTAATTGAGAATCTCTTTCAACACCCTTAACTTCAACAATGTTGATTAGTAAGTTTTTACCTCTTGTAAAATTAACCAATTTCTTCTTTAATGCTTCAATTCCAGCTCCACCTTTCCCGATTATAACACCAGGTTTAGCAGTGTGTATATTTAATTTAATTCTCTTTGCTGCTCTTTCAATTTCAATTCTTGAAATACCAGCAGTGAAAAGTTCTTTTTTAACGAATTTTCTGATTTGGTTATCTTCGATTAGGTTATCAGCAAAATCTTTTTTATTTGCATACCATTTTGCATCCCAGTCTTTAATAACTCCTACTCTAAGTCCGTGAGGATTTACTTTTTGACCCACTACGTTTCCCTCCTTCTTCTAAGCTCTTTCTTTAACAACTATTGTTATATGGCTTGTTTTTTTATTGATTCTGAATGCTCTCCCTTGAGCGTGTGGTCTAAATCTCTTTAAAGTTGGACCTTGACCTACGTATGCTTCTGATACGATTAATTTATCTGTATCTAATGCGAAATTATTTTCAGCATTTGCAACAGCAGATTTTAAAACTTTGTTTATAACTACTGCAGCTTCTCTTGGAGTGTATTGTAAGATAGCGAAAGCTTCTTTAACATTCTTTCCTCTTATTAAATCAAGAACAGCTCCTACCTTTATTGGAGACATTCTTACATATTTAGCTATAGCTCTAGCTTCCATTTATGTTCCTCCTTTCCAGGGTACTACTTTCTTTTTGATGTTTTATCATCATGTCCTTTAAATGTTCTAGTTAATGCGAATTCACCTAATTTGTGTCCTACCATATCTTCTGATATATAAACAGGCACGTGCTTTCTTCCATCATGAACAGCAATTGTGTGTCCAATCATTTGTGGGAAAATTGTTGAACTTCTTGACCAAGTTTTAACAACTTTTTGCTCCCCATTAGCGTTCATTTCTTCAACTTTTTGTAAAAGTTTAGCATGAACGAATGGTCCTTTTTTAGTTGATCTACTCATTGTATATTGCCTCCCTTCAGAACTTTACATTCTCAGCTATGAAGAGAATAAGTATTCTCTTCATATTACTTACTATTTCTTCTCTTAATAATAAACTTATCTGAGTATTTCTTATTTTTTCTAGTTTTGTAACCAAGAGTTGGTTTACCCCATGGTGTTACTGGACTTGGTCTTCCGATAGGTGATCTACCTTCTCCTCCTCCGTGTGGGTGATCACAAGGGTTCATTACAGATCCTCTTACAGTTGGTCTCCATCCCATGTGTCTCTTTCTTCCGGCTTTACCAATCTTAACGATATCGTTAGTTGGATTAGATACTGATCCGATTGTAGCTCTACATTCGATTCTTACATATCTCATTTCACCTGAAGGTAATCTTAATGTTGCATATTTACCTTCTTTAGCCATTAACTGTGCCGATCCTCCAGCAGCTCTTACTAATTGAGCTCCTTTACCAGCTTGTAATTCGATGTTGTGGATGAAAGTACCAACTGGGATGTTTATTAATTGTAAAGCATTCCCTGGTTTGATATCTGCATCAGCACCTGATACTATAACGTCACCAACGTTTAATCCGTTAGGAGCGATTATGTATCTCTTATCTCCATCTGCATAAACTACAAGAGCAATGTATGCTGATCTATTTGGATCATACTCGATAGTTGCAACCTTCGCAGGTACACCATCTTTGTTTCTCTTGAAATCTATTATTCTGTATTTTCTTTTTGCACCACCACCGTGGTGTCTAACAGTTATTTTACCTTGTGCATTTCTACCACCTGTTTTCTTTAAAGAAACTAAAAGTGACTTTTCTGGTGAGCTTGTAGTAATCTCATCAAATGTAGCCATAGTCATATTTCTTCTAGAAGGAGTAGTAGGTCTAAATGTTTTAACTGCCATTTAAATTCCCTCCTTAATTCAGCTTATCTGGCATATTAATGCCAATAAATCACTAATGGGTTATTGCATTCCTTCGAAGAATTCAATTGTACTTCCTTCAGCTAATGTTATCATAGCTTTTTTGAAGTCTGCTCTCTTTCCTACGTGAACACCCATTCTCTTAGTTTTTCCCATAGTTCTTAATGTTTTAACATCAGCAACTTTTACGTTGAATACTTCTTCAACTGCTCTCTTTATTTGAGATTTGTTAGCGTTGATGTGAACTATGAAAGTGTACTTATTTTCTGCCATTGCTGCCATACTTTTTTCAGTTATAACAGGCTTTCTTATTATATCATGGCTTGTTAACATCATTATGCGTACACCTCCTCAATTTTTGATACTGC
>NZ_JBOGCC010000141.1:0-1727 GCF_051656525.1 Clostridium sp. | reverse complement strand
CTCTAGCTGCATCCATAGCAACATTTCCTGCTCCTATAACACAAACAACTTTTCCCACATCATAAACTTCTGGTGCTTTTAAATAATCAATAGCATAATGAACATTTCCTAATGTTTCACCTTTTATATTTAACTTCTTAGCATTCCATACACCTGTTCCAATAAATACAGCCTTATATCCATCTTCAATTAATCTATCTAATGTTAGAACTGGGCCTACCATTATATTAGGTCGAATTTGAACACCTAATTGAACTAACTTATCACTAATTGAATCAATCATTGAATTTGGTAATCTGTATTCTGGTATTCCATATCTTAAAACTCCACCAATCTTTTCATGAGCTTCAAATATAGTAACCTTATATCCTTTTTGTGCTAGTATGAATGCTATTGTTATACCAGCAGGACCTCCACCAATTATAGCAACACTATCTTTAGTTCTTAATCCTTTTTCAAACTTAACCTTTTCTAAATAATCTCCTGAAATCTCTTCTTCAATTTCATAGAAATGAATTGGCTCACCCTTAATTCCTCTTATACAGTTTCCTGCACATTGGTCTTCATGAGGACATACAATTGCACAAACTGCTGATAATGGATTATTCTCAAAAAGGATCTTTCCAGCCTCTTCATTTTTCCCTTCTCTATATAAACTAATTATTTCAGGAATTGGCGTATTTATAGGACATGCTGTCTTACATCTTGGATTTTTGCATAATAAGCATCTATCTGCTTCTTGTGATAAAAATAAACTTTTCATTATTTTTCTCCTTATATAAAAATTTCTTAAGTATATTATATATCTTTTTTCTCATAATACTAACTATTTTTCAATAATTATTATTACATTTTTTACCAACTTAATTTTATATAAGAACTTACTAAGTTATCTTCTTCTACTTCCATCATTTTTAAATATTCTTCCAAGATAAATTTCAATAGAAATAATAATTAATAAACTTTATTAAATTCTTTTTTTTCCTTTAAATTATTATATAGATTTAATGTTTCCTCTTTAGTTTTAGCTGAAATAAGATATGCACCCATACTTGTTTTTATATAAATTCCACTACTTTTATTATTTAAGGAAATTAACTCAACATTGTCCATGCCTCTTGATAAACTAACTATATTAAAATCAACTTTAGATGGATATTCCTTCTTTTCTTTTGACATAATTATAAATCCTGGAAGATATTCCATTGTTTCTATCTGATTTAAATTTATCTTTATAATATCTTTATTATTTCTTTCAAAATTATCAATCGTTACCATATTATTTTTTGAAGTAACTTGAAATGTTCCCACTGATCTCACGTAATGTATTGTCATACTAGCTATAAGTACTACTATTACGACAACTAAAATTATCCCATTTATTTTCTTCATATTCTCTCCCTATAAACTTCATTTTCAAATCTATTTCCACCTAATTAAAAATCTATAATTTTATATTAATGGATAATTATAGATTTTAATTGAACTCAAAATGAATATTTGGGTAATATAAACAAATATATAAAATTTTATAGCATTACTTTTTGTACCTTCAATCATTTTCTTTTGAAATTAAGTATCATAGTATTAAACTTATGATATAATCGTAAAAGAATTAATTTTGAAGGGAGCTGGTCATTAATGACTACTAAATTCTATCTTGAAAAATTAAGTAAAAAAGCTAAGGCAGAGCAAGGAAGACCTTGGATTTATACTGATGAAATTAA
>NZ_JBOGCC010000140.1:0-11482 GCF_051656525.1 Clostridium sp. | reverse complement strand
AAATAAAAACTGCTCACGGTTTAAAATTTAAAGGTGATATCATTTATGAATATAAGGTTGTAATTAATAAGTTCACTAACTTTAGAGCAGCCTATACATTAAAAGATAATGATATCTTAGTAATCTTTATATCAGATACTACAATAAAAAGAGATTTTGTAAATTTACTATCCTCTTTAAATGATGTAAGTAAGTAAAATTAAACCCACTAGCACTTTGCTAATGGGTTTAATTTTATATTTTAAATTTTAAAAACCTTGCTTTCATACTCATTCCAGCTTTTATCTGAGCCTTTAATGAATTATGATTATAAGCCCAGCATCCTGAAATAGGTTCTTTTCCAACCATATATGCAAGTTCTTTAAGTCTTATAAGAATTTCAGTTCCATAGCCAAGTCCTCTATATTCAGAATTAACATACATTCCTATGTTAACTTGATTGTTAAATAATATTCCACTTACAAAATGACCTACTCCTATTACTTCTTTTCCATCTATGGCTAAATACACTTGTCCATTTTTTATTTCTTCCTCTAAAGAAGAGTAATATCCTTCAGTCACACTTTCAATATTTCTCAAATCTTCTATCATTGCAAGCTTTAATTCTAATCTTTCCAAATCTACAATCTTTCTCTTTGAATCTATAGAATAATAGGAATCTTTTTCTATATCCCTTGAATACTCAAGTGCAAGCCCCATAAACATTTCATCACTTGTAGTTACTGCTGCATACTGAACATTTTCAAGTCTTTTTACTTCCTCAAATATTTTGTACTGTAGATGCCTACATTCTAATTCTATAGCTAAAACCATAATCATATTACTTTCAAAAATACCACAAACCCCTGAAAACTTTCCATCTACTTGTATTTCATAGAAGTTTGATTTCATAACCCTCTCTTCCCAAAATACATCTATAAAAATAGAATTTTCATTATAATATTTTTTCAAATAACCTAAAATATTTTCCTTACTTCTTTTCAAAAATCTTATATTCATCATTCTCCCCCCACTCATAAAATCTACTAATTTCACTCTAACATACACCTATCTAAATTCAAATCTTTTTCCATTATTATCTTATGGGTAGCAAATCTTCTAAATGCTATAATTCTTTTTTTAAAAATCAAAAAAAGCGTCTATCTTCACAAAAGTAACGCTTTTCTCTAATTCTAATTCAATAATCCTAAAATAAATGTTCTAGGTTAAGCATAGTGTTTGCAGCACTACGCTTTTCTTATATTCTTATAATATCAAGTTTAATTTAAAAATAAATTAGATTTTCTTAACAAATTCTGATTTTAAGCTCATTGCTCCAAAACCATCTATTTTGCAATCAATATTGTGATCTCCATCAACTAATCTAATATTTTTAACCTTAGTTCCTTTTTTAAGTGCTGATGATGCACCCTTTACTTTAAGGTCTTTTATTATAGTTACTGAATCACCATCTTGAAGTATGTTTCCATTAGAGTCTTTTACTACTAAAGTATCTTCAGTCGCTTCTGTACTATCTGCACTCCATTCATGAGCACACTCTGGGCATACTAACATTAATCCATCTTCATAAGTATATTCTGAACCACACTTTGGGCATTTTGGTAAAGCTGACATATCTATTCCTCCTAGATTTTTCATATGTAATAGTATAATAGTCTTATTATACGTAGTTTTTTATCGATTTATATAATATCATAGTCTTTCTTTATTGGCAAATCTCTGTTATTTATTGTCAATTTAAACATAAAAGGAATTTTTTTACTTTATAAATCTTATTGTAAAACTTGTTCCTTCTGAAAGCTTACTTTTTACGCTAATAATCCCATCATGTTTTTCAATAATTGATTTTGATAAGGATAATCCAATACCTATACTTTTAGGCTTTGTATTAGAGTTTTTTTTATAAAATCTTGTAAATATTTTTCCTATATCCTCTTCTCTTATTCCTTCTCCATTATCCTTTATCTCTATTTCTAGAAAAGCTAAACTATCATATATAGATATATTAATCTCTCCATTTTCGCCTGTATGTTCAATTGCATTTTTTATTATATTACTCAATCCTTCTGCAAGCCATTTTCTATCATGATAAAGAATATGCTCTTTCTTATCATAATTTATATTTATAGTTTGATTTTTTTCCTCACTCTTTATTCTTAATGGTGCTATTGCTTCAAAAATTGTATCTATCATATTTATATTTTCTTTTTTATACTCAACTACATCACCTTCAAGTCTTGCATACTTTAAAAGTGTTACTATGAGCCAGTCCATTCTCTCTAATTGATTAGAACTTAATTCTATAAAATTATCTATATCATCTTTTGGCATATTCTCATAATCATTTAAAATATCATTATAAGTTAAAAGTGCAGTTAAAGGCGTTTTTAACTGATGGCTAATATCATTTATTATATTCTTTAAATTTAATCTTTCTTTTTTCAAATTATCTATATCACTTTTTATTCTATCTTCCATTAAACAAAAACTTTCATCTAAACTTTCAAATGGACCATCCTTTATTCTATAATTTTCTCTGCTTGAAAAATCACCTTCTACAATTTTACTTGCTCTTTTGATTAACTCATTTAATATTTTCAGATTTTTTCTTTCCTTTATATAAATACAAACTAGAAAAATAATAAAAAATATTCCCCAAACTCCTATAATACTTATATTTAAATCTTCCTTTGCCTTTTTCATAATAGGATTTAAATTAGTACTTAAGCCTTCTTTATAATAATATCTATCTAAAATTTTCTTTCCTTCCTCATATCCATTACTATCACCTTTTGTTATAATTCCTATTATTTTTTCTTCACTAAAACCTTTTTCCTTTGATAAAGTTCCTATTAATGCTATATTTTGTTTTATATACATATTGTTTATCTTACTTAAGGCAAGATTACTACTTAATATTAAAAAAACTCCAAATATTAAAAATAATATTGAAGCTAAAATTAAATTTTTCCCTCTTTCACTTATATCCATTTCCTATTCCCCCCATTTGTATCCTACACCCCTAACTGTCATTATATATCTAGGATTTTTCACATCATCTTCAAGTTTTTCCCTAAGCCTTTTTATGTACACATTTAATGTATTTCCATCAACAAAATTTCCATCAATATCCCAAAGCTTTTCTAAAAGAGTTCCTCTTTCAAGAACTTGTCCTTTATTATCTAAAAGTATTATCATTAACTTATACTCTGCCTTAGTTAATATAACTTCTCTCTCATTTTTTAAAACTGTATGAGATAATTTATTTATTTTTAAATTTCCTATAATTAATGCTGTATCTTTAAAAATTCCTTTTCTTCTTCCTACTGCATTTATTCTTGAAACTAATTCTCTAACTCTAATAGGTTTAGTTACATAATCATCTCCACCAAGATCCAGTCCTAACACAACATTGCATTCCTCGTCACAAGCAGTAACAAAAATAATACCAACATTATTCTTTTTCTCCTTTATATATGTGCAAAGCTCATAACCATCACCATCTGGTAAGCTTATATCTAAAAGTGCTATATCTATATATTCATCCTCAATTATTTTTTTGCTCTCCTCAACTGAAGAAGCTAGTAAAACTTCAAATCCTTCCTTCTTCAAGCTATATTCAACACCAATTGCAACTGGTCTATCATCTTCAACTAAAAGTATTCTCAAAAAAATCACCTCTCATAATAAATTTTAACATAATTATCCTTAAATCTAAATTTCTTATTTATAATATAGAAAAAAGCATTAATCAAAATGCTTTTTCTCATTAAACTTAATCTACTTTTCTCATTAAATCTATAGTATTTTTAGGTGTTAACTTTCTAACACTATTTAATATATTCAATATACAAATAACTACTATTCCTATACTTCCTATTACTAAAATCCAATAAGAAAAAGTAAATTTCATTATACTTTCTTTTAAATATTTTAAAATCATTATTGAAGCCACATTTCCTATTACTAATGAAAATATCATTTGTATAATACCTTCATAAATCAGTGTCTTTTTAAGCATTTTTCTATCCATCCCAAAAGAAAATAATGTTCCAAACTCTTTTCTCCTATCATTCATAGTTATATCTCTAATATTTACTATACTTAAAATCATAAGTCCCATTAAAATCCCTAAAATAACAAATATTATTTTTGCTATAGAATTTAAATATGCTATTTGTTCCTGTCTCATTTCAATTGTATTAAAATACAGTATTTCCTCATGTTGTTCAATATCTTTCTCTAAACTTTTTATATGCTCTTCCCTTAATTTTTTTGTTTTAAACTCTAAAGAATATCTAGCATCAAACGTAGATTTTATTTTAAGTTCTTTTGCCATTTCTTCTGATATAATTATTCCATTTTGCCTTCCCATATTCTGATCATAACTTCCATTTATAGTTTCCAAATAAACTGTCCCCATTACATTTAAATCTTTAGTTATAGTCTCTTCATCTTTAGGCACTATAAACTTTCCAATTTCACTATCACCTTCCCAAAAGTTTTTAAATCCATATATTTTCTCCCCTTGATTTATATGAATTTTTATTTCATCTCTATCTTTAGGAGGATAAATAGCTCCTTCATCACCATTTGTAAAAAATATAACTCCATCTCTTTTAAATTCTTCTAAGCTTATTTTCTTTCCATTTATATATGGCTTTAAGTTATTGAATCCTTTATCATTTAATGTAATTATACTTGGTCCAGCATTTACTGATGTAATAATATTTTTTTCTTCATCATAATATTTGCAAGCTTGGCTATCTCTTATTATTTCTTTATCTAATCCCTCAATTCTTAAAAGTACATAATCATAGATAGTTAATCTACTATAGTCAATATAATCCTCATATTTTTCAATAATCTTTTTAGCCTTTTCATCACTTCCTTCTTCATAAGCATAACTTGTCATGCTTAAATCTCTTCCCATTACTCCTAATTTTCCTTCTATTTTACTTAATTCAAACTTATAGTAACTTGCAAAAGTATTAAAGGTTATTAACATTACTGATATTGCTAGTACTATTCCTAAAGTTCCTTTTTTATCCTTCATTAAATTTTTATAACCTAACTCACATTCATATCCAAAAACTTTTCTTATAAACTTTGATTTTATTTTTTTGCTTTTTGAATTTTCAAAAGTTTTTATTCCTTCAATCGGTCTTACTTTACTTAACCATATCATTGGAATTAAACTAGCTAAAATAACAATTATAATTGCTACTATTATGACAACTATTATGTTTCTAAAATTAACAGTATAAGTTATATCTATTCCCCATTCATTTGAAACTCTTAGTACACTTTCTTTTAGACTTAAGAATATACACTCACCTAAAAGTACACCTGGAATTATGGAAAATAGCATCATCAAAAAGCTTTCTTTCAACATTAAAAACCTTATTTGCCCATTACTTGCACCTATACATTTTAATGTGGCATAAGTTTTTCTCTTTTCCTTCATTCCTACATTAATAGATATATAAATTAAAATTACCAGTCCTACTAAAACTACTCTTTCTAAAATTTTATTACCATTGTTAGGATAACTAATAGAATCTCCTACTCGCACCTCTTCCCCTAACGTTGTAATAAGAAGTTTATTTATAAAAAGATATTTTTCATCCTTCTCACCATTTACTTTTATCTCACTTACTCCTATAGATTTTGCAATCTCTTTTAATTTATCTGCCATATTCTTTTCTTCTTTAAGTTTAATATTTGCATTTACTTTATCTAATGATTTAACATCCTCTATCCCTGAGATTTTCCAATGATCCATAAAAGGATTTTCATCTAAAGTTTTCATAATTCCTACTACAGTTCTTTCTTTTTTCCCTAATACCTGTGTATCACCTATTTTTATATTCTTGTCACTTGGATTTACAATAACTACTTCTTTATTATTTTTAGGATACCTTCCTTGAAACTCCATAAATTCTTCTTGAATTATGTTTTTGATATATTCTTCATCCATATAATAAATTAACTCTGGAGTTTCACTCCATCCACCATCTTCATGGTCTGTTCTTATAATATTTTCTTCAATAAAACTATATCCTATATTCCCAACAAGACTATTTTGTTTAAGTTTTAATGCATCTTCTCCTTTAATATTCTTTAGTTTTCCATGAATATCTTCATAGAGAAATTTTATATTCTCCACCTTTGCTATTTTACTTAAATTATTAACTTCTCCAATAAAAATAAGCACACTTATAGAACATATAATAGCTAATAATGTGAATATACTTCTCTTCTTATGTTTTATAATCTCTCTTAAAACAATCCCATCATACCTTTTCATATCTTAAACCCTTTTCTTATCTAAAATAATTTTGCCATCTTCAATTTTTATTACTCTATCAACTTCATCAGTTATTGAAATATCATGAGTTATCATAATTAAAGTTTGATTATATTTTTTACATGAATATTTTAAAAGTGCTATTATATCCTTTGATGTTTTACTATCTAAATTTCCTGTTGGTTCATCTGCTAAAATTATATCTGGCTTATTAGATAATGCTCTTCCTATAGCCACTCTTTGCTTTTGTCCTCCTGATAATTGAGATGGAAGACTTTTTTCTTTTCCTTTAAGATGAAGCATTTCTATAAGTTCATTCTTATACTCTTTATCCATTTCTTTTTTATCTAAAAGCACAGGCATTTCTATATTTTCTTCAACTGTTAGTGAATCTAAAAGATTAAAATCTTGAAAAACAAACCCAATATTTCTTCTTCTTATTATCCCAAGCTCCTTATCTCTTAGTTTTGAATAATCAGTCCCATTTAGATAAACCTTTCCTTTAGTTGCAGTATCAACACCACCAATCATATGAAGTAATGTAGATTTTCCTGAACCTGACTCTCCTATTATTGCTATAGTTTCTCCTCTTTCAATATCTAAATTAATATTTTTAAGTGCCTCTACTTTTGTATCACCCTTTCCATAAATCTTTTCTAAGCCTTCTATCTTTATCATTTTCCCATTCTCCCTTTTTTCTCTCTCTCTTATACTCTTATATTAACTTCTGTAAATTACATCTCTATAATCTTAAAATTACATTTTTGTAATAAAAAAAGCTTAGCAAAAAGATTTTTTCTTTCTGCTAAGCTTTATATATTTTAATTTATCTTCACTACATATTTTTTAAATCTGCTGATGGTCCAAACATTTCATAGTTTATAGAGTCTTCTTTAACTCCCATTCCTATAAGTGTGTTATAGATGTGTTTCATAAATCCTAATGGTCCACAGAAATAGAATTCTGCATTTTTAGGTAATGTTTCTATCCATTCTTTTGACATGAATCCTTCAAAGTCATAATCTTCACCTTTTACATCACTTTCTAATGGTGTTTGATAGAATATTGCACTTTCTACATTTGAGTGATTTTCTTTGATTTTTTCTAATTCTGATTTAAATGTATGTGCTGTTGAATTTAATACTGCTTGTGCAAATACAACTTTTCTATCACTTTCAGATGATTTATATAACATTGACATCATTGGAGTAACTCCAATTCCACCACTTAAAAGAACTAATGGTCTATCATTATTTCCTTCTTTTAATATAAATTCTCCAAGTGGGCTTGTTGCTTCAATTACATCTCCAACATTTAAGTTTTCATGAATGTATTTTGATATTAAACCTTTTTCTTCTTTTTTAACGCTTATTCTGTAGAAGTCTGCACCTGGTTTCATTGAAAGACTATATTGTCTTACTTCATCTACATTTTCACCTGATTTAACTGGTTTAATTGAAATAAATTGCCCTGCTTTATGCTCTGCTAAAGGCTTTCCATCTACTCTTTTGAAATAGAATGAAGTAATTACATCATTTTCTTGTACTCTTTTTACTAATTCAAACTTTTTAAATTCAAATGGATCTTCATTGTTATTGTTGTTGTCTCCAAAATATCTATCTAAAAGACCTTTGAAAGCTCTTCCATGTCTAGCTTCATCTTTACACATTTCATGAACTGTATCATGGATTGCATCTAAGTTTAATTGTTTTGCTAAAGTAGCTAAATCTTTCTTACCTTGACATGCACCAAACTCAGCATCAACTCTTGCTTGTAAGTTAGCTTTTGTATCAGCTACTACAACTTCACCTAAAAGTTCAGCAAATTTAGCAGCGTGTTCTGCTTCTTCAAATGCTATTCTTTTATAAGCTTCTGCAACTTCTGGATGTCCTTCTCTATCAGCTTGTCTTGACATAGCTAAATACATTCCAACTTCAGTACATTCTCCCATGAAGTTAGCTCTTAATCCTTCAACAACTTTTTCATCAACACCTTGTGCTATTCCAACTCTATGCTCATCAGCCCAAGCCATATCTTCTTCCATTACTTTGAATTTATCAGGTCCTACACCACATATAGGACATTTTTCTGGTGCTGAATCCCCATCATAAATATATCCACAAACTGTACAAATAAATTTTTTCATATCTAACTCCTCCTAAAATCTTTTTCTATCTATCGTTACGTTATTATCTTCTTATCTATGACTAAATTATATACCTTTTATTTATTTTAATCAATAATTATTATTACTTAATATTGATAAAATTTTGTGAACATTCAGAAAAAAGCTAGAAATATAATTTATTTCTAGCTTCTTAAATCCATTTTTTCAGTGCCTCTCTCATAAAGTTTCTTATATTTATACCATAAACTTTTTCTATTTCATCACTTTTTAGTACATCTTCAGCATCCTTATTCAATACTATTTTTCCTTCTTCTATAAGAATTACTTTTTCACTAAACATACTTACTAAGTTTAAGTCATGTAAAACACCTATTACTATTTTATTTTTTTTCCTTGCCCATTTATTTATATAAGTTAAAATTTCAATTTGACATTTTAAATCAAGATGATTTGTAGGTTCATCTAAAAGTATTATTTCAGGCTCTTGTGTAAAAGCTCTTGCTAAATATACTCTTTGGAGTTGCCCTCCTGATAATTCTTTTATATTTCTATCTTTTATATCTAAAATTCCTACTTCTTTCAACGAATTTAATATTATTTCATTATCTTTTTCTGTATAGCTTGAAAACATATCTTTCATATATGGATATCTTCCAAGTGCAACCGCCTCATATACTGTATATTCAAAGAATATTTCTGCATTTTGACTCATTAATGCAATCTTCTTAGCTAAATCTTTTCTTTTAATATTTTTTCTATCTTCATTTTCTATATTTACTATACCTTCATACTCAATTATTCCTGCAATAGCTTTTAATATCGTGCTCTTTCCACATCCATTTGGACCTATTATAGAAATAGTTTCACCCTTTCTCACATTAAATGAAACATTATGAATTACATCATTTCCATCATATCCACAACTTAAATTTTTAATTTCAAGCATTTATCTTCTCCTCTTCTTTCCAAAATAAATATATGCAAAAAATGGAGCTCCTATTATAGCAGTTATTGCGCCTACTGGAAGCTCTGATGGTGATATAACTGTTCTTGCAATTAAATCAGTTACAACCATAAGGGTTCCACCAATTAAAATACTCATAGGTATTATTATTTTATGCTTTGAACCAAATACTCTTCTTGCAATATGAGGAACTATTAAATCTACAAATCCAATAACACCACTAAGTGCTACTGCACTTCCTGCAAGAATTGCAACTGCTACTAACAGTATCTTTTTAATCCTTGATGTTTCCACACCTACTGATAATGCATACTCTTCACCAAAGCTTAAAATATCCATTTCCTTCGTGTATCTTAAAACTATCCCTATTCCTATAACTGCAAAAGGAATTCCTGCAATAACATAGCTCCAACTTTTAAGTCCAAATGATCCCATTTGCCACATAGCAATTGACTTTAAATCCTCACTAAATATTGCTGTAAGTGTAGTTAATATAGCACTTGCAAAAAGTGATAAAACCATTCCTGAAAGTATTAATGTATTATTTGAAAATCCTCTATCTACTTTATTTGCAAACATTATTACTGTAAAAATTGTTATTACTCCACAAATAAATCCTATTAAAGGCATAGTGAAATTTCCTAAAAGAGGTATTGAAATTCCAATCATTATGTACAATCCAACTCCAAGAGATGCACCTGCTGAAACTCCTATAGTATATGGAGATGCTAAAGGATTTTTTAATATAGATTGTGTAACAGCACCGCTAACTGATAAAATAGCTCCAACTATAAATGCTAATATAACTCTTGGTAATCTTATCACCCAAATTATAGCCACGTCCTGTGCATTTATACTTTCTGGTAGCGGAATATTAAAAAGCTTATTCCCTACTATTCTAACTATATCCACTATATTAATATTGGAACTCCCTATGGAAGTTCCAACACATATAACTAATATAGCAATAGGAATACTAAGCCACATTAATTTATTTTTTTTAATTAATCTCTGCATACTCTTTAGGATATATAGCTTTAGCTATTTCCTTTAACGCCTTTATTGAATCTTGACTTGGACGTGATGATGCATTTTTATCTATTACAAAGACTTGTTTATCTTTAACTGCCTTTATTGTATTAAACCCTGGTCTATCCTCTATGCTCTTAACTGGATTAGGTAAATATGTTTCATTAGTTAAGATTACATCAGGATCTTTCTTTATTACTGATTCAGCTGATGGACTTATCCATTCCTTTTCATCAGCAAAAATATTTTTAGCTCCTACCATTTCTATCATTGAATTTAAGAAAGTATTATTCCCAAAACTAAATAAATTTGGCTCTGAACCTATTTCAAAATAAACAGTTTTTTTATTTTTTATAGTTTTTCCTATAGCTTCAATTTTAGCTACTTCACTTTTCATAGAATCCAACATTTCAGTCCCTTTTTCCTCAGTACCTGTAAGCTTTGCTAAAAAGTTTATATCTTCATAAATCCCATCAAAACCACCACTTGTTGGTACATAGACTACTGGAATTCCTGCATCCTTTATAAGCTTAAATGGGTCTTCATTACCTTCTTTATTATGTGTTGATGCTATAACTATATCAGGCTTTAATGCTATAATAGCCTCAACATCCGGATTTCTAAAGTCAATCTCTGGTATACCTTTCTTTATTCCTGGTACATCACTTGAGTATTTATCTATTCCTACAATTTTATCCCCTAAACCAAGCCCTACTAAAATCTCAGTATTTGATGGTGCAGTTGATATTATTCTTTCAATTTTTTTAGGTGCTATAAAGCTATTTCCAGCTCTATCTTTCATAGTCACCTCTTGTTTTCCACAACCTACTAAAGCCCCTATTACTATGGTAAGTGCTACAAAAACAACTAATAATTTTTTAAAGTTTTTCATTATTATTTCTCCCTTTTAGTTAATCAGGGTATCTTGATTAATACGCAAAAAAATACGCATTCCTTAAAGGTATGCGTTAAATACGTACATTTTATACATATTATCATTGTCCAACCCTCAGAAGACAACAATACTCACATAAAGGCAGGTATCCCGGCT
>NZ_JBOGCC010000139.1:0-9771 GCF_051656525.1 Clostridium sp. | reverse complement strand
TACTTACTTCTCTTCTATAAAAAGGAAGTATCTTTTTTCCAAAATGATCAAAAACTTTAGGAATTTCGCTATTAGAAAGATTTTCAGAAATAGTTTTAATTTTTTTTAACATAATTTATTATTCCCTCCCCCGGTAAGTGTTATAAATATTTTAGCATAAAAAAAAGGGTTTTTCTATAATTTAGGAAGAAAAATAGTTGTTTTTTGATACAAATTTCAAAACGTATCTTAAAAATGTACACAATTTGAATTGCGTTTTGAGAAATTGAGTATATAAATTTGAAATAAATTAAATATGAGATATAAAATAAAGATAAAAACTAGCCTGAAAGTAATGTTTGGAGATGTTAAATTAATAGAAGAATTTTTTGTAAATAAAAAATGAGATAAATTTAAACTTTTTAATATTGCAATTTCATTTTTAATAAAGTATATTTAGACTATTAGAAATAGAACTAAAAATAGCTATATTAAGATATATATAGTAATAACATAATCTTAAGGGGGAAAGTAGAATGTATATAGAAAAACTTAATTTAATTAATTATAAATGTTTTGAAGGAAAATACACAATTGAGTTTAAAGAAGGAATTAATATCTTGGTAGGAAATAATGGTGAAGGTAAAAGTACGATTTTAGAGGGGATAAATTTAGCGCTTTCAGGATTGTTAAATGGTAAATATTTAAAGAATGAAATAAGTCAATATTTGTTTAATAAAAATATTGTAAAAAAATATATTACTGATTTGAAAGCTGGTGGAAAACAAGAAATATTACCTTCGATAGAAATAGAACTGTTTATTAATTCAAAATCACCTGAAAAGCTTAAGGAATTAGCAATTTTAAAAGGAAATAATAATAGTGATAGATCCGATAAGTATGGAATTAAACTAGAGATTAAATTTGATGATAGTTATCTTAAAGAATATGAAATTCTTATTAAAGATAAGGAAATAATAACTCTACCAATAGAGTATTATCAGATGAAATGGTCATCTTTTGGAAGAGATTCATTAACTTCGAGAATAATTCCATTAAAATCTATATTAATAGATTCATCATTAACAAAATGTCAAAATGGATCCGATTTATATATATCAAAAATAATAAAAAATTATTTAGATGAAGATAAAAAAGTTGGTATATCTCAAGCATTTAGACAAGTTAAAGAAGAATTTATGAGAAGTGAATATATATCAAAAATAAATGATGATTTGAAAGAAAAAATAGATAGAAAAAAATTAGAAATATCAGTAGATTTATCTACTCAAAACTCATGGGAAAATACATTGATAACTATTTTGGATGAAATTCCATTTCATCAAATAGGAAGAGGAGATCAATGTATAATAAAGTCTAAATTAGCTCTTCAGCATAAAAAAACATCTCAAGCTCAAATCTTATTGATAGAAGAACCTGAAAATCATTTATCGCATACAAAGCTTAATGAACTAATGAAAATAATTGAAGAAGAATCAAAAGGAAAACAGGTTATATTGTCAACACATAGTCCATTTGTAGCAAATAAATTGGGTTTGAATAATCTGATTTTACTAAAAAATAGAAAGAATATGAGATTAACAGAACTAAATAAAGAGACATATAAGTTTTTTAAAAAATTACCTGGATATAATACTTTAAGATTAATTTTATCTCAAAAAAGTATTTTAGTTGAAGGAGATTCAGATGAACTTATATTTCAAAAATATTTTATGATAAAAAATAGAGAGAAACTCCCAATAAATAAAGGAATAGATGTAATATCTTGTGGATTAGCCTTTAAAAGATTTCTTGAGATAGCGATTTTATTAAATGAAAAAGTTGGGGTTATAACGGATAATGATGGAAATTATTCCAAAAACATAGAAGAAAAATATAAAGATTATACTAAAAATGAAAATATAAAAGTTTTTGCAGACAAAGATGGAGACTTAAATACTTTAGAACCACAATTTGTGAATGTCAATGATATTAAAAAATTAAGTGATATTGTAAGAGAGAGGAAAAAAAAGGTAGAGACAAAAGCAGGATTGATTGACTTTATGATAAAAAACAAAAGTGAATGGGCTTTAAGAGTATTTGAAAGTAATCAAATATTAGAATATCCAGAATACATAAAAAAAGCTGTGGAGTGGTGTAATGATGAAGAGTAAACTAATTATATCAGGTGCTGGAGTGGGAAAAACGACATATCTAGTGAAAAAGGCTCTTGAATTAGAAAGCAAGAAAATTGCAATAATAACCTATACAGAAGCAAATGAATTGGAAATAAGAAAAAAATTTTTTGAACTAAATGGATTAATACCAGCTAATATTAGAATAGAAACTTGGTTTTCATTTTTTATAAAACATGGGATAAAACCATATAAAGGAGAGTTGTTTGAAGAACTTTTTGAAAAAGATATAAATGGAATGATTTTTAGTGAAGGAATTTCTAATTATATTAAAACTGCAAATAAAATAGTATCAAAAAAATCTATAGAACTTAGTTATTATTTTAATAAAGAATTCAAAATATATTCGGATAAAATTTCAAATTTTATCTGTGAGTGTAATAGGAAATCGAAAGGGAAAGTGATTAATCGATTAGCAGAGATTTTTGATTATATATTTTTAGATGAAGTACAAGATTTAGCAGGGTATGATTTAGAAATTCTTCAGTTATTAGTAAAGTCTAAAATAAAAATATTAATGGTAGGAGACCCAAGACAAACAACCTATTCAACACACAAAGAAAAGAAAAATAAAAAGTATAATAATGGTAAAGTTAAAGAATATTTTAATGACAAATTAAAAAAAGAAGAAGTGGAAATCGATGAAAAAAGTTTAGTATTAACTCATCGAAATAACTTTAAAATTTGTGAGCTGGCAAATAAATTATATCCAAATTTTAAACCAACGGAACCATGCTATTGTTGTCATAATGAATTACCTGAAAATTGTGGAATACATTATATAAGTAGTGTAGAAGTACAAGATTATTTAAAGAAATATAATCCAGTACAAATAAAATGGAATAATAGAGTAAAAATTGATGAAAAGTATTGTTCGATTAATTTTGGAAATTCAAAAGGATTAAGTTTTGATAGAGTTCTTATATATCCAACAAAAGATATGAAAGAATGGTTTAGCAATAATAATACAAACTTAAAAGAAGAAACTAGAGCGAAATTATATGTAGGAATAACAAGGGCAAGATATAGTGTGGGAATAATAATGTAATTTTTAAATAATAGTAGAAATAATAATAGTTAGAGGTTTTGTAGAATATATTGATAAAGAAAAAACTAAAAAAATATTTATTGGTTAATAAAATAATTAGATAGAGATAAACTACTTAAAAGAAGATATTGTTATATTATGAGTTGTAATTTTGAAGACTTTAATAGGGTATGATATAGAAAATCTATAGGTGAACGAAATGGAAATTTATAAAAGATAAATAAAGTACGATTATGTTAATTAATGAGTAAAAAATAAAAAGTAGAATTTAAATTTCTACTTTTTATTTTTTAGAATTTGGGAAGCACATTATTGGATAAAATTAATAATTATTTAAAATGTATTTAATTGGATTTTTTTTAGAGTTCTCAAATCTTTTAAAACTTTATAAATTTGATTAGATAAAATAATGTTATTTTCTAATTGATTATTGTATTGTTCGTTAGAAATAATTGTATTTATTGTTGTTATTATTTGTTCAAGTTCTAATTTTGAAAAATGACTAATAAAAAAACTTTTATTTTCAACAATATAATTTAACTCTTTTTTAAATAATCTTTTAATAATATTTGCAGAGTAGAAGGTTTATTTTTTATTGTATAAAATTGTAAGTTATGTAATGGAATTTCTTTTGTTTTTATTCTACATTGATAATCTATGTTATTTATTATTTTATAAGAACTTTTAAGTGTATAAGATAAATTCTGATAAATAATAAAATTATTTTTATAGTTTATTAATTGTTGTATAATAACAAAAACAACAGATGCTAAAATACTCAAGAAAGTCCTTCTAAAACAAAATTGAAAAGGAGTTTTTTCATAAAAGATAAAAAAGCAAGGTTAGAGGTATAACTTTTTATTAAATAGTCGATTGCAAAATATAAATATAAAATACAAAATAAAGATCTCAAAGAAAAAGAAAAATATTCTTCTGTTCCATTACTTTCCTCAATATAGAAAAGTTTCAAATTAAGAAAATATTTATAAATAACATCTAAAATAAAAATTAATTCTAAAATGATTAGTAAAGTACAGTAAATATCTTTAAAAGTAGTGTTTAAAAAACAAAATCCCAAAAATAAAACTAAGAAAATATCTCTAAATAATAATTTTATCGAATGTATTTTTTTTCTAGGGTTATTAGAAAAAGAAATTTTAAAAAATGTAAACAAAGTATAATTCATAAAAAGAGAATAAAAAAATGATTTAAAAAACATATAAACTCCTTAAAAATATATTAGATTGTATTTTAGTCTAGTATGAAAGAAAACACCCTGGGATTATCCAAAGTGTTTTCTAATTAAGTTCATTTAAAGTTTGAAGACTTTAACTAATATAAAATTACTCCCACTCAACTTTAAAAAAAAGTTTATTTTTAAATATATTGATTTTATTAGGTTTTTAAGGGGGCGAAAATTTAAAAATAAGTATTTTTTACTGTTTTTTTTAATAAAATGGGTGCATTTTGGGTGCAGTTAAAAATATTTATTAGATATTGTAAAAGCAAAATACTTTACAAAATTGAAAATAAGGCACAGGTGTGACAACCGTATATCACGGTATTAAAAATGATTTGTAAGGGCTAAAAAAGGCAAATAAAAGAGTTTTAAAAATAAAAAACTAGATTTTTAAAAAAATATATGTTATCATAATTCTACAAATAAATAAAAAAAGTATCTTAGTTGGCGCTAAGACACTTTTACAAGGATATTTCCTTACATGAGTAATAATGCGGACAGCGATCTTACTCTCTTTTTTCATGCAAATTTTATGTAATAATTATTACATAAAAAGCAGAAAAAGTAAAGATAAAAATTTACTTTTTAGTTGATTTTTGCTTAAAAGTATAAAAAATAAGGGGATATTCTAGATTATTTGAAAATTAATCTAGGAGGTATTTGAATTCAAATAAAAAACTAAAATGTTGACAACATGGTACTATTTAAATAGTTTTTTATCTTATTTTGTATGCTTAGAAAAAGCAGGAGTATTAATGAAATTATATATATTAAGATATGAAATTTTAGATTTTGAATCAAAAGTAAATTTGAAATTAGAAGAAAAAATAAAAAAAGCGTTGGCATCAACTTATAAATTGTTTGATCAAAAGGTTTATGATGAGGATGGAAAAACAATAAAGTATGAATTTGCAGGTGGATCACATAAAGAAGATAATCTTTCTAGATATAAGCTTCGAAAAGGTGGAGAAGCAAATATATCAAAAGTAGAAATGGATACTGGAAATATGTTGAAGAAAAAAATTCCAAATGATGACTTAGCAAGATTTGTGATTTATTTTAGGGAGAATTTAATATTTTTCCAATATTTTGGACATTTTGGTGTAGAACAATTTAAAGAAACCTTAGAAAAAATGATCTATGATGCATTAGATGAAGAAAATATAGAAAGAAATTATATTTTTAATATAAATACATTGAACTGCCAACCTATTGAATGGAAGTTAGAAAGTTTAGAAAAACATTTAAAAGATCTAAAAATAATAAAAAAATTGAATTTAAATGTTAAAATTTATGAGAAAAAAGGTGAAAAATTAAAGTTGCTAAGAACAGAAGGATATAATATTTCTGATAAAATTGGAGTTACTTTAACAGATTCATTAACAAGTAATATATTAAATATAAAAAAACACTATTTAGAAATCAGTAAAGAAAACGATATCTATTTCTCTTGTGAAGATACAGAAGGACATCCTTTTACAATAAATATAGATAAAAGACATCTTAATTTTGAAATAAAAGATATACCAGATGATAGAGATGATATATTTTTAGAAAAAGTAAAAAAAGCGTATGATGAGTATTTAAATCTATATTGTTAAAAAATTAAAAAAGATTCCTATTTTGGGGATCTTTTTTGTCTAAATATTGACAAATAGGAGTAATAAGAGTATTATCAAATCATGAGTTCTCTGTCGAGAGTAGTTTACTCTCTTTAAGAACGGAGTTGCAAACGCTCTGCACTAAGAAAAATCTTAGCTCCAGTTCCTGCAAATCAACGATTTAATTGGTGATTTAATGGAATTGACAAGGAGTGATAATATGATACAACGAATATTTATAATCTGTAAGATTATCTATAAGCTATATCAAATGTTCAGCTCCTGAAGAAAGATGGTAGGAAACTATCATCTTCTTAAGATTTTTATCATATATCGAGTTATAAAATAAGATATGTGAGGGGTGGTAAATTATAAGATTTGAGACATCATTACCAGTAACCACCAACTGGAGGTCTTGAATCTAATTTTTTTACTTTGTGTAGAGAAATGTCTTAAAACTATAAGCTCAAGCTCCTTGTCAACCATTAAATCACCAATTAAATCGTTGATTAAAGGAACATTTGTTATATACCTATTATATCATATTATCAGCTTTGGTATTCGTTATATAACGGAATAAATTTACTACAAAAGTAGGGAGGTGGAGAATCTATTCGTAAAGAAAATTACGAATAGATTTTTTTATGAATTTAGATGAAAAAATATTTAAAAGTTTAAATAAAGAAAACTTAATGAAGATATATTTAGATTATAAAGAAACAAAAACAGACTACTTGAAAATGATTGAAGAAGATAAAAGAATCATGGGGGAAGATGGAATTGCTCCAGAAGTTTATGATAAGTTAATTATAAAAACTGAGTTATTGGATAATCTAATTAAAAGAATTATAAAAAGACAATATCTATTTAAACCTTTTAGAGAAATAGAAATTCCTAAAGATAAATCTTTAACTAAAAAAAAAGCTATAAAATTGAAGAAAATAAGAATATTATCAATTGCAAATATAAAAGATGTTTTAATTCAAAAAGTTGTTTATGAATCAATAAAGGAATATAGCGAAAAAAAATTTAAAGAAATAGAAAATTTAAGTTATGCTTATCGAGAAGGAAAGTCAGCACCATGTGCAATAAGAAAAGTTGAAGAATATGTGAATGATGGGTATACTCAAATTCTAAATCTAGATTTATGTAAATTTTTTGATAAAATTGATCATAAAATTCTATTAAAAAAAATAAAAAAATTTTATGGTGAAAAAAATGAAATTCTTTTGTATATTTTAAAGAAATTTATAAAGTCTTATAAAATAGAAAGTTCAACTATTAATAAAATAAAAAAAATTTCTAAAGTGAAAAATATTAGAAATAAAAAAATAAGATATATGAAGAAAGTAAAACATGTAAATGAGATATTTCACCATTTTAAAGTAAAAAGAACTCCTAGAAAAGAAGGAATTCCACAGGGAGGAATATTATCAGGGTTACTAGCTAATATTTATTTATATGAATTTGATTTATGGATAAAGAATACTTTGTCTACTAATATGGATATAAAATATATAAGATATGCCGATGATTTTTTGATTCTTTTTAAAGATAAAAATCAAATGAATGAAGCATTTGATAAAGTAAAAGATGAGATGAAAAAAATAAATTTATATATTCATGAAATTGGAGAAAAAAGTAAAAAAATAAATTTAAATAAAGAATGTGTTGAATATTTAGGGTTTGAAATTAAATTAGTAAAAACTAAAGCAAAAATAAGAGTAAAAGAGAAAAATTTAAAAGCATTTAAAAATAGAATATCAGATATATTAATGAAGTTAGAAAATAATAGTTATCCCGCAAAGTTTGTTTTAGAATTAATTATAAAAAAAATAAATTTTAAAATTTGTGGGAATAGAGCAAAAGAGGGAGAAAATTGTCCGAGATGTGGAAAAATGAATTCATACAGAAGTTGGATAGGGTATTTTGGAAATATAACAGATGAGAATCAGTTAAAAGATTTAGATAGATGGATTTTTAAAAAAATATCAATTTTTATGTATAGAAAGTATAAAATGAAGTTAAATAGAAAAGATATATATTTTGATAAAAATGTAATCTTTGAAGAAAATAAAACTAAATTAAAAAGCTTAATCTGGGAATACTACTACTATAGAAGAAATTTAAGAAAAAAAAGAGAAGTTTGTAGTTGCTCTCCAAAAGAAAAAAAAGAATATCAATATAAGGAAGAGGAAAAAATTCCTTTTTATTAAAAAAGATCTCTGAAGAGATCTTTTATTTTCAACTAGATTTTTTTTAACAACTCCATCATTTCTTTATTACTATTAGGAAATAGATGAGAGTAAGTATTTAAGGTTGTTTCAACCTTTTCATGTCCCAATCTTCTTGCAATAGTAGAGGATTAACACCCAAATGAATAAGTAAGGATGCATGTGAATGTCTAAGATCATGTATCCTTATTTTTTTTACTTCAGCAATTTTTGAATATTTTTTCATAGTATGTTCAAAAATATATTTAGTATGAGGAATCAATCTTGTACTAGGTTTGGGTTTATAAAGTGTCTTGAGATAATCCTTTAGTACAGTAATTAACTGAGAAGGCATTTCAATGATTTTTTTACTCTTAGGAGTCTTAGGTTCAGTAATAACATCTTCTTTATTTAACCTCTGATAAGACTTATTAATATTTAAAGTTTCATTTTCAAAATCAATATCTTTTATTTCAAGAGCTAGGAGCTCTCCAACTCTAAGACCACACCAGAACAATATATTAAAACCAGTATAAATAGCTATATGCTCTTTAGTAGCTTCAGAGAATTTTTGAAACTCTTCATAAGTTCAGATGTTCATTTCATCAGCGTGTTTCTTTCCAATACTTCCAGCTTTATGACAAGGATTTTCCAATAAGGAATGGAACTTGATAGCATAGTTAAATATAGCTGTAAGCTGATTATTTATAGTTTTTAAGTATGTTTGACTATAAGGCTTACTCGTAGTAGGATTAATAGCTGATAAAAGATTATTTTGTCATTTTCTAACTAAAATAGGGGTGATCTCATTTAGTTTTATATCTTTAAAAAATGGTAAAATCTTTGTTTCGATAAGATATGTTTTATTTTGTATTAGTCTATGACGTTGGTCATCCATATAAAATTCATATAAACTTTTAAAAGTCATAGTAACTTCAAATTTATATTTAGAAAGAAACTCTCTTTCATATTCAAGAGCCTCTCTTTTAGTTTTAAAACCTCTTTTAAAGGTTCTCATTTTATTTCCTTGATAATCTACATAATAGAAACGAGACACCCAAGTCCCGTTCTTATCCTTAGTTGCAGGCATAATTAATATCCTTTCTCTATTCCAAATCTCTCTAACAAATAAAGTTTATTAACTCTACCTCTAATTATTTGATAAGCTTTACTATTTCCAACAATGCAAAGTTTAGCAACTTCTTCAACCGTTATCATAATAGACATAGCAATCCTCCTAATTGTAATTTATAAATTTAAAATTGTATTTAATAACTACCTATCCAATTAATTTAATATTATTTTTATTATCAAAATCTAAGCTTCTATCAGTTAAAGATTTTATCAATTCTTTATTATATTTTTCAAATAGATCAATCTCTTTTTTAACCTGAGTTATTTGGAACTAAAGTAAATTTGATTTTATAAAAAAAATTAGGTATATAAGTTATTGATATTTAAAATAAAAGGAGGAGAAGTTAATATGACATGTGAA
>NZ_JBOGCC010000138.1:0-15112 GCF_051656525.1 Clostridium sp. | reverse complement strand
TTTACTTCCATTACACGACAAAGAATAGAATCTTTATCAGTTGGTGCTTTTATTTTAAAATCCTCTTCTGAAAATTTATCTAAATGAACACTTTTATAAAATTCGCTAGGGAAATTATAAGGTGTAGAATTATTTTCTTTATTATCTTTAGAATAAATTAATTTTCCAGATTTAAATGTACTTAATATATTAAAATCAAAAGGATTATCTATTAAAATGAAATCAGCAATTTTACCAGGTGCTATAATACCTCTATTAGTTAAATTCATTCTTCTAGAACTTGTATATGTTGCAGCATAAATTGCATCTTTAGGATTCATTCCAAGCGAAATAGCTTTTTTAACAATATTATTTAAATGACCATTAAAATATAAGGTGTCAGTCATAACATCATCTGTTACAAAGCAAAAATGCTCATATAAGTTATTTTCTTTAATATAATCTAAAAGTTCCTTATTAAGCATTTTTTCTTGTATTTCAACAAACATACCATTTTCAAAGCGTTCTATAATTTCATCTAAAGTATGCTCAGTGTGGTCTCCGTTAATTCCAAGATATAAAAATTTAGCTAAATCAAGACCCATAAGTCTAGGGCAATGACCTTCAATGATGTAATTTGGATTAATATCTTTTATGTATTTTATAAACTTACAAATCTCTAAAGAATCATCTTTTATAACTTTTGTATAATTCATAACTTCACCAACACAAATAACATCTTTTATTTTTGAAAGATTGACCATATCATTAAAGTTTATTTGGCCACCAGTAGTTTCTAAGTTAGCACTAGTAGATGGAACACTACTTGGAATAGCACAGAAAATATCTATGTCACAATTTTTTGAAGCTTCAATCATAGAGTTAACACCATTAATACCAAAGACATTAGCTATTTCATGAGGTTCAGATACAATAGTTGTAATACCATATTTTTTTACAGTATCTGAAAAAGCTTTAGGAGTTATCATAGAGCTTTCTATATGCATATGTATATCTATAAGTCCTGGAACTAAGTATTTACCATTACAATCAATAGTTTCTTTAGAAATAAAGTTTTCAGTTCCTTTTTTATCTAAATAAAGAACTTTAGAGTCTAAAACTGCTAAATTCCCATAAATAAATTTTTTATAGTAAGAATTAAAAACATATACGTTTTTAAGTAATAAATCAATCTTCATTAATAAAATCCTCCTAAAGTATGTCCTTGCAAAATATATCTAAAATTTGTAATATTATATTTCTAATTTATAAACAAATAGTAACATAAGTACGAACAAAACACAAACGAAATATAGGGAAAGATAAAAAATGTTCGCAAAAAAAGATGCGATAAATGCATCTTTAAAGAAAAGTCTAGGTATTAATAATTTCACCACCATTAACATGAATTGTTTGACCAGTAATATATGAAGCTGAATTAGAAGCTAAAAATACATAACTTTCTGCAACTTCTACAGGTTGCCCAGCTCTTTGAAGTGGAGTGTTTTGACCAAAGGTACTCACCTTTTCTTCATCAAAGGATGATGGAATAAGTGGAGTCCAGATAGGTCCAGGAGCAACAGCATTTGCACGAATTCCTTTTTTAGCAAGAGATTTAGCAAGAGAACGTGTAAATGTAGTTAATGCACCTTTAGTACAAGAATAATCAATTAAGGTTTCATGACCTCTATAAGAAACTATTGAAGTAGTATTTATAATAGAAGAACCACATTCCATATATTTAAGTGCACGTTTAGTTAAATAAAAGGCACTAAACATATTGCTTTTAAAAGTTCTTTCAAATTGCTCATCTGAAATACCAAAAATATCATAGTCAGCAAACTGCATAGCAGCATTATTTACAAGAACATCTATCTTAGAGAATTTTTTTATAGTTTGTTCTATAACTTCATCACAAAAGGTAGGCGTTCCTAAATCACCAGAAATAAGAAGACATTCACCACCATTATCTTTTAAAAGTTTTTCAGTAATTTTTGCATCTTCATGTTCATCATAATAAACGATAACAACTTTAGCTCCTTCACGAACATAAGCTAAAGAAACAGCTCTACCAATACCACTATCACCACCTGTTATAATACAAACTTTATCTTTTAGACGTTTACCATCATTTATATAAGAAGGATGGTCGCAAATAGGTTCAGGATTCATTTGAGTTTGTAATCCAGGTTGTCTATTTTGATGTTGTTTTGGAAATTCTTTTGGGAAAATGTGTATATGAGTCATTTAAACTTCCTCCTCTAGTAATATAGTTATATAAATAGTATGTCTAAAAGAAAGTTAAATTATGAAAAAATAAGCCTAATACATCGTGTATTAAGCTTATTTTCTAAATAATAGTTTTTTTCTTATAAAATTTATTTATAAGTTTAACTGAAATAATTCCAATTATTATTCCAATAATAGAACCTACAAGTACATCACTAGGATAATGAACAAAAAGATATAGTCTTGAAAAAGCTATAAGGAAAGCTAGTACAAGTGCTGGGATTCCAACTTTTTTATTCATAAGGAAAAGTACTGTTGCAGGTGCAAAGGAACACATAGAGTGTCCTGATGGAAATGAAAATCCTTTAGGTATATCTACTAATAGTTTAATAGAGGGATTAATAAAACAAGGTCTAGGACGCATGAATACATTTTTTAATACTATACTGCTTAAAACAAAAGACAATATTAAAGAAAGTATCATACAAATTCCAAACTTTCTATATTTCTTAGTAATAAGAAGTATTATAGAAATTATAATCCAAATAAAACCGGCATCTCCTAGGTGAGTAATAAAAGGCATTAAAATATTTAAAAATGGATTAACCATATGCTCCTGTATAAAATATAAAATAGAATCATCAATATATTGTATAAAATTCATAGTAGCTCCTTTGTAAAATTAAAAAATAATATTATTCCACAAAAAATTATACATCTTAATAAGAAGCTAAACAATAAAAAATTGTAAGGGAAATAGGTTTTGTAATATAATATTAAGGATTGAAACTTAAGGAGAAAAAGAAGATGAAATATTATTTAGCACCAATGGAAGGTATAACAGGATTTATATATAGAAATGCATATGATAAATATTTTGGAGGATTTGATAAATATTTTACTCCATTTATTATTCCAAATAAAAGCAAAAGTCTAAAAACTAAGGAACTTCGTGATATATTACCTGAAAATAATGAAGGAATGATAATAGTTCCACAGATTTTAACTAATGATAGTGAAGGTTTTATAGAAACAGCTAAAAAGTTAGAATCTTTAGGATATGATGAGATAAACCTAAACTTAGGATGTCCATCAGGAACAGTAGTAGGAAAAGGTAGAGGCTCAGGATTTTTAGGGAAAAGAGATGAATTAGATAAATTTTTAGAAGAAATATTTAAGATAGAGAATATGAAAATATCAATTAAAACAAGGAGTGGTTTAGAAAGTCCAAATGAATTTGAAGAGCTTTTAAAAATGTACAATAAATATCCTTTAGAAGAACTTATAATTCATCCAAGAACAAGAAAAGATTTTTATGGAAATACACCTAATTTAGAAGTCTTTAGAAAAGCTTTAAAAGAAAGTAATACAGAGGTCTGTTATAATGGAGACATTTTTACAAAGAAAGATAATGATAGAATAATAAGTGAATTCAAGGATTTAGATAAAATAATGATAGGAAGAGGAATTTTAGCAAATCCAGGCCTTTTACTAGAAATAAAAGAAGATAAGTATATTGATAAAAAGATTTTGAAAGAATTCCATGATGAAGTATTTAATACATATAGAGAAATATTTAATGATGATAAAAATGCAATGTTTAGAATGAAAGAGTTTTGGGGATATTTGAGTTATATATTTACTGAAAATAAAAAGTATGCAAAGAAAATAAAAAAAGCCCAAAATCTAGTAGATTATAACGAGGCTGTAAATAGTCTTTTTAGAGATCAAGATATAATAAAAGGGGCAGGGCTTTTTAGTGAAGAAAGATAGGAAGTAATAGAATGAACTTAGTGGAGGATATATTTCTCTACTAAGTTTTTATTATTTACATATAAAAACTTTAAAGTAATATATTGACAAATTATTTATATATGATAGACTAAAACAAAAGGGTGGTCTATTAAGAATAGACTGAAAGGAGAAAAAGATGAAAGAATTAAAGCTTGCAGAAACAGAAATGAAGTTTGCTAAAATAATTTGGGAGAGAGAACCTATTCAGTCAGGAGAACTTGTTAAAGTATGCGAAGAAAAATTAGAGTGGAAAAAATCAACTACTTATACAGTGTTGAAGAAGGTATGTAACAAAGGTATATTTAAAAATGAAAATTCAGTTGTATCGGCATTAATGACAAAAGATGAATTTTTAAGTAAAAGAGGAGAAGAGTTTATTGATGAAGCTTTTGGAGGTTCATTATTTAAATTTTTAACTTCATTTGTGGAAAGAAAAAAGTTAAGTGAGGATGAAAGACGTGAGATTAAAGAGATGATAGATAATTATAAGGAGGATTAACTATGGTTTGGGTATTTAGAGAGGTTTTAGAGCTTAGTATTATTTGTTCCTATATAATAGTATTTTTAATAATTGTGAGAGGTCTTTTAAAGAAGATGCCTAAAGTATTTTCTTATGGACTATGGTTTATACTTTTAATAAAAATATTTATACCAATAAATATAAGTAGTCCTTTAGGGATAATTGAAAAAGATAATGGCGTGTTAATGGCTAAAGGTAGAGATGTTATAGGAGAGATTATTAGATTAGAAAGTTATAGTGAATCTTTATCTGTAAGTGGAATGAGTGTAATTGCAGTAATATGGGCTATGATTGGAGTTTTTATATTTAGCTTTATAATGTATTCTATGTTTAAAATAAAGAAAGCTTTAAAAGATTCAGTATATGAAAGAGAAAATATTTATAAGTCAGAGAAAATAAAGACAGCATTTATTTTTGGAATAATAAAACCTAGAATATATATTCCAAAAGGACTGTCAAGTGAAGAAGAGAAGTATGTAATAGCTCATGAAAAAATCCATATAAAAAGATTAGATTATCTAGTTAAAACTATTTGGTATATTATTCTTTCTATAAATTGGTTTAATCCTTTATTTTGGATAGCATTTAATTTAATGATTAAGGATATGGAATTATCTTGTGATGAAAAAGTAATAAAAGATATGGGTATAGGGATAAAGAAGGATTATTCAAATCTTCTTTTAAATTTAAGCATTAATGAAAATAACTGTGTAATTAAACCAATAGGTTTTGGATATAATGAAGTAAAAGAAAGAGTTAGTAATATTTTAAATTATAAAAAGCCTAAAAAGATAATAATAGGAGTTGGAATTTTAGCTATAGGTATTACAGGAATAGCTTTTTTAACTAATAAAGAAAATAAGGAACAGGAACTTATAGCAAATATAGAAGCAAATAAGCTTTTAGAAGATAAAAAAACAAATTTAGAAAAGAAATATAAAAATCCAACTATAATTAATGATTATGAGCATAAAAGTAGTGATGAAATGGAAAATTTAGTTTATGAAACAGCTCTTAAAAGAAGCTATAAATATTATGAAGGTGAATTTACTATATTAGCAATCCAAATGAATGGAGTATATAAAGAAGAGGATAAAGTAAAAGTCTTTGCAACTATTTTTTCTACAGGATATGTTTTAGAAGATAAAAAACTTCATGAGGAAAATGGAAGTTCAATACCAACAGTTATAACTTATAAAGACAATAAAGATGGAACATATACAGTAGAAAAGTATGAAGAACCACTAGATGGAGCTTTATTTGCACCTTCAATAGAGGAATATTGTGTGATGCCTGTTTCAGGAAAAAAGATAAAAGGATTAGATAAAAAAATAATAGATAATTATGGTAGTGAAGAATTAATTAAACTAGAAAGAGAACATCTTATAAAACATCTTAATGAAAACGGTGAGCATGGAGTTTCTCTTGGAGAGTATAATGATGATCTAGTTTTAGAGTATAATAAAATAAATTAAGAAATATATGTAATAATGTAAAAAAGTGTGATATACTAAGTAAAAAAATATATGGAAACTCGTATATACTCGGTAATTTGGTCCGAAAGTTTCTACCTGCTAACCGTGAATTAGCAGACTACGAGGTAAGATTTTTAAGTATAGATTTTTTATATTTAAACATACCTCAAATTAGCTTTTAATTTGAGGTATCTTTTTTTATAAAGGACTTTTCATTTAATATCTTCCTTGTAGAATACATACACAATAGGGGGATTTGAGAATGGAGAAGAAAAATAAAAATGGGCTTGTTTATGAAATTAATGATAAGCCAAGCATAGGGGTACAAATACTTTTAGGATTTCAAAATATTTTTGCAGCCTTTGGGGGAATAATTGCAGTACCACTTGTTATTTCAACAGCATTAGGTTTTGATGGAGCTACATCTACAGCAGTTTTAGCAGCATCAATACTTGCATCAGGAGTAGCAACTATAATTCAATCAAGGGGAGTTTCTAGAGTTGGTGCAAAGGTTCCTTGTATAATGGGGACAGACTTTACTTTCGTAGCACCATCTATAGCAGTTGGATCAGTTGCAGGACTTCCAGGAATTATAGGAGCAACAATTCTAGGTTCAGTTGTAGAACTTTTTTCAAGCTTTTTTATAAAGCCGTTAATGAAGCTTTTTCCACCAATAGTTACAGGGACAGTTGTATGTTTAATTGGACTTACATTACTTCCAGTATCTATGGATTGGGCAGCAGGGGGAGTTGGATCTTCTGATTATGGAAGTCTTAGAAATCTTTCTATAGCAATGTTTGTTTTAGTAATAACATTACTACTAAACAGATATGGAAAAGGAATGCTTAGCACTGCATCAATTCTTATAGGAATGGCAGTTGGATATATAATTTGTATTCCACTTGGAATGATCGATTTTACATTAGTAAAAGAATCTAGCTTTTTTGCATTTCCACAAATATTTGGATATGGAGTAACGTTTGATATAAAATATGTACTTCCATTTATTCCAGCATACTTTGTAACTACTATTGAAACTGTTGGATGTCTTTCATCTGTATGTGAAGTTTCTGATGTTAAAGCAACTGATAAAGTTATAGGTGGTGGAGTTTTAGCTGATGGAGTAGGAAGTGCTTTTGCAGGAGTAGTTGGAGCTTTTCCTAATACAACATTTAGTCAAAATGTTGGACTTATTCCTTTAACAAGAAATGCAAGTAGAAGTGTTGCTATTATGGCAGGAATACTTTTAATATGTCTTGGATTTATGCCAAAGGTTGCTGCAATAATAAATGTTATGCCACAACCAGTTTTAGGTGGTGCAGGAATTGTAATGTTTGGAACAATAGTAGCAGCAGGAATTAAAACTCTTGGAAGAGTAAAAATGAATAATAGAAATCTTTTAATTATAGCAACAGCAATTGGACTTGGACTTGGAGTTACATTTAGACCAGAATTTATATCACAATTACCAGAAGGGTTAAAAATGATATTTTCATCAGGAATATCAACAGGAACAATAGTTGCATTAATATTAAATAAAGTTCTTATAGAAGAAAAAGAAGAAAAGATAGAGGTGTTAGAAAATGAAAAAATTGCAGTCTAAAATTTTAGAAGAAGGAAGAGCGTTAAGTGAAAATATATTAAAGGTAGATTCTTTCTTAAATCATGGTGTAGATGCAAAACTTATGGAAGAGATAGGAGAGGAATTTAAAGAATACTTTAAAAATAAAGGAATAACAAGAATATTTACAATAGAAAGTTCAGGAATAGCACCAACAGTTATGACTGCACTTAAAATGAATTTACCTATGGTAACATTAAAAAAACAAACTTCAAAAATTTTAAATGGTGAAGTATATCAAACAACGGTACACTCATTTACAAAAGGATTAGACTATGAACTAACATTATCAAAAAAATATATAGATAAAGAAGATAAAGTTTTAATAATAGATGATTTTTTAGCTAATGGAGAAGCAGCACTTGGAGCAATAAGGCTTGTGGAAGAAGCAGGAGCAACAGTTAGTGGAATTGGAATAGTTATAGAAAAATCATTTCAACCAGGAAGAAAGTTATTAGAAGATAAGGGATATGAGATATATTCTTTAGCTAGAATAAAAAGGCTTTCAGAAGGAGTTATAGAATTTATCTAGGAAAATAGTAGGAAGACCATAATTAGATAGATAAACTAATTATGGTCTTGAGTTATTTAAGAAGATTAGTATATGGTAACGTATGTTACATAAAACTTTTTTTTATAGGATTATAATTGAAGCATAGAAGAGATGAAAGAAGGAATTAACGATGGAAAAAGTTTTAGATATAAATAATAATGGACAAATAAATGAGAAGAAATTAGAAAAATTAACTATGCTTTTAAGAAGATTAAATACAGAGGAACTTACAACAGAACTTCGTGAAACTGCAATAGAGCTTGTGAAAAATATAAGTCCTTTAGAAATATCAATAGCAGAGCAAAGACTTATAGAAGATGGTATGAATCCAAATGAACTTAGACATCTTTGTGATATTCATATGGAAATTTTAAAAGATGAATTAGAGAGCTTAGAAAAGAAAATAGGAAGAGGGCATATTCTTTATACTTTTATAAGAGAGCATGATGAGATTTTAAAAGTATTAGAAAAGATAGAGGCTTTATCTAAAGAAGTAGAGAAATTAGAAAGTTTTGATGAAGAGAAAGTAAATTTAGGAAGAAGTCTTGCAGTAAGTCTTTTAAATGCAGAGCCACATCATAAAAGAGAAGAGGAAGTGTTATTTAAAAAATTAGAATCTTTAGAAATAACAGGACCAACAAGAGTAATGAGATTAGAACATGAAAGTCTTAGAGCTAAGAAAAGAGAATTAAAAGAATTATGTACAGTATGGAAATATTTAAGCTTAGAAGATTTTAAAGAAAGATTTTTAAGTCTTTCAAAAGATATAGTATTTGAATTAAGAGATCATATATTTAAAGAAAATTACATTCTTTATCCAACTGCAATGGAAAGTATTAAAGAGGAAGATTTTAATTTTATGAAAGAAGAATGTGATATGTTAGGATATTGTACATTTACTGAAAAAGAATATATTTAATAAAAAAACTCTAGTTAAAATTTTTAGCTAGAGTTTTTTCAACTTATTATTTTAATATTAAATATAATAAATTTATATAAAAATCCTTGTTTTAAGAATTTTATGGAGATATAATTTAATAAATATTTTGTAGATTATAACAATGTTGATGATATTTAACATAAAAAAGGAGATGATTATTATAAAGAAAATATTAGTTATAGCCATAATTATAATTTTAGGACTAGGGGTTAGCAATTACTACTTTTTTCAAAAGTATCATGAATATAAGAAAGAAAGTATTAAAACGACACAAAGTAATGAAACAGATGTAAGTAATGTAAAAAAGAATGGAGAAGGTAATTTTTATAATGCACAAAGTATAAAAAATCTTTCAAGTGATTCAAAAGAATCAATTATAAATTCAGCAAATAAGGTATTAGAACTTAAGAGTTTACCTACAGTTACAGATAAAACAAATCTTATAGCAAAAGGGGAAACAAAAAATGATTATGTATCTATGGCACCATATTTATGGCAAAATCCAAATGATGCAAATACCTATATTGTAAAAGATGGAGTTGATAATCCAGAAAGATTAAATGATTCAACATATGATAGCAATAGATTAAATGAATTAGTAAATGATTTAAATAAAGTTTCATTTGCATATACTATTACAGGAGATTCAAAATATGCAGATATGGCAAATAATCTTTTAAATACTTGGTTTATAAATTCAGAAACTAAAATGAATCCTAATATGAAGTATGCTGAGATATTTGAAACTAAAAGTGGGAAAACAATTTATACAGGTTCATCAATGATATCAAGTGTGCCTTTAATTAATGTTGTTAATGATATAGAACTTTTAGGAAATGCAGTAACAAATGAAAATAGTACAGGATTAAAAAGTTGGTTTAATTCATTTGCAGGTTGGTTATTAAATGAAAATGGTGGAAATATAGACAAGCTTAGAATTAATAATCATGGAACTTGGTTAGATGCAGATCTTGCAACATTTTACTCATATGCAGGAAATTCACAAATGGCAGAAAAAATATTAAATACAGTAGGGGAATATGCAATAAATCCACAAATTCAATCAAGTGGTAAAATTCCATCAGCTTTAGTAAGAACAAAATCTTTAGATTATACAGAGTATAACCTAGAAGCCTTTATTACATTAGCTAATTTAGGGGATGCATATGGTATGAATATTTGGGATTATAAGTCAGAGAATGATGGAAGCATAGAAAAAGCTATAGAATATGTAACAAATTATCTTTCAGGGAAAACAAAATGGCAATATGAAAATATTAAAGGGAAAGATGTTAATGAAGAAAGTAATAAGAAATTTGCTATGTATTTAGAAATTGCAAATAAGCATTATCAAAATCCAGAATTCACTAAAGTAATAGAAAAGTATTCAAAAGGAAATATAGGAGTTAATTTAGTGTAATATTAAAAAAGAAATTGTGATAAAATTAAATAAAGAAATTAAATTTTAGGAGGAGAGAAAAAGATGAAAGTAAAAATGTTACACACATGTATAAGAGTTAAGGACTTAGAATTATCATTAAAATTCTATAAAGAGGCACTAGGGCTTATAGAAACTAGAAGAAAAGATTTTCCAGAGCATAAATTTACATTAGTATACTTATCAAATGAAGAAGGAAACTATGAAATAGAATTAACTTATAATTACGATGTAGAAAAACCATATGAGCTTGGGAATGGATTTAGTCATATAGCTATAGGTGTAGAGGATATAGAAACTTTAAGAGAAAAGCATATAGCGTTAGGTTATAAAGTAACAGATTTAAAAGGACTTCCAGGAGAAAAACCACATTATTACTTTGTAACAGATCCAGATGGTTATGCTGTGGAAGTAATAAAAAGTAATTGGAATTAAGAAGAAAACTGGCTTATGCCAGTTTTTTTATGTATAAACAAAGTCCTTAACTCTTTGTAGTTAAGGGCTTTATTAAAATATTGTTTTATTTATAAAAAACCAAACACGTTTTTGAAATTTAAGATGGAAAGTTGAATATGTTATAATGAAGAAAAAAACATACAGAGGAGAAAAAGATGAAGACAAACTATCATACACATAATTATAGATGTAAGCATGCTATAGGAAAAGCAAAAGATTACATAAAAAAAGCTATAGAAGAAGGATATGATGAAATAGGACTTTCAGATCATATGTGTCATCCAGGTCTTGGAATAGATGATAAATCAAGAATGTTTTATGAGGAGCTTCCAGAATATTTTAGAGAAGTAAATGAAGCTATTTTAGAATATGAAGATAAAATTTCTATTAAAAAAGGGTTAGAATGTGAGTATTTTGAGGAAATAGAATGGATTTATGATGAACTTCTAAAAAAATATAAAGTTGATTATCTTATTTTAGGGGTTCATTTCTTTAAATATAATGGAGAATGGCTTTATGTAGGACATGGATTAGATACAGACATGCTTGAAAAATATTCGGATTTTGTAGTAGAATCTATGGAAAAAGGATATTTTAAATATGTAGCCCATCCAGACCTTTTCTTTTTAGGATATAGAGAATGGGATGAATATGCAGAAACAGCATCAAGAAAAATATTAAAAGCAGCTGAAAAACTAGAAATGCCATTAGAAATAAATATAAATGGATTAAAAAAAGGAAAAATAAAAACTTCACGTGGAGAAAGATATATGTATCCAATGAAAGAATTTTGGGAACTATCAAAAGAGTATGGTGTACAAAGAATTATCGGAATAGATGCCCATAGTCCAAAAGATTTAGAAGACTTAGAGAAAGGAAAGAAATTTGCAAAAGAACTAGATTTAGAGTGGATTGAAAAACTAGAATTTAATTAGAAATTTAAAATTAAGAATATAGAATTAGAGGATTTGCAAGCAAATTAATAAGAGAAAAGTTATATAATAGAGAATTTAAAGTAATGTTGTTAGTCGATGATTTATTATATAAAATTATTTTTCATATAATAGGATAGGAAAGTAGAACTTATACTTTGACATAAATTACTAGAGGAAAGCTAAAAGGGAGTAGCTTGACTACATCCCCTTTTTTAAAGATTATAAGAATTAAACATTACTAAAAATAAATGAAATCTATTCTAAAATTCTTAAATAATTTCTAATTTATTCCGAATTTTACTCTCATTTTATCAAATAAAAGTCCATTTCTAATGAATAAAATTCCACCTATAAACAATGCAATAGCTATACCTATATAAAAACTTCCTAAGTAATTTAAGTTTATTATATTTAGGTATCTTAGGCCTATACTTAGGGCTATCATTACTGTCATTATTATGTAGCTTTTCACATCGAAAAATGAGAATGGACAATGTTTTTCTAAAGAGCTTGTCATTATTCTTTTTGCATGTTTAATTGTTAAGTTTTTAAAGATAAAGAAGTAAAAAATAGCTAAAGTTACAAGTATTATTATCCCATTAATTATGTAGTCAGTAGTGGTAGCTTCTAGGATACTTTCTTTACCAATTAAAAAAACTCTTATGGCAGCGAAAAGCCAAACTAATCCACCTAAGAAGAGTACAACTGGTTTTTTTACACTAAAATATTTCATAAAAATCACCTCATCTTATTATATTATAAATTTAAACAAAGTGGAACAACAAATAAAAAATACTATTAAATAAAGATTATTATTTAGTAATATTAATGATATTTTATAAAGGAAAAATAAGAAAAAAATCTATTTTAGAGTAAGTAAAAAGAGATTTGAATAAATTATGGAAAATAGAAAAAGAAAATTATAAATAATTAATAAAAAAATAAAGTTTAGTTAAATATAATAATATAAGTGTGATGAAAATCACGGTTAAATTTTATGGAATTAGATATCGTAGTATTATAAAGATAGATAAAAATTTATCAAAGATTTATTATAAATGAAAGTAGGTATTTGAATGAAGAAAGTACAGTCAACTTGTAATTATTGTTCTATTGCATGTAATTTAGATTTTTACGTAGAGGATGAAAAAATAGTTAAAATAATTCCAACAAAAGGTCATCCAATAAATAAAGGGTTTAGTTGTATAAAAGGATTAAGCTTAGATAAACAAAATACTATGTTTAAACCAAATGGACCTAAGGTAAAAAATAAAGATGGTATTTTAGAAAATGTTTCTTGGGATACTGCTTTCAATGAAACAGCTAAAAGAATAAAAGAAGTTCAAGAAAAGTATGGAAAAGAAAGTTTTGCATTTATAAGTACAGGGCAACTTGATACTACAGAAATGGCTTTAATTGGACATATAGGAAGAACATATTTAGGTGGAAATGGAGATGGGAATACAAGACTTTGCATGGCAACTTCAGTTGTAGCACATAAACAAAGTTTTGGATTTGATGCACCTCCTTATGCACTAAAAGATTTAGAACTTTCAGATACAATATTTTTAATAGGAGCAAATCCAGTAGTTGCACATCCTATTATATGGGGAAAAATTAAAGATAATAAAGATGCTAAAGTTATAGTTATAGATCCAAGAAAATCAGAAACAGCTAAAAATGCAGATATTTGGGTTGATATAAAACCAAAAGCAGATTTAACACTTCTATATACAATAGCAAATACACTAATAGAAAAAGATTACATAGATAAAGAATTTATAGAAAAACATGTTGATGGATTTGAAGATTTTAAAGCCTTTGTAAAGAATTTTACATTAGATAATGTTTTTGAAAAGACTGGAATAAGTAAAGAGAGAGTTTTAGAACTTGTAGATTTAATTCATAATGGAAAAAGAGTTTCGTTCTGGTGGACTATGGGAGTAAACCAAAGTTATCAAGCAGTTAGAACAGCACAAGGAATAATAAACTTAGCTCTTATAACGGGAAATATTGGAAAGCCTGGAACTGGTGCAAACTCAATTACAGGTCAATGTAATGCAATGGGTTCAAGATTATTTAGTAATACAACAGGTCTTTATGCAGGTGGAGATTATGGAAATGAAGCTGAACGTGAAAAGGTAGCTAAAGCTTTAAGAATTGATAAAGATATGCTACCAACAAAGCCAACAATTCCATATAACATGATAATTGAAAAAGCAATTCAAGGAGAAATAAAGGCTCTTTGGATAGTTGCAACAAATCCACTTCATTCATGGACTAATAATGAAACATTTAAAAAGGCTATAGAAAATTTAGATCTTTTAATAGTTCAAGATATATATGATGATACAGATACAGCAGTATATGCAGATGTTATGTTACCAGTTGTATCAACACTTAAAAAAGAAGGTTTCTTGATAAATACTGAAAGAAGACTTACAGGACTTCAACCAGTATTGAAGAAAACAGAAAATGAAAAAGATGATTATGATGTTTTCTTAGGTGTAGGTAGAGCACTTGGAATGACTAGTGAATTAGAAGTATGGAAAACTAAAGAAAGTGCATTTAATATGCTAAGAGATTGCACAAAAGGGTTACCATGTGATTTTACAGGAGTAAATTATAATGACTTAATGGAATCTAATGGAATTCAATGGCCATTAAGAGAAGGTGAAACTTTAAAATCCGATGAAAGAAGACTTTATGAAGATAAAAAATTCTATCATCCAAATGGAAAAGCTAAGCTTCATTTTGAAGATATAGCTATGAATCCAGTAGGAGTAAATGAAGAGTATCCATATGCATTTAATACTGGAAGAGGAACTGTAGGTCAGTGGCATACACAAACTAGAACAAGAGAGATATCATTTACAAATCATGTAGTAGAAAGTGAAGCATATGTTTATGTAAATAATAATGATGCAAGTAAACTTGGAATAAAAACTAATCATTATGTAAATCTTAAATCAATAAATGGAAATACTTCTAAATTCTTAGTTAAAGTAACTAAGGATGTTAAAGAAGGGGAGCTATATGCACCTATGCATTATATAGAAACTAATAACTTAACTCCATCAGTATATGATACTTATTCAAAAGAGCCATCATATAAAACATGTGCAGTTAAAATAGAAACTATAAAGTAGATTGGGGAAAGCTTATGAAAAGA
>NZ_JBOGCC010000137.1:0-8495 GCF_051656525.1 Clostridium sp. | reverse complement strand
CTGTTATAATTACAACTTTTTCTTTAATACTGTTAGATAAATTATTCATATTACATCACCTCTTACTAGTATTGTATAATAAATTTCATTATTTTCTCCTCTAAAATACAAATTTAATAGTTTAATAATATTCTCCATTCTTATACAAAATTTTATATACTAAAAAGAGTTTCAATTTTTATCTTGAAACTCTCTCTTTATTTTATTTTACTTCTTTTTTAAATTTTCCTTTATTTAAAACTACTAGACCTCCAATAGCTCCCACAAGAATTAAAATATAAAATCCTACACTTGTATCTCCTGTAACTGGTCCCTTATCTCCACTTTCATCTTTATCTTCTTCTAAAGTTCCTTCATCTTTATCCTCTTCCTCATCTCCATTATTTCCATTGTTTCCATCATTTCCATCATTTCCATTGTTTTCATCTTCATTATCTTCATAGCTATCTTTTTGCACTAAAACATATGAACTTTGTCCTGGAACTTTTACTTTATCTTCTTTTATTGTCTTTAATGAAGTCACTCCTGCTTTATCTCCATCAACAACAACTTCCCATTCTTTAGATGGTAATGTTATTTCAACTTCTTCTTTATTTGCATTCATAACTACAGCAATATCCTTCCATTTATCATTTACTTTTTCTCCATTTAATGTATATGCAACTACATTATCTTCTTTAAATTCTTTTCCTTTTTCTAAGAATTTTAATGATTTTTGGATATCATCAGTTGAGTTCATTCTAAATACTTTATGAGATTTTCTAAGCTCAATTAATCCCTTGTAATAATTGAATAAATCATTATATTCAGCTTTTCTTTTCCAATCAATTTTATTTACTGAATCTGGTGCATTATAACTATTTTCATTAAAGCTTCCATCTTTATTTACTTTAGTTCTAGCCATTTCCTCACCACCTTGGAAAAATGGTATTCCCTGTGATGTTAAAACTAATGCCGCTGACAACTTATTCATTTTTTCTAACTCTTCTTTTGATGCTTTCTTATTTGTTGTTTGAAGCTTATCCCATAAAGTTAAATTATCATGAGCTGATGCATAGTTTACAGTTTGGTACGGTTGATTAGCCCATGGACTTATACCATATCCATTATACGGTGCTGGAGCAGTTCCATACTTTACTCCATTATGCTTTGTTGATGCAACTACACCAAACTTTATAACTTCTTCTAATCCATTAAATCCATTAATAAATCCTGGCTTTTCCTCATCGAAAACATGCCCTTTTATTGCATCTCTCATATCATCACTAAACGCTGCAATTTGCATATCTCCATATTTTTTAGTATTTACTTTTATAGCTTTTTGATCATCTGGTAATGGTGAATCTCCACCTGTCCAGCCCTCTCCATAAATTAATATAGATTTATCAACTTTATCAAGTTCAGTTCTTATTTGCTTCATTGTCTCTATATCATGAAGTCCCATTAAATCGAATCTAAATCCATCTATTTTATATTCCTTAGCCCAATATACTAAAGAATCAATAATCATTTTTCTTACCATTGAACGCTCTGATGCTATTTCATTTCCACATCCAGAACCATTTGAAAAACCACCATTTGCATTTTGTCTATAATAATAATCTGGAACTGCTAAATTTAAATGTGAATCTGATGTTGCACCTGTGTGATTATAAACTACATCCATTACAACTCTTATTCCTGCTTTATGAAGTTCCATAACCATCTTTTTAAACTCTTCTATTCTAACTTCTGCCTTATAAGGATCAGATGAATAAGACCCTTCTGGTACATTATAATTTTGTGGGTCATAGCCCCAGTTATATTGTGCATTTTGAAGCTTAGTTTCATCTATAGATCTATGATCAAAAGTTGGTAATAAGTGTAGTTCTGTTATCCCTAACTCTTTTAAATGATCTACTACAACTTTGACATTATTATTCCCTGGAAGTGTTTTTCCACTTTGCCAAAGACCATTATACTTTCCTCTAACTTCTACTCCTACATTTGAAGATTCATCTATTGTAAAATCTCTTATATGCATCTCATATATAATTGCATCTGTTGGATTTTCAAGAACTGGCTTTTTATGATTTTCCCATCCTTTTGGATTTGTTTTTGATAAATCAATAACCATTCCTCTTCTTCCATTTACTGATACTGCTTTTGCATATGGGTCAGTAACCTTATTTTCTGTACCATCATTATTAACTAGAAAATCATAATAAGTTCCTTTTAAATTACCTTTTATAGTAATTTCAAAAATACCCTTATCTAATTTTTTCATTTCTTTAACTTCTTTTGCATTTGGATCTTTTATATAATCACCTGTTTTATATAATGCAAGTTTCACACTATTTGCCATAGGTGCCCATAATCTAAAAGTTGTTTCTCCTTCTTTATATAAAGCTCCAAGTTCTCCCTCATAATGGAACAATTTTTTAAATTCTTCAGTTTCAAAAACCTTTCCAAGACCAACTTTTCTCTCTCCAAAACCCTCAACCTTAAGAATATACTCCTTTGATAAATCCATTGATTTATCAGTGACTATAGTTCCAGTAGTTTTATTACTTCCTAAAGTAAATTTAAATGAAATAGGCTCCCCATCTTCTAATAATATTATAGTTTCTCTAGAAACGTTTTCAGTCATCTTTACATTAGTAGAAAAACTAATTTCATTTACCTTATTAATCTTTGCATCTGTAATTTTATTTTCTCTAACAGCATCCTTTTCTCTGTAAAAAATATCGCTATTTCCTTGAACAATATAAATATTTATTTCACCTTTATTATTTGCATACGCTAAATTGGCAAATCTATCAGTATCTATATCCTTATCTGACCAATCTGACTTTCTTGCAATAAATCCAATTCCTCTTTTGTCTGCATTTTTTATATTCTCATATTCAATAATTGCTTTTTTACCATAACTAGTATCCTCTTTTAAAGAATATCCCATAGCCTCTTTTCCTGAACCATCAAACCAAGACCAAATATCTCTATCTTCATAATCATTATTAAATCTAAAATAATTTAAATTTAAAGTAACCTTATCAAAATCTCTATTTAAATCTTTTACTTCAAAATCTTTATTCTCCTCTTTATGCTTAATTACTATCTCTTTATCCCCTTCAGCTAAAGAAATAAATTTATCCTCACCAAAATAGTTTTCAGTCCAATCATTTCCTGATTCACTTCTTCTTAAAATAAATCCAAGTTTCCCCGTATTTCTATTTACTTTAAGAACAGTAAATTTTCCTTCCTCATCTTCCCCTAAAAATGTTGAAACCTTTGTATTATCATCCTTTCCATCTTCATCTCTCTCCCAAGTCCAAAAGTTCCAACCATCATACTTCTCATCTTCTCTATCATATCTAATTTTAATATATACTTCTGTTCCATCCTTCACCTTTGCTTGAAAATCATTTGGCAATAATAATAAAATAAAACTAAGACTTAGTAGTAATGACACTACCCTTTTAAAAACTCCTCTCATCAAATCCCCCCTATTTTTTCGGTAACGATACCATTTTTATAATTTATTTTTCTGTTTAATTTTACCATTTAAGAATATATATGTAAATATTTAACTTAATTTATATTAACTATTCCTATTTATTGCTTGTCTGTACCTAAGGTTTCTTCACACTTTCATTCCCAATTGATGCAAAAAAGTACAGTGCGATAACACTGTACTTTTTTCTATTTCTTGTCTTTACTTATAACTTAAGCTTGTATTTCTACTTCTTCAGTTGATGGTTGTGCTGCTAATTCTTTTTCTGCAATGAAGTCCTCTATAAGTTCTTTATTTTCCATTAGCTCTTCAATAGACATTACTGAATAATCCTTAGCTCCTTCAGTTCCTATATTTATTCCTTGATTTCTTAAAAAGTCATCTACTTTAGATTGATTTTTTTTATATAAGTAGTATCCTACTGCACATACTCCAACACCTACTAGTGCTCCTGTTAAATGGTCTTTATTTATTGATTGTATCATTTTCAATTCCTCCTACTTTTTTAATTTATTGCATTTTTAAAGTTCTTAATGCTAGCTTCATCTGTATGCATAAATGATGAGCCATTATCAAATCCTTTAAATAAACTGCCTTCATAATTTTTTATATTATTATTAGTCAGCATAACTGACTTTCTCATATTGTTTCCTTCACCTTCTATAAACTTCTCTAAAAAAGTTCTTATTATATTAGTTTTCTTGAAGGATTCATTATCAGGTAATATTTTTATATCATAAAAAATTTCTTCTGATGTCTTATTTTTAAACTCATTTATATTTATAATCATTCTTCCATAAGACATTTCTAATATATGTCTTCCAAAGGTTGTAAACCATGTTACAACAGATGGTAATAAGAAATTTCCTTTTGTAATTGAATTTACTAAGTACATAACTGAAACAACTTCTGGATCAAAATATCCTTTTTCATTTATTTCATTATATGCATGTTCACCAATAGCTCCTAGCGTAGTTCCTACTACTGCCCAGTTTATAAAATCTTTAATTCTTTCATTTGTTGGAATATATCTACTTATAGCACCGATTGCTATAGTAGCCAAAGAATAATAAGCCATAGAAGGCATATTCTCGCCTCTTGTATTATATATAAATCTTATTGGTGTAAGATTATAATCTTTAGAATATAGTGCTACAATTCTTAATATAACTTCATCATCATGAACTTTATCTTCATCAAATAATACTACAATAGACTTAGTTATATCATTGTATTCAAAGCTTCTTATTCCATCTTTTTTCAAAAGTTCACTTTTTAAATTTTCAATATTTCTTATAGGATGAGATACTTTAAATCTTATTCTATTTTTAATTTTATGAGCTATTACTATAGTTGGCTTATTCACCTTTTAAACACCTCTCTCCATGTTTGAAAACATAAGTCTTAAAGAGTTTGCTACAACAAAAATAGTACTTGAATTATGAAGTACCGCTCCCCAAAATACTGGAAGTACACCTGAAGCACTTAAAATAAGCCCTGCACTATTTATACTTAATACTATTCCAAAATTCTGCTTAACTACGTTCATAGTCTTTTTTGATAAATCTATCATAGTTGGAATCATCATTGGATTATCACCTTGGATAGTTATATCTGCAGCTTCCATAGCAACATCAGTACTTCCACCTCCAAGTGCTATTCCTACATCTGAATAAGCAAGAGCTGGAGCATCATTTATTCCATCTCCCACCATTATTACTTTAGATCCTTTTGATTGATATTTAAGAACCTCTTCAGCCTTATTTGCTGGTAAAAGTTCTGCCTTATATCTATCAACACCCATAAGCATTGCAACTTCTTTTGCTTGCTCTTCTAAATCACCTGTTAATAATACAATATCATCAATTCCTTGATATCTTAAATTATTTATAGATTTTTTCATGTTATCACGCATCTTATCTTTTATTCCAATTAATCCAATTAATTCTCCATCAAAAGCTACATATATAACATTTGCTCCTACAGATTGCATTCTAATTTCTGAATCTAAAAATTCACCCATATTAACATTATTTTCTTCTAAGAATAATTTACTTCCAACTAAAACTTTTTTATCATCAATAGTTGTTTCCATTCCTCTTGCAATATGAGTAATTACTTCTCCATACTTAGGAATTATAAGCCCCTTTTCTTTAACCTTTGTCATTATAGCTACTGACATAGGATGTGATGATGTTTCTTCAGCTGCTCCTGCAATTTCTAAAATCTTTTCTTCATCATATTCTTCATTAACAACTTCTATATTAGTTACTGCTGGTTTTCCTTCTGTTAATGTTCCAGTTTTATCTAAAATTAATGTATCTGCATTTGCTAATGCTTCAATATAATTTCCACCCTTTATTAAAACACCATTTTTTACTGCAGTATTTATAGATGCAGAAAAAGCTGTTGCTGTTGATAATTTTATTCCACACGAGTAATCAATTATCATCATATTTAAAGCTCTACTTGGGCTCTTTGTAACTAAATATGTTATTCCTGCAAATAAGAAGTTAAATGGAACTAAATATGTTGAAAATTTATTTGCATAATCTTGTATTGGTGCTTTCTTAGAAGCTGCATCTTCTACTAAATGAATTATTCTTGAAACAACAGTATCATCCCCTGCCTTTTCAACCTTCACAGTTAAGCTACCACTTTTAACTACTGTTCCTGCAAACACCTTATCTTCTTTTCTTTTAACAACAGGCACAAATTCTCCAGTAACAGAAGCTTGGTCTACAACTGCCTCTCCTTTTATAACTTGTCCATCCACGCAAATTTTTTCACCTGTATGAATTACAACTAAATCTTCAACACTAATTTCATCAATTGATACTTTCTTTAAAGTTCCATCCTCCATAAGCTTCCAAACATCTTCTTCAGCTACAGATAATAGATTTTTTATAGAATCTCTTGTTTTTTCCATAGTATATTTAGTCATAAGTTCTGCAACATCCGATAATAATGTTATCATTAAAGCTGATTTAGCATTACCTAAAAGTAAACTTGCAACTACTGAGGTTAATGTTAATGTATCTGCATTTGGTTTTTTATCAACTAAAGCACCTTTAACCCCATTATCTATTAAGCCCTTATTTAAATAAATACTTGCAAGAGCTGGGATAGTTAGAAATTTTCCCATCATTCCAAATCTATCTATTTTATATAAATCCTTTAAATTTAATTTATCTTTTAAAACTGTATATCCTAAAACTCCTACATTTAATGCTAATCTTTTAAGTATATCAAACGAAGTTTCATCATCCTCTTTCTTTCCATTATAAGAAACTTTCTCTTTACTTTTTCTTACTTCAGTAAAAATATTAAGTGCATACGTATTTACAACTGCATCTATATATTCCTTTATACTATTTTCAGATAACTCGCCTTTATAATTAACTAATATAGATCCTGTTATAGTATTTACCTCTACATTATAAATATTTTTATTTTTAAGAATACTATCTCTAAACTCGTCTATATATTTATTTATATGCTTTACTCCATTACATTTTAATCTTAATCTTCCTTTAATACTGTGTTTAATAATACTATTTAAAAGTAAGTCCTTATTCATTTTTTACCTCCTTTCAAATTAAATGCTTTTAACGGCTTCATCTAATTGTTGATTTATAGTTTTTATTACAAAATCAAGATTTGTTTCTCCGTACTTTTCTATGATATCATAATTATTTATTCCAATTGACTTAATAGTATCTACCCATTTTAAAACCTTCTTTTCATAAAGTTTATTAATATCGTAGTTAACTATTATACTTCCAGTCACAAGATTTATCTCTACATTTGTTATCCCATCTAACTTCTCTAAAGCTTCAAATAAAAATTTTTGATAATCCTTATACTCATCTGGAATCATCTTCATTGAATTAACTTTAAATCTTATTCTTCCTGGAATACTGTGTACTACTTTAATTTTTGCTATTTGAGATATTATAAATTTTTTTAACATTTCATCACCTCTAAATCATATTCATTCCCCATCTAACTAGAGTATATCCATTTGGTAATTGAAGAGGGTTTAATCTTATACTTCTAGCTCCTACTACAAGACAAAGTACTGCTACAACACTTTTAACATCTAAAATACCACTAGTTTTATTATAGAACGCTACATCCACAGCTTCTTTTACATTCTTCATTTCTTTTGATAATAATGATTTAGGCTTTTCGCTTACTGCCTCTTCTAATCCTAATAACTTTATTACAACTCCAATTAATAAAGATAATTCTAATTCTGCCTGGTTATAACATATAACTATACTTCCAGTAACGCTATTCACTTCAACATTAGAAATTGATTTCACCTTAGATAACTGAGATATTAAAACATTAGAATATTCAATATTCTCCTTTACTCTAGGTGCATATAATCTAACTCTTCCCTTTATATTATGTTTAACCTCTAAAACACCTTTAAAACTTAAACCGTTATTTTTCTCTTTTGTTTCCATTTTTTTATTACTAAGAGTACTCATTAACACTCTACTCCCTAGACTTATCAATAAAAATCTTAAAACTCTGCTACTCATCTCCTCACCTCCATGAAAAAACATATTTTTATTATATTTTACATTTTCCCTAGTTTTTCTTCAAGAACTTTAATTCCATTAAACCATTCTTCATAATTTATTATTATTTCATCTCTAATTTATTCCTATTGTTTCGAATCTATTTATTATAACTTCTATTTACTTCTCAACTTCTTCTTTTATCTTTTCCTCTTTTTTATTTTTTCTTCTCATAATATTTCCAATAGCTATGTATACTTTTGCTCCATTTCTAAGTAGTCTATTACTTCCTTCATTTAACTCATTAGTAATATCCCCTGGAACTGCAAACACTTCTTTCTCTTTTTTCATTCCATATTTAGCTGTTATTAAAGAACCACTATTCTTATTTGCTTGTATAACTACAATTTTATTACTAAGCATTGCTATTATTTTGTTTCTTCTAAAAAAATTTTCACGAATTGGCTTTG
>NZ_JBOGCC010000136.1:0-3789 GCF_051656525.1 Clostridium sp. | reverse complement strand
CTCCATTCTTTGATGGATACAGACCACAATTCTACTTCAGAACAACTGACGTTACAGGATCAATCAAATTACCAGAAGGTATGGAAATGGTTATGCCTGGAGACCACATCGATATGGAAGTTGAATTAATTAACCCAATTGCAATGGACGAAGGATTAAGATTCGCTATCAGAGAAGGTGGAAGAACAGTAGGTTCAGGAGTTGTTACTAAGGTTTTAGCATAATTAGTGAATAATTTCTAAATTTTAATAGAGGGCTAGGTTTTTCAGTGAATCCTAGTCCTTTAAAAAGAATGAGATATTGACAGTTGCTTAAATATGTGATAATGTGTGAAGGTAATTCAAAAATCACATTTTAAAAGACAGTAAGAGGGCATTAGGTCTCTTAGAATATATAATCAAACTGGAGGTGCACATCGTGAGAGTAAAAATAACTTTAGCATGCACAGAGTGTAAACAAAGAAACTATAACTCAATGAAGAATAAGAAAAACAACCCAGATAGAATGGAAATGCAAAAATATTGCAAATTCTGTAAGAAGCACACTCTTCATAGAGAAACTAAATAATTAGCGATTTTAAACAGACACAGACTTAAAAAAATTAAGGATGTGAGTAAAAATTATGACAAGTAACAAAGTAGACAATGCTCCTTCTAAAAAAGGAGGATTAATAAGTTTCTTAAAAGGAATAAAGAATGAATTCAAAAGAATAGTTTGGCCTTCTAAAGAAGAAACTAAAAAAGCATTAATTGCTGTTCTAGGATTCACTATCATATACGTTGTATTGGTAGGCGGATTTGATTATATTTTTCAAAACCTCTTCGAAGTAGTTTTGAAACTGAAATAAAGGAGGTTTAGGTGGTAACACCGATTAATATGAGTGAAATAGCAAGATGGTACGTAGTACATACGTATTCAGGATATGAAAACAAAGTTAAAGCTACCATTGAAAAAACTATTGAAAATAGAAATCTTCATCACCTAATACAAGATATACAGATTCCTATGGAAGAAGTTATCGATGAAGAAAAGAAAGATAAAGATGGTAATCCAAAGGTAAGTTTTAAAAAGAAGTTTCCTGGTTATGTAATTGTGAAGATGCTAATGACAGATGAATCATGGTATGTTGTTAGAAATACAAGAGGTGTAACAGGATTCGTAGGACCTGGTTCTAAACCAGTGCCTCTTACTGAAATAGAGATTGAATCTATGGGGGTTGTAGGACTTCCTAGAGAAATAGATCTTGAAGTTGGGGAAAGTATTAAAATTACCTCAGGTCCACTGAGAGAATTCATTGGAACTATTCAAGAGATCAATCTTGAGAAGCTTAAAATTAAAGCTTCAGTAGATATGTTTGGTAGGGAAACACTTGCTGAACTAGAATTTAACCAAGTAGAAAAATTAGTTTAATTTAATTTTAGTCTTATAAAGATTAATGTTTTAATTAAGTGGGAGGGCAGAAGCCCGTATTACCACAGTATAGGAGGAATAAAAACATGGCTAAGAAAGTAACTGGAATGATCAAACTTCAACTTGCTGCAGGAAAGGCGACTCCAGCACCACCAGTTGGACCAGCATTAGGACAACACGGTGTAAACATCATGGGATTCTGTAAGGAGTTTAACGCAAAGACTGCTGATAAGGCTGGATTAATAATACCAGTAGTAATCACTGTATACCAAGATAGATCTTTTAGCTTTATCTTAAAGACTCCTCCAGCTGCAGTACTAATTAAAAAAGAATTAGGACTTGAAAGCGGATCAGGAGTTCCAAACAGAACAAAAGTTGGTAGTTTAACTAAGGATCAAGTAAGAAAGATCGCTGAATTAAAAATGCCAGATTTAAATGCGGCTAGCGTAGAAAGTGCTATGAGAATGATAGCTGGAACTGCTAGAAGCATGGGCGTAACTATTGAAGAGTAATTCATTAAAATAGTGGGAGGTAAGAACCGCTAACACCACAAAGGAGGCTTATTATGGGAAAGAAATATGTTGAAAGTGCAAAATTAATTGATAAAAGTGCTTTATATAATGTAACAGAAGCGTTAGATCTTGCTGTTAAAACTGCAAAAGCTAATTTCGATGAAACAATCGAACTACACGTAAGACTTGGGGTAGATCCAAGACATGCGGACCAACAAGTTAGAGGAGCAGTAGTTTTACCACACGGAACAGGTAAAACAGTTAGAGTTTTAGTTTTCGCTAAAGGAGATAAAGCAAAAGAAGCTCAAGAAGCAGGTGCAGATTTTGTTGGAGCTGAAGAATTAGTTCAAAAGATCCAATCAGAAAACTGGTTTGATTATGATGTAGTAGTTGCTACTCCAGATATGATGGGTGTAGTTGGTAGAATCGGTAGAGTTTTAGGACCTAAAGGATTAATGCCAAACCCTAAATCAGGAACAGTAACTTTTGATGTAACTAAAGCAATAGCTGACATCAAAGCTGGTAAAGTTGAGTATAGAGTTGATAAAACTGCTATAATTCACTGTCCAATCGGTAAGAAGTCATTTGGAGCTGATAAATTAAAAGATAACTATAACACTTTAGTAGAGGCGATAGTTAAAGCTAAACCAGCTGCGGCTAAAGGTCAATACATTAAATCAGTAAGTGTTTCAAGCACAATGGGACCTGGAGCAAAAATTAATCCAGGAAAAGTTACAGAATAGTTATTGACTTATATAAAATTAAGTGATATAGTATAATACGTTGTGAAAAGTTAAAAATATTCCGTAGACAGTGGGTGCTTAAAGCGTAACGTATACAACCTACCGAGGGTGAGTAGAATTTTCTAGATCTTCCTCCGTCTACAAGGAAGATCTTTTTTAATACGAAAAAGCAGTTAATACTGTGAGGAGGTGGACACACAGTGAACAAGAACAGAGAATTAAAAGCAGCTAAAGTTGCTGAAATTAAAGAAAAGTTAGAAAAAGCTCAAGGTGTTGTTTTAGCAGACTATCAAGGTCTTACAGTTGAAGAAGATACTGAATTAAGAAAGAGCTTAAGAGAAGCTGGTGTAGAATATAAGGTATACAAAAACAAATTAGTAGCAAGAGCTGCTGAGGAGTTAGGTTTAGGAGATGTTGTTAAATATCTTGAAGGACCTGTATCAATAGCATTTGGATATGAAGATGCTACATCACCAGCAAGGATCTTAAATAGCTTTGCTAAAGATCACAAAAAAATAGAGTTAAAAGCTGGTATAGTTGAAAAGGTTGTTTATGATAAAGAAATGATCGTAAAAATCGCTTCAATACCATCAAAAGAAGTTCTTATTGCAAAACTTCTTGGAAGTATCAAGGCTCCATTATCAAACCTTGCATACTTATTAAATGCAATAAAAGAGAAAAAAGAGGCTGATTCAGCTGAATAATTAATAACTATAAAATAGTTATCCGTTTTAAAATTTTTGGAGGTGCAATTAAAATGACAAGAGAAGATATAATTCAAGCAATAAAAGAAATGAGCGTTTTAGAATTAAACGAATTAGTAACAGCTTGCGAAGAGGAATTTGGAGTAAGCGCTGCTGCACCAGTAGCAGTAGCAGGAGCAGTAGCAGGTGGAGCTGCTGAAGAAAAAACTGAATTTGACGTAGTTTTAGCTAGTGCTGGAGCTAACAAAATCAAAGTAATCAAAGTTGTTAGAGAAATAACTGGATTAGGATTAAAAGAAGCTAAAGAAATCGTAGATGGAGCTCCTAAAACATTAAAAGAAGCTGTATCTAAAGATGAAGCTGAAGACATGAAAGCTAAATTAGCTGAAGTTGGAGCAGAAGTAGAAGTAAAATAATTTT
>NZ_JBOGCC010000135.1:0-1839 GCF_051656525.1 Clostridium sp. | reverse complement strand
CTAAAATTTAAAATAATTATATTTTAAGAGTTTTATTGACATTTTCATACAAGTATTGTAAACTACTTTCAAGTTCCCCGACTTTAAAGGCTTTCACTATCAAAGTGAGGGCTTTTTTTTTATAAAAATTACAGAATTTGCTCAAAAATAAAGCCAGTTATATTTATTCAAATTACGGTTCGTCTTCACAAGGTTTTTTACAAGGATATGTTATAAAAATAACAAATATGGTGATTATAATCGGTAATTGTAGACCTAGTGATTCATCATTAATACTTCATTCATTAATACCTGTTGAATATAGACCTTTGGTAACTCAACAAGGACAAGCTTTTTCTATGATCTCCAATATAAATTCAAATAGTAGCTCACATACTATGTATTTTAAACCTAATGGAGATATCGAGTTTATGGGAAATAGTCACCTTGAAAACTCTATTTTTATTTGCATGTATAATATCTAATATTACAGAATTTACCAATATGGCCTGTAAAAAACGATTACAGAGTTGTCAAAGAAGATGAAGCTATTGAAAGTGGAGAATATCAATTAGATTCACGTTACACCTCTATTCCAGCTGAATGGGATTTTTGTGGTTCTCAAGCCTTTTTATCTGTTAGAAATACTGGAAGTGGTTATATTCACCAAATGGCTCTCTCTTACAATCATGGAAAAATAGCCGTTCGAAGACGAACAGGTGGAGATGTGCACCCACCATATATTTGGTCTCATTGGCAATTAGTTTAAAGGTATTTCTCTCCAACTATACCATTGGATATTAGGTAGCACATCAAAATGTCTCACAAAAGTCCTCCCAGTATCATACTCAATCCATTGAGCAACAGTATAATTAGTTGGATTTCCTTCCGAAGATACCCAACCAGTTATATTTAATATTCCATGATTATTAATAGGAATATTTTTAGTTAAAGGATCTGTTCTATACGAACCTAATCCTTGTATTAAATTGGCATCTTTAATATACTCACGAACCATAAAAATAGTTGGATTTTTACTTAAATTCTGTAATATTATATAATTTTAGCTATGAATGTAAAGGCGCTATTTTCAATTTGATTATTATAAATAACATTAGTAGATCCATATCTATATAATGCTATCAGAGAACCATCTCCACTTACCTTTATTCTAAATGGACCTGAATTAGGAGCTTGAATTAATTCTAGGACAACACCACTAATAGGATGATATATTTCTGGAATAATACCAGTTGGAACAATTACCTCTAAATAACTTCTATCTTTAGCTTCTATTTCAACTAAGATAATTGATACTAAATAACCTATTCGTCTTAAATGTATCCTATAGTTATCATAATCGATAGTTTCGAATTTTAATGTATATAAATTCTGTAATTTACCCAATAAGTCATTATTTGAAACTTCAATAAAATAAGCTGCATCTGCGTAATTTATAGAGGTATTTGCAATACACTTATATATCTTTTTATTTGCAGTATCATAATACCCTTTTCCAGCTACTTTGGCATTTGCGTTATTTAAAATTCCACCATATTCAATACCTAATATCTCAGCTAATTTATTTCCTTCTAAAACCTCATTTTGTCCAGTTCCGAAATTCTTATTAAACGCAGTATTTTTATTAAATGCTGGCTCCTTACCTCCTGCACTTTCCAAGGCCTCTTCTGCTTTCTCCATAGTTTTTGCTACTGCCATTGATGTTGCAAGAGTTTCTGAATCTTTTAAATTTGTTGCATCTGATTTTGTTTTATTAAATCCACTATTTTTATTAAATTTATTTTCTTTTTGATTCAAACCTTCTTCTAAATCTTCAATTGTTGGATATACTAAACTCTT
>NZ_JBOGCC010000134.1:0-39539 GCF_051656525.1 Clostridium sp. | reverse complement strand
ATAAGGGAACGAGGCTTGCCACATATGCATCCAGATGCATTGAAAATGAAATTTTAATGCTATTTAGAAATAATAAAAAACAAAAGGGGGAAGTTTATTTACAAGATCCAATAGGCGTAGATAAAGAAGGAAATGAAATTTGTTTAATTGATGTACTGAGTAGTGAAAAGGACTCAGTTTTAGAAAAGGTAGAAAGTAATTTAGAAATAAAAGCTTTATATACTAAAATGGAGGATTCACTAAGTAAAAGAGAACGTGATATAATAATAATGAGATATGGATTACAAGATGGAAAATGCAAGACTCAAAGAGAGATTGCAACACTTTTAAACATATCTAGGTCGTATGTTTCAAGAATTGAAAAAAAAGCTTTGAAAAAACTGCATAAGGTTTTGTACTCAAAGAATATGTGATGAAACTTAAATCTCTCATTAAAAAAGAGAGATTTAAAAAAAAGTAATTACATAAGTATATAATGGTTATTAAAGATGGGGGAAGGGTATGTATTTATTAAATGAACTTTTAACAGAAACAGTACTAAAAGGAGGATCAGATATTCACTTAACGGTGGGAGTTCCACCAATGATTAGAATTAATGGATATTTAAAGAAACTAGGAGACGAAATACTAAAAGTTGAGGATGTGAGAGAATTCACTAAAAAAATATTAAAAGAACGATTTGAAGAATATGATAAGCATGGTGAAATGGATTTAGCTTACTCATTAGAGAATATAGGAAGATTTAGGGTTAATGCGTTTAAGCAAAGAGGGTCAAATGCATTGGCGCTAAGGGTTGTAAATTCTAAAACTCCTACATTAGAAGATTTAAATCATCCGACTATATTAAAAGAATTGTGTAAAAAAAGAAGAGGGCTTGTTTTAGTAACAGGACCAACAGGAAGTGGTAAAAGTACTACACTTGCTGCAATGATTGATGAAATAAATAAAACAAGAAATGAGCATATAATAACATTAGAGGATCCTATAGAGTATTTACATGCTCACAAAAAATGTATTGTGAATCAAAGAGAAATAGGAAAAGATAGTGTTAGCTATAGTGAAGCATTAAAATCTTTGTTAAGAGAAGATCCGGATATTATATTAATTGGAGAGATGCGAGATTTAGAAACTATAAGTATTGCAGTTACAGCAGCTGAAACAGGACATTTAGTTTTATCAACTCTTCATACAATAGGTTCAGCAAAAACGGTTGATAGAATTATAGATGTATTTCCAGTTCATCAACAACAACAGATAAAGGTGCAACTAGCTGCGGTACTTCAAGGTATAATATCACAACAACTTATTCCGAATATAGAGGGTAGAAGATGTGCTGCATTAGAAATAATGACTATAACACCAGCTATACAAAATCAAATTCGTGAAGGAAAAACTCATCAAATAGAAGCAGCTATTCAAACAGGTGGTTCTAAAGGAATGAAAACTATGGATATGGCACTTTCTACATTAGTTAAAAATGGAGAAGTTGAATACGAAGTTGCAAATGATTATTCTGTAGATAAAGAAATGTTTGAAAGGTTAATGAGATATTAAAGGGATGTAGATAAAATAATTAATAAAGTATTAATTATTTTATCTATTATAAAAAGAGAATTACAAGGTATAATAAAAAGAGGATTTTAAAATTTGGAACAAATAGTAGGAGGTAAGGCTTTAAAATGCAAGAGTTTTTAATTACAGCCGTAGATATAGGAACACATAAAATTTCAGCATCAATGGGAGTAAGTAGAAAAGGAGAGGATGTTGAAGTACTAGGAAGTTCTTGTGTTAATGTGCGTGGTGTAGAAAATGGAGTAATAGTAAACGAAGATAAATGTAGAATTTATTTTGAAGAAGCCTTGAGTAAATTAGAGGAAAAAACAGGGAAAAAGATAAATGAAATATATTTTGGGTTACCAGTTAGTGATATTAAACATTATGAAATACCGGCACAAATAGTGATAGAAGATATAGTTAAAGTAAAAGACATTAAAAAAATATTAGATGAAGTAAAAGCAAAGATAGATCCTCAAGAAGGATATGAGATTGCTGATATAATAATAAATTATTATAAACTTGATGGAAAAAGTAGTATAAATACAGTAGTTTCAAAAAAAGGTGTTGTATTAGAGTTAAATCTTTCAGTAATACAAGTGAAATCAGAAATTTTGAATACATATAGAAAGTTAATTAGAGGCACTAAATATTCAATCAAAGGCTTTTTAATAAATCAGATTGCTTTAAGAAAAATATTCTTCTCAGAAAAAATGCTTAAAGAAGATTTAGCATTAGTACAAATTGGAAATAGCTTTACTGAAATCTCAGTTATTGAGAAGAAAGGACTAAAAGAACTTATATCAATACCTCTTGGAGGTAAAAATATAACTAATGATTTATCAATTTGTTTAGCACTTCCTTTATTTGAAGCGGAGAATATAAAAGAAGAATTTAGTTCAAACTATAAAAGTGCTATAAAAGATAAAGGTAGTAAAGAGGTTATTATAAAAGGAAAAAATGTAGATAAAGAACTTTTTTACAATGTATGTGAGGCAAGAATTGAAGAAATTCTTAATTATGTAAAAAATGAATTAAAAAAGGCTAGAAATTATAATGATATTTGTAGTATAATTCTATGTGGTGATGCTATAACCAATTTTCAAGGTGTAAATGAAGTTGTACATCAGAAATTTAAAGATAAAAAGATAATGCTCGCAACAAAAAATGACTTTGGAATGCAAAATATTTCAAATATTACTTCATTAGCTATTGTTAAAGAGGTGCATGATAGGTTAGAATTAATATATGAAGAAAATTTAAACTTTACGAGACAGTTTAATGTGAAAGAGACAGAAGAAGAGTCATATAATAAAGAAAAAGAAGAAAGACAAAAACATGAGAGTGAAAATAAAAGTATCATAGGAAAACTTAAAAGTTTTCTAGGAGATATGTTCTAAGGGAGGAATTAGTTTGTTAGATTTTGAAGTGGATATGCAAGAATTAACTAATATAAAAGTTATTGGATGTGGAGGCGGAGGAAGTAACGCCGTTAATAGAATGATAGTTGAAGGACTTAAGAATGTTGAGTTTATAGCTATAAATACAGATAAGCAAGCACTAATGCTATCTCATGCGAATCAGAAGATTCAAATTGGAGATAAGCTTACAAAAGGTCTAGGAGCTGGAGCTAATCCAGAAATTGGACAAAAAGCAGCAGAGGAAAGTATAGAAGAAATAAAGGCAACTATAAAAGGGGCTAATATGGTATTCATAACTGCTGGTATGGGTGGTGGAACTGGAACAGGTGCAGCACCGGTAGTAGCAGAACTTGCTAAATCATTAGATATATTAACAGTAGGAGTTGTTACTAAGCCTTTCCCATTTGAAGGTAAAAGAAGAATGAGACATGCCGAAATGGGTATAGCTAAGTTAAAAGAGAAAGTAGATACATTAGTAATAATACCAAATGAAAGATTATTATTAATGGCAGATAAGAAAACAACATTATTAGATTCATTTAAACTTGCTGATGATGTATTAAGACAAGGGGTTCAAGCAATCTCAGATCTTATTACTATAACAGGAGTAATTAATGCTGACTTTGCTGACATAAAAGCAGTTATGTTAAATAAAGGATTAGCACACATGGGTGTAGGACATGGTAGTGGAGACAACAGAGCATCGGATGCTGTAAGAGAAGCTATAGGTTCACCACTTCTTGAAACTTCTATTGAAGGAGCTAGTGGAGTAATTTTAAACTTTACAGGAGGAGCTGACCTTGGAGCTTTAGAAGTTTATGAAGCAGCTGATGTAATTAGAGAATCAGTTGATCAAGATGCAAATATTATATTTGGAGCAGTTATAGATGAAACTTTAAATGATGAAATTAGAATAACTGTAATTGCAACAGGTTTCGAAGAAGAAATGATGTCTGCAGAGCCAAAGGTTGAAATAAAGAAAGTTATTGAAAAGCCAGTAATAAAAGAGGAAGTAAAAGAAGAAGTTGCTGCAACTGAAGAAGAAAATACAAGTATTTCAGATGACTCTTATGGAAATGATGTGGATCTTTCAATACCAACATTCTTAAGAAAAAGATAATTTTAAATACCTTCTATCGTTATGATAGAAGGTATTTTTATTTTAAAAGAGAGTTTTTTAAGTTATGTAATTCAAATGTAGTTAAATTTCTATAGAATCCAACGGGGAGATTAGAAAGGTTTATATTTAAAATTTTAGTTCTCTTTAGAGAAATTACTCTAAAATGAAAATGAAGACACATACGTCGTATTTGTCTATTTAAACCTTGGGTTAGAATGATAGAAAAAGTGTCATCAGAAATTCGAGTTAGCTTACAAGGTCTTGTTATAGTATCTAATATAGGAACTCCTTTAGACATAGAATTTAGAAAATCATCGGAAAAAGAGCGATTTACTTTTACTATATATTCTTTATCATGATGATTTTCTGAATTTATTAAGGAGTTAGCAAATTCACCATCATTAGTTAAAAGTATAAGACCTTCAGAATCTTTATCTAATCTACCAATTGGGAAAATATATTTTGGATATTTTAAAAAATCAAAAATGTTATTAGGTAAGCTTGAATCTAGAGAACATAAGACTCCTTTTGGCTTATTAAAGACTAAATAAATAGGGGGTTCTTTTTTAATTTGTTTTCCATCTAGTAAAATAATATCAGTTTCTTCAACCCACTGACCTTCAAAAGCTAATTCTCCATTTACGATAATACGATTGTTTTGTATAAAGGTATTTGTTTCTTTTCTAGAACAAATACCGTAATTACTAAAAAGTTTATTTATTCTCATTAATAAAATCCTTTCTATTTTAGGCTATCTATAAATTATAGCATAGTATAAGAAAAGAAAACATATTTAGGAAATTAGATAAATTTAAATGTAAAATATAAGAATTTTAAAGATAAAAATATTTTAATTATTTAAATTGAAGTTTAATAGGTTATTATGTAAAAAAAAATGGAAAGAAAATATGAATTTAAATATAATTTATGACAAAATTTTAAGAGGCTTAGTTATATAATTTTATATGAGGAGGGGGCTTATGAGATTATATTTAGATGTCTTAATAATGGAAAATTTTATTGCGAACTTATTTATTATAATAATAACATTTAAAGTATTAAAGTATGAATATTCTTTCAAAAAGGCATTATTTATAAGCTTTTTAGCAGGTGTGTATAGTCTTTGTATGGTTATAGAGGGGTTAGGCTTTTTAAAAGTTATATATATACAGATTATAGTAGCTTTTTTAATGATATATATACCTAGTGTAGAAAGAAGTAGAAGTAGACTTATACGAGGATTTATTACGTTTATGGCAAATTCATTTTTATTAAGTGGTCTTCTATTTAAGTTTATTATAAGTACTCAAAAATATACATTAATTGATGGAGTTGTAATAAAAAATTTTAATGTTAGATATTTAATGTTAGGAATTTTTATAGTATTTATAAGTTTAGAGAGGATAACAACATTAATTAGAGATAGAAATATTGTATCAAACTTTATATATGATATAAATTTGAAAATAGATAATAAAGAAATAATTATTAAAGGTTTTTTAGATTCAGGAAACGAGTTGAGAGAACCAGTGACAAATTTACCTTGTATTTTAATTGAAAAGGAAAAACTTAAAAATATAAAGAGAAGTAAAGAGGAAATGTATAAGATTCCATACAGAGCAATTGGATATTCAGGTGGATTATATGGATTTAGAGTGAAGGGAATAAAAATACTAAAAGATGGAGAGGTATGGAGAGAAATAGAAGGAATAATTTGTCCTTGTGATGATAAGTTAAGTAATGAAAATGAATTTAGTGGGTTAATATCAAGAGGGGTTATATAGGAGGATTTATGAAAGAGATAAATAAAATAGAATTTGAGAATTATAAAATGAGAGCAATTCACTTATTGAAGGAAGAAGTAGAAGATGAAAATAGAGCAATAGAAAAAAAGAAATGTTTTAATTTCAATATTTTATTAAATAAAATGGTAAATATGTTTGGAGTTAAAGGAGGGAATCTTCATTATGTAGGAGGAAGTGATGCTCTTCCACCACCATTATCTAAAGATGAAGAAGAGAATCTTTTAGAAAAACTTGGGAGTGGGGAAGAAAAGGTTAGAAGTACGTTAATTGAAAGAAACTTGAGATTAGTGGTATATATAGCAAGAAAATTTGAAAACACAGGGGTATATGTAGAGGATTTGATTTCAGTGGGAACTATTGGATTAATAAAAGCAGTAAATACATTTAATACTGAAAAAAAGATAAAACTTGCAACATATGCTTCAAGATGTATAGAAAATGAAATTCTAATGTATCTTAGAAGAAATAGTAAAATAAAAGCAGAAATTTCATTCTATGAACCATTAAATATTGATTGGGATGGAAATGAATTATTGCTATCAGATATATTAGGAACAGAAAATGATATAGTATATAATATGATTGAGGATGAAGTGGACAAGCAATTGTTATTTATTGCATTAAAAAATTTAAATGAAAGAGAGAAAGAAATTGTTAAATTAAGATTTGGATTAAATGGAACAGAAGAAAAAACACAAAAGGAAGTAGCTGATATGCTAGGAATATCCCAATCTTATATATCTAGATTAGAGAAAAAAATAATAAGTAGATTAAAAAAAGAAATTAGTAAGATGGTTTAAAGTTTGTCTTTAGTATAAAAGTTAACTCTATCGGAAATAATGTTTATTATGGTGATATTACTTCTAAAGGAGTTGACAAAAAGTGATAATTAACAAAGTTGAAATATGTGGTGTAAATACGGCGAAATTACCAGTATTAAAAGAAAAAGAAAAAAGAGAGCTTTTAGAAAATATGCAAAGTGGAGATCCAAATGCTAGAGAAACATTCATAAAAGGAAATTTAAGATTGGTTTTAAGTGTAATACAAAGATTTAATAATAGAGGGGAAAATGTTGATGACTTATTTCAAGTAGGATGTATAGGGCTTATGAAAGCAATTGATAATTTTGATTTATCCCAAAATGTTAAGTTTTCTACATATGCTGTTCCTATGATTATAGGAGAAATAAGAAGATATTTAAGAGATAATAACTCAATAAGAGTAAGTAGGTCATTGCGTGATATTGCATATAAAGCACTTTTAGTTAGAGATAAGTTAATAAAAGAAAATAATAAGGAACCAAATATATCTCAGATAGCTAAAGAGTTAAATATTCCAAGAGAAGAGGTTGTATTCGCATTAGATGCTATTCAAGATCCAGTATCTTTATTTGAACCTATATATCATGATGGTGGAGATGCAATATATGTAATGGATCAAATAAGTGATGTAAAAAATACAGATGAAGCTTGGCTTGAAAATATTTCGATAAATGAAGCTATGAAAAAATTAACAGATAGGGAAAAACTAATATTAAATTTAAGATTTTTTAGAGGAAGAACTCAAATGGAGGTAGCTGATGAAATAGGAATATCACAAGCACAAGTATCAAGACTTGAAAAAACAGCGCTAAAACATATGAGAAAACATATATAAAAAAGAACTCTTAAGAGTTCTTTTTATTATTTTTTTGAATAAAATAATAAGGGCCATATATTTTTTTATAATTCTAAAAAGGGGGAAGAAAAAATGGAAGAAAATTTACATTCAATTAATTCAATGAGAAATATGGAGGTAATTGAAATAACTACAGGGCAGAGACTTGGGTTGATATCAGATATTAAAATAGATTGTGAAAATGATAAAGTAGAAGCACTAATACTTCCAGGTGAAAATAAAGGGTGGTTTCAAAGAGACGATGAAATTGAAATTCCATGGGAAAATGTCAAGAAAATAGGAATGGATGTAATACTAGTATCTATGGAAAGTTTAGGTATTATTAATATGGAGAATAATGGGTATAGATAAGAAAAAGTAGATAAATCTAGTCATAATAGGTAAAACTATGTATAATAAAACTAAAGAGTTAAAAAATCTACAGAAAGGTTGTGAATAAATTATGAGATGTCCTTTTTGTTCTTATAATGAAAGTAAGGTTGTAGATTCAAGATCAACAGAAGATAATTCTACAATCAGAAGAAGAAGAGAATGCACAAGTTGTGGAAAAAGATATACTACATATGAAAAGATTGAAGATATTCCAATGCTAGTTATAAAGAAAGACTCTACAAGAGAAAACTTTAATAAAGAAAAAATAATAAATGGGCTTATAATAGCTTGTCAAAAAAGACCTGTATCAAGAGATCAAATAGAAAAGATAGCAGATGACATAGAAAAAAGAATATCAAATAAAATGATAACTGAAATCCAATCACAACGAATAGGTGAAATGGTTATGGAAATCTTGAAAGGAATTGATGAAATATCTTATGTAAGATTTGCATCAGTGTATAGACAGTTTAAAGATATAAATACTTTCATGGAAGAAATAAACAGTTTAATTAAAGAGTAAAGAAAACACTCATGTTGTGAGTGTTTTTTTGTTAAAAATACTTAATCTTATTATTATAGATAAAATGTTAATAAGATGATAAAATTATAAATGAAACGTAATTAAAATAAAAAGAGAGTAGTATTTTAAATTTATAGTGTATGTATATGACTTAGGAGGAAGAGATGATTAATTTAAGATTTGAAGATTTAGAAAGAAAAAATGATTGCTTAATTTTAGAAGATGGAAATATAATTATTGGTTTTTCAACTGCTGAAGAAAATAGAAGTTTTAATAGAAATACAGATGAAGGAAGAGAATGCTTAAATAGTTTGAAAGAAGAATTTGAAGTAAATGAAATATTTTATTTAAAGCAGATTCATTCTGATGTTATTTATACATGCAATAAAGAAGAAAAATTTAATGAAAGAGAAGGAGATGCAATAATAACAGAGGAAAGAAATATTATGATAGGTGCATTTACAGCTGATTGTGTTCCAATAATTATAAAATGCGGTAATGTTATAGGTGCTGTACATAGTGGATGGAAAGGGACAATAAGCAATATTGTTTATAAAACACTTTCAAAAATGGAGAAAGAGTTTGAGATTTCAAAAGATGAAGTGAAGGTATATATAGGACCACATATAAGAAAATGTTGTTATGAAATATCTGAAGAACTTAAAGATAGATTTTTAAATGAAACTAAAATAGAAGAAAAAGAACTTTTTGATGGAAGAAATTTAAGTATGGAAAAAGTTATAGAAAGGGATTGTTTAAAATTTGGTGTGAAAGAAGAAAATATATTTAGTTTAAATTTATGCACATATTGTGAAGAGAAAATTAAACTGCATTCATATAGAAAATCAGATGGTGCTTATGGAAGATTATTTACATTTGCTATCATAAAATAAGGGGGAATAAGATTTTGTCTAAAGAAAAAGTATTAATAGTAGATGATGAGGAAAATATATTAGAACTTTTAAGATTTAATTTTAAAAATGAAGGGTATGAAGTTTATATAGCTAATAATGGAGAAGATGCATTAAAAATTGCTAAAGAAATAAAACCAAATTTAATGCTATTAGATTTAATGATACCTAAAATAGATGGATTAGATGTATGTAAAGAGATTAAAAGGGATAATGAACTTGTAGATACATCTATAATAATGGTTACTGCTAAAGGTGAAGAATTAGATAAAATATTAGGGTTAGAACTTGGCGCAGATGACTATATAACAAAACCTTTTTCAGTGAGAGAACTTTTAGCACGAGTGAAAGCTGTACTTAGAAGAAGTGGTAGAAAAGAAGTTGGATTTGAGGAAAGTTATGATAATGGAAGAATAAAAATTGATTATTTTAGACGTGAGGTATTAATAGATAATCAGAAAATAGAATTTACATTAAAAGAGTTTGAAGTTTTAGAGTTTTTAGTTAAAAATAAAGGAAGAATATTAAATAGAGAAACTATATTAGATAAAATATGGGGATATGAATTTATTGGAGATACAAGAACTATAGATGTTCATATAAGATATATAAGAAAAAAAATTGAAGAAGATGATAAAAATCCAAAATTAATTGAGACTATAAGAGGTCTTGGATATAGGTTTAATGGTTAAATGAAAAAGAAGATATTAACGTCTGTAATAATAACAGTTATATTTGCACTTGTAATAATAACTACATCTTTTTTTGCACTAGTTAGTATGCAAGAAGTTAATAATACGAAAGATATGCTAGCTAATTATAATCTTATAATGTCAAAGTGGACAACTATGAATAAGGAAAATGTAGATTTGTTAAAAATAAATGACAATATAATAAGTGTTACTATTTGTAACAAAGATGGAAAAGTATTGTTTGATAATAAGAAGACAGATGAAAAAGTAGATTTTAAAGCTAAAGAATATATCAATATAAAGCCTAATAATGTAGGATTTTATGAGGGATATAGTCCATACTATAATAATGATATGATATTTTCAACTTTAAAGTTACAAAGTGGAGATATTATAAGAAGTGGTGTTCCTATAGGAAGTCTAGAGATATTACATACAAAAGATATCAGTTATTATCTTTTAGTACTAGCTATTGTATTAGCATTGTCTATAGCATTAGCGTTAAAGCTTGTAAGAATAATAATAGATCCAATAAAAAATTTAGATTATGTATCGTCAAAAATAGCAAACGGTGATTTAGAGACAAGAATAGAAGTTATTTCTAATGATGAACTTGGGCATTTAGGAAAAAGTTTTAATAATATGGCAGAGCAACTTCAAGGAAAGATAAGTGAAGTTGTAGATAAGCAAACGAAATTAGAATCTATTTTAAGATGTATGCAAAGTGGAGTAGTTGCATTAGGAAAAAATGAAGAGGTAATTTTAATTAATCCTTATGCAAAAAAAATATTAGGAATAAATGAAAATGTTGTAGGAACGAAGATAAGAGATGTAATAGATATAGGACTTTATGATAAACTTGTATTGGAAGAATATGAAAAAGAAAAAGAAGTGAAAATAAAGAGTCCTATTAGAAGAATAGTAAGAGTAAAGAAAAGTTCAATTATAAATGCCTATGATAAAATAGGACTTGTAATATCAATTCAAGATATTACAGAAATGAAAAGACTTGAAAATATGAGAAGCCAATTTGTAGCGAATGTATCACATGAACTTAAAACACCTTTAACATCTATAAAAGGTTTTGCTGAAACACTAAAGTATGTTGATGATAATGAAACTAAGGAAAAATTTTTAAATATTATAGACAAAGAATCTGATAGGCTAAGGATTTTAATTGATGATATTTTAATTTTATCTAACTTAGAAAGTAGAAGTAGTGAAGATTTAGTAGAATTTTATCCAGATGAAGTAATAGAAGATTCTATGCAATTATTAAATGAACATGGAAAAAAGAAAAATATAAAACTAGAGTATGTAAGTAAAAATAAAGAAAAAATATTAGGACATAAAGATAAGTTTTTACAAATTGTAATAAACTTAGTTGAAAATGGAATAAAATATTCAGATGATAATAAAGTATTAAAAATAGAAAGTTATAGTGAAAACGAATATTATATTTTAAAGGTAATTGATAATGGATATGGAATACCAAAAGAAGATTTGCCAAGAATTTTTGAAAGATTTTATCGTGTAGATAAATCAAGAAAAGGAAATGGAACAGGGCTTGGCCTTGCTATAGTTAAACATATATCAAAAAGCTTTGGAGGCGATATTTTAGTAGAGTCGGAATATGGAAAAGGTTCAATATTTACATTTAAAGTTAAACATATATAAAGAGGACCTTAGAAGATTTTAAATCTTCTAAGGTCTTTTTATGTTAAATTTTTTTAACTTAGTGATAATATTAGCTTAATTTAAAGATAATATTAGTTTAATATTTATGAGATATTATTAAGATATAGGGAAAAGAAATTAAAAAAAGGGGATATAAAAATGAAAAAGAGAAATTTGAAATTACTATGTTTAGCAGGGGTATTAACATTATCAGTAGGAGTATTTTTAGGATGCGGGGCGGACAATAAAGAAGAGGAAAAGAAAACAATAACAATAAGTGGTTCTTCAGCAATGCTTCCATTAATGGAAAGTTCAATTGAAAAATATGGAGAAGAAAATAAGAATGTAGTTATAAATGCACAAGCAGGGGGATCTGGAACAGGACTTTCACAAGTATTAGAAGGAGCTGTAAATATAGGAAATTCAGATGTTTTTGCACAAGAGAAGTTAGGAGAGAAAGAGGCAAAAGAATTAGTTGATCATAAAGTTGTAGCACAAGGATTTGCGGTAGTTACAAGTAAAGAAGCTGGAGTAACAAATTTAACAAAGGCACAAATTAAAGATATATTCTCAGGAAAGGTTAAGAATTGGAAAGAAGTTGGTGGAAAAGATTTAGAAATAATGGTTATTCATAGACCAGAATCATCAGGAACAAGAGCAACATTTACGCAAACAATTTTAGGGGGAGACAAAGAAATTGAAAATGATTCAATAGGTGCTACTCAAGATAGTAATGGAGCTGTTTTAAATACTATGAAAAAGCATCCAGGTAGCATAAGCTATGTAGCAATGACTTATATGAAAACAGATGAAGCTAAAGATGCGTTACAGTTAGTTTCAATTGATGGAGTGGAGCCAACAGGTGATAATATTAAAAATAGAAAATATGATTTTTGGTCATGGGGGCATATGTATACAAAAGGTGAGCCAACAAGCGATGTGAAAGAGTTTATAGATTTTGTTGGTGGAGAAAAGAATGCAGAAACAATAGAGGAATTAGGTCTTATACAGGGTAGCGAAATAAAAGAATAAATAGGTGAGGTAAATGAATAAAAGAAGCTTTAAAGAAAAATTTATAAATGATTATTTAGGAAAAGGATTTTCGTCAATCTGTGCATTAGGAATAGTATTAATAACAGGGCTAATTATACTTTTTATAGGGGCAAAAGGAATAAAATTATTCACAGAAAACGGTGTACATGTTTTAGATTTCTTATTTACAGATAATTGGAATCCAGGTGGAAGTACTCAAAGTTTTGGGGCATTATCATTTATATTAGGATCAATAGCAGTTTCAATAGGTGCTGTAATAATAAGTGCACCTATTGGAGTAGCACTTGGTATATTTTCAAATGTTATATCTAAAAGACTTGGAGAGAAGGTGATAAAGCCATCATTAGAAATATTAGTAGGAATACCTTCTGTAGTGTACGGATGGGTAGGAGTATCGGTTATAGTACCTAAAATTAAAGAAATTTTTGGTGGGACAGGCTTTTCACTTTTAGCAGGAATAATAGTTTTATCAATAATGATACTGCCAACAATAGCAACTCTTTCTATAGATGCAATTAAAGCAGTACCAAAAGAACATATTGAAGGTTCTTATGGACTTGGAGCAACAAGATGGCAAACTATAAAGAATGTAATAATAAGGGAAGCAAAAGGAGGAATTCTTACAGGAGTAGTTCTTGGAGTAGCGAGAGCTTTTGGTGAGGCGCTTGCAGTTCAAATGGTAATTGGAAATGCAGTAAGACTTCCAGATAGTTTAACAAATTCAGCGACAACACTTACAAGTATTTTAACTATGGATATGGCCAATACAGTATCAGGAACTGCGTGGAATAATTCGCTTTGGTCTATGGCTTTAATGCTTCTGATAGTTTCATTTACATTTATATTAATAATTAGAAAATTTGAAAGAAAGGGTGAAAAATAAATGAATGCAAAAATAAAAGATAAAATAGCAACAGGAGTATTTTATGCAGTTAGTATGGCAGTGGTATTTATTTTAGCCTTTTTTCTAATTTATGTATTAAAAGAAGGTATAGGAATGATATCTTTTGACTTTTTAACTAGTAAACCTAATATGACATCAAAAGGTGGAGGAATAGGACCACAAATATTTAACTCTGTTTATATGCTAATAATATCACTTTTAATAACAGTTCCTATAGGCGTTGGTGCAGGAATATACTTAGCAGAATATGCTAAAGAAGGGTTTATGTTAAGAGCAATAAGACTTTGTTTAGAGACAATGTCAAGCTTACCTTCAATTGTAATAGGAATGTTTGGACTGCTTATTTTTGTAAATATGTGTGGCTTTGGGTATTCAATAATAGCAGGAGCATTATCGGTAAGCATATTAAACATTCCTGGAATGACTAGAATTTCAGAGAATGCTATACGAGTAGCATCAAAAAGAGTTAAGGAAGCATCGTTAGGCCTTGGAGCAAGTAGATGGCAAACAATAAGAAGAGTAATACTTCCAACTGCAATGAGAGAAATATTGACAGGAATAATTCTTTCATCAGGTAGAATTTTTGGAGAAGCTGCAGCATTTCTTTATACTGCAGGACTAAGTTCAGGAGGACTAGATTTTAGTTCAATAAGTCTTACAAATAGTACATCAGCATTTTCATTATTTAGACCAGCAGAAACTTTAGCAGTGCATATATGGAAATTAAACTCTGAAGGAATAGTTCCAGATGCAGCTAAAATAGCCAATGGAACGGCGGCGGTTCTTATAATTATGGTACTTTTATTTAATGTGGTTGCTAAGTTAATAGGAAATAGATTGGAGAGAAAATACAATGGAGAATAAATGTATAATAGAAACTAAAAATTTAGAATTATATTATGGGACAAACAAAGCATTAAGAAATATAAATATAAAAATAAATAAAAATGAAGTAACTGCATTAATAGGACCTTCAGGATGTGGAAAATCTACATTTTTAAGAACTATAAATAGGATGAATGATTTAATTGATAGTGTAAAGATTGAAGGCGAAGTTTTATTTGAAGAGCAGAATATTTTTAATGAGTATGATGAAATTGCACTTAGAAAAAGAATTGGAATGGTATTTCAAAAACCTAATCCATTTCCTATGTCTATTTATGAAAATGTAGCATATGGACCTAAAATACATGGAATAAAAGATAAAAAAACTTTAGATAAAATAGTAGAAAAAAGTTTAAGAGGAGCAGCTCTTTGGGAAGAAACTAAAGATAGACTTAAAAAATCAGCAATGGGTCTTTCGGGTGGACAACAACAAAGATTATGTATAGCAAGAACACTTGCAGTATCACCAGAAATAATTCTTATGGATGAGCCTACATCAGCATTAGATCCAATATCTACAAATAAAGTTGAAGAACTTATAGAAACTCTTAAAAAAGATTATACGGTAATTATAGTAACTCATAATATGCAACAAGCAGGAAGAATTGCAGATAAAACAGCGTTTTTCTTAAATGGAGAAGTTATAGAGTATGGGAAGACTGAGGATATTTTTTATAAACCAAAAGATAAGAGAACAGAAGATTATATTACAGGAAGATTTGGATAAGAGGAGGAAGCTATGACGAGAGAAGGGCAACATATAAAAATAACTGATATAAATAAAAAAATATATAATATGGCAAATGGTTTTATAGAGCAATTTGAAATGGCTATGGAATCATTAAAGGAGAATGATTTAGAACTTGCTAAAAATGCAATTGAGTATGATGATAAAATTGATTTACTTCAAAAGGAAATAGAAGAGGAATGTATAAAGTTTATAGCTACAGAACAACCAGTAGCAAAGGATTTACGAAGAGTATTTACAGCCACTAAAATAGTTACTGATATAGAAAGAATGTCAGATCATACAGTAGATATTTGTAAGATTGCACTTTCAAATAAAAGAGATAGCTATATTGATGAAGCACAGAAGCTTTGGATGATGGAAGAGAAAATAATTAGTATGTTAAGACTTTCGATAAAAGCCTATATGGAGAGGGATTTTGATTTTGCATATAAAATTTGTAAATTAGATGATGAGATAGATAGAATGTACAATGAAGTTTTTGATAATATTTTAGCACTTATAAAGAAAGATGATAGCAAAATTTCAACGGGAACTAGGCTTATGTTTGTATCAAAATATTTAGAAAGAATGGGAGACCATATAACTAATATTTGTGAATGTATAATATTTATAAAAAATGGAGAATATGTAGATTTAAATGATTAGAGATAGGTTTTATAAAAACCTATCTTTTTTTAAGGTGTATTTATTATTAATATAAAACAAAACTAGACGTAATTTATTGACTATATATATATATTAATGTAATATAACTAAGAAACACTAGTTTTATTAAAGGGAGTGAAATAATATGAAAAATATGATTAAAGAAGTCCTTCCTGAAAGTATTGCAGAAGAAGTTGGAATTGAAGTAGGAGATTTTCTACTATCTATAAATGATAAAGATATTGATGATATTATTGACTATAGATTTCTATCAGTAGATGATGAATTAACATTACAAATAGAAAAAGCTGATGGAGAGGTTTGGGATATTGAAATAGAAAAAGAACCAGGTGAAGAACTTGGGCTTGAATTTGGTGGAGGGATAATGGATAAAGCAAAAAGTTGTACTAATAAGTGCATTTTTTGTTTTATAGATCAGAACCCAAAAGGAATGAGAGAAACAATCTATTTTAAAGATGATGATTCAAGACTGTCTTTTCTTCAAGGAAATTTTGTTACATTAACAAATATGAAAGATGAAGATATTGATAGAATAATAAAATATCATATAAGCCCAATAAATATATCAGTACATACAACTAATCCAGAACTTAGACGAGAAATGCTAAATAATAGGTTTGCAGGTGCAGTTTATGAAAGAATGGAGAGGCTTGCTAAAGAAGGCATACATATGCATGCTCAAATAGTGTGTATACCAGATATAAATAATGGAGAAGAATTAAAAAGAACTATAAGGGATCTTTATAATCTTTATCCATATGTAAATAATGTTGCAGTTGTACCAATAGGGATGACTAAATTTAGAGAAAATCTTAAAAAACTTAGAAGATTTACAAAAGAAGAATCAATAGATACTATAAACTTTATAAAACAAATGCAAGATGATTTTTATAAAGAAGTTGGAGAACCTTTTGTAAGACTTTCAGACGAGTTTTATGTTGTAGCAGGAATTGATGTTCCAGATGCAAACTTTTATGATGGATATTCACAAATTGAAGATGGAGTAGGATCTATCAGATATTTTAGAAATAGAATAATGGAAGACCTTAAAGATTTAGATTTAACTAAAGGTGGAGATTATACAAGTGTCACAGGTGCTCTAGCATATGAAGAAGTTAAGTCTGTTATGAATAAAATAACAGAAAAAAATTCTAAAATAAAAATAGATGTTAGGGAAATAATAAATAATTTTTATGGCGATACAATAACAGTATCAGGTCTTATAACAGGAAGAGATATAATAGAACAACTTAAGGGGAAAATTCAGACTAAATATTTAATAATGCCAGATAATATGTTTAGAAGAGGATATGAACCAGGAAGCTCAGAAGTACCTGTTATGTTAGACGATACAGTTATAGCTGATATAGAAAAGGCATTAGATGTAGAAGTGATAGTATGCGATTATAGTGGTGATGATTTAATATCACTATTAAATAAACACAACGAGGAGGAATAAAGAATGGGTAAGCAAATAGTTGCTATAGTAGGAAGACCTAATGTTGGAAAATCTACTTTATTTAATAGATTAGCTGGAAAGAGAATCTCAATAGTTGAAGATACTCCAGGAGTTACTAGGGATAGAGTATATGCACAAGCAGAGTGGTTAAATTATAATTTTACAATGATAGATACAGGTGGTATAGAGCCAGAAAGAGATGATATTATAGTAAAGCAGATGAGAAGACAAGCAAATATAGCTATTGAAACTGCAGATGTTATAGTATTTATAGTTGATGGAAAAGAAGGTATAACAGCAGCTGATGAAGAAGTTGCTACAATGCTTAGAAAAAGTAAAAAACCAGTAGTATTAGTTGTAAATAAGGTAGATTCATTAAAAGAAGAAGAAAATGCGTGGGAATTCTATAACTTAGGAATTGGAGATCCAATTACAATATCAGCATCTCAAGGGCTTGGACTTGGTGATATGCTTGATAGAATAGTAGAAGGATTTGATAAAAATGCTGATGAAGAAGATGATGATGAATATATAAGAATTGCTATGATTGGTAAGCCGAATGTAGGAAAATCATCTCTTATAAATAGATTATTAGGTGAGGAAAGAGTAATAGTATCAAACGTTCCAGGAACTACAAGAGATGCTATTGATAGCTACCTAGAAACACCTGAAGGTAAATTTATTTTAATAGATACAGCTGGAATTAGAAGAAAAAGTAAAGTTAAAGAAGAAATAGAAAGATATAGTGTTATTAGAACTTATACTGCTATTGAAAGAGCAGATGTATGTATCTTAATGATAGATGCAGAAGAAGGAATAACAGAGCAAGATGAGAAGATAATAGGGTATGCTCATGAAATGAGAAAAGCTATTATGGTAATAGTAAATAAGTGGGATCTTATAGAGAAAGATGATAAAACTTTAGATAAGTATAAAAAAGATTTACAAGGTAAGCTTAAATTTTTAGGATATGCACAATATTTATTTATATCAGCATTAACAGGACAAAGAAGTCATAAAGTTTTAGAAGTAGCTAGAAAATGTTATGATAATTATTCAAAAAGAATATCAACTGGTATTTTAAATGATGTTGTTAGTAGAGCAGTTCTTATGAATGAACCTCCAATTGTAGGAATAAGAAGAATGAAAATTTATTATGCTACTCAGGTTGCTACAAAGCCGCCTAAGTTTATATTCTTTGTAAATGATCCAAGTGCAACGCATTTCTCATATCAAAGATATTTAGAAAACCAATTAAGAGAAAGTTTTGACTTTGAAGGAACAGGTATTCAAATAGAATATAGGGAAAGGAAGTTATAAAAATGAAAAAGATTGGATTTATAGGTGGAGGTAGTTTTGGAACTGCCTTAGGAATACAATTAGCAAACAAAGGAGAAAGTGTCGTAATATACGATAGAAATTTAGATGTTTGCACTGATATAAATGTGAATAGAAGAAATGATAAATTTATAAAAGGTCTTTCTATTCCTAAAAATGTTAAAGCAACAACAGATATAGATGAAGCTATTAATGGTATGGATTATCTTGTAATTGCAGTGCCGTCTCATGTTATACGAACTATAGCAAAAGAGATAAAAGCTAAAATTAATGAGAAAACAATTGTGATATCAATAGCAAAAGGAATTGAAGCAGAAACAAACAAAAGATTATCAGAAGTATTAGAAGAAGAACTAGAAAATCCAATAGTAATACTTTCAGGACCAAGTCATGCAGAAGAAGTTGCAATAGGTCTTCCAACAACATTAGTTTCAACATCTACCAAGATGGAATATGCAGAAAAAGTTCAAGAGTTATTTATGACTAATTCTTTAAGAATATATACTAATGATGATATTGTTGGTGTAGAAGTTGGAGGAGCAATTAAAAATATAATTGCACTTGCAGCAGGAATTGGTGATGGTGTAGGTTATGGAGATAATTCAAAAGCAGCACTTATGACTAGAGGGATGAAAGAAATTTCAAGAGTTGGAATAGCACTTGGAGGAAAAGCAGAAACATTTTATGGATTAACAGGAATGGGAGATTTGATAGTTACATGTACATCTCTTCATTCAAGAAATAGAAGAGCAGGAATTCTTATAGGTAAAGGGAAAACTTTAGATGAAGCTTTAGAAGAGGTTGGAATGGTAGTTGAAGGCGTAAAAGCCTGTAAGGCGTTTCATGAACTTAATAGCAAAATAAATGTAAGTATGCCTATAACGGAGGGATTGTATAGTGTTCTGTTTAATGGTAAAAATCCAGATGATGTTGTTTCAGAATTAATGGGAAGAGAAAAGAAAAACGAAGTTCATTAAAATTTTATAGTAAAGCTATGTAAATTAATTTTTACATAGCTTTATTTTTTTTATATTAATAGAGAAAAAGAGGTATCTATTTCTAAAACAAACATATTAATAGAGTATGAAAAATATTATTTTAAAAAGATTCATTTAAATATAAAAAAGAGTATATAAATGAAAAGTTTAGAATATATATATATTATCAAAAATACTTAGGAGGTAAGGACTCTTGGATAGCTTTACAATTTATAAAGACATAGCTGAAAGAACCCAAGGAGACATATATGTAGGAGTTGTTGGACCAGTTAGAACAGGGAAATCGACTTTTATAAAGAAATTTATGGATCTTATGGTAATACCAAAGATAGACAACTCTTTTAAAAAGGAAAGGGCAAAGGATGAACTTCCACAAAGTGGTTCAGGGAAAATGATTCATACAACAGAACCTAAATTTGTTCCAAATGAGGCAGTAGAAATTGAAATTGATGAGGATGTTAAATTCAAAGTAAGAATGGTAGACTGCGTAGGATATATAGTTAAAGAGGCGTTAGGATATTTAGATGGAGAAGATGCTAAAATGGTAAATACTCCATGGTACGATTATGAGATTCCGTTTGAAGATGCAGCAGAAATAGGGACAAGAAAAGTTATAACAGATCATTCAACAATTGGATTAGTAATTACAACAGATGGAAGTATAACAGGACTTGAGAGAGAAGATTATATAGAAGCAGAAGAAAGAGTTATAGCAGAACTTCAAGCTATAAATAAACCATTTGTAGTTATATTAAATAGTTCTAGAGCAAGCTCACCAGAAACATTAGATATAAAAAATGAAATGGAGAAAAAATATAATGTATCTGTAAAACCAATGGATATATCTAATATGGATGAAGCTGATATAGAAGAATTATTTAGCCAAGTACTTAAAGAGTTCCCAGTAAAAGAAGTTAATATAAATATTCCAGAATGGCTAGAAAATTTAGAACCAGATCACTGGTTAAAAATAAATTTCTTTAACATAATAAAGGGAATGAGCAAAAACATATCAAAAGTAAGAGATATTAAATTATCATTAGATTTTATGCAAGGAGAAGATAATTTAGGAGAGACATCGATAAAAAAAATAGATCTAGGAGTAGGAACTGCAAATGTAGTAATGAAACCTAAGGAGGGTATTTTTTATAAAGTACTAAGTGAAATGTGTGAGTTAGAAGTAGATTCAGAAACAAATCTTTTAAGTATAGTAAAAGAATTGAATACAGCAAAAAAAGAATATGATAAAGTAAAGGATGCATTGAAAGATGTAAATGAAAGTGGATATGGTTTAGTAGCACCACAATTAAAAGAGATGAAGTTTGAAGAGCCAGAAATAGTAAAACATGGTGGGCAATATGGAGTTAAATTAAAAGCAAGTGCACCATCATTACATTTTATTAAGGCCAATATTCAAACTGAAATAAGTCCAATTATGGGAACAGAGAAAGAGTCAGAAGAGCTTGTAAAATCACTTTTAGAGCAATTTGAAAATGATCCTGCAACTTTATGGCAAAGTAATATGCTTGGAAAGTCTTTAGAAGTTTTAGTAAAAGAAGGACTTCAAAAGAAATTATATAAAATGCCAGAAGATGTACAAAATAAAATTCAAAAAACACTTCAAAAAATCATTAATGAAGGTAATGGTGGATTGATTTGTATAATTTTATAAGAGATTAGAGATTAGTAAAAAGGAAGCTATAAAAGTAGTTTCCTTTTTTCATATAATATAATCAAAAATAAAATTAATTAATATATTAAAAGTAGGAGATATTATTTTATACAAAAAAATCTAAGGCTTGGTGAAGTTTATGGAAAAAAAGTATAATGCATATAAAAAAGTTGGAAAGATAGATAAAAAACTATTAAAAGATTTAGGGATAAGTTTTAATAATGAGGTTTACATTGATAAGAGTGTTTTAAAGCATATAAGAAAAAAGCATAAAAAACAATTAACGAAAAATGTAAAAAATAATATAAACACTACAATTGAAAAAATTATTAAAAATCCAGATTATGTAGGTATAAATAAAAATAAAGATAGTATCTCCTTGAAATTTATAAAGAGAATTGAAGTTCAAATGGTTGTAGTATTAAATTTTGATTATGAGGAGGAATATATATATATTGCAACAATGTACCCATTAATAAAGAAAAGGTTTAACTCTAAAGTTGAAAATGGAGACATTTTAAAGATTAGTGGATAAAAGATTTGAAAAAATATATAATAAACAAAGAAGTTTGATTTTAAGATAAGAAAAGCTTTTTAAATTATCTTAGAAAAAACAAAGGAGAAAGAGGAGGAATAAATAATGAAAAAAGTAGCAGTTGTATTTAATGGTGGGACTATTTCAATGAAGGTAGATGAAAGAATAAAAGCGGCAGTACCAAGTCTTAGTGGAGAAGAGATAATGGCTATGGTAACAGGAATTGAAGGACATGCTGAAGTGGAGAATTATAGTTTTTCTAGTCTACCTTCTCCACACATTACTCCAGACATTATGTTAGAGCTTGCAAAGTATACACAAAAATTAGTAGATAGAGATGATATAGATGGTGTAGTAATCACTCATGGAACAGACACTTTAGAAGAAACAGCATATTTTTTAGATATTACAGTGAAAACAAAGAAACCAATTGTAGTAACTGGTGCTATGAGAAGTAGTTCGGAACTTGGATATGATGGACCATTTAATTTAGCTACATCTATATGTACAGCTATTTCAGATGAAGCAAAATCAAGAGGTGTGATAGTTTGTTTTAATGGAGAATTAAATGATGCAAGAGAAGTAACGAAAGCTAACTCAATGGCATTGAATGCATTTAGGACTCCAAATTTTGGACCTGTTGGAATAGTAGATAATAATAAAGTTATTTTTTATAGAAAAGGAAAAAAAGGAATGAAGCTATGTCCAGAAAAGCTAGAGAAGGATGTAGCTTTAGTTAAATGTGTTTCTGGAATGGATTCAAGCTATTTAAATTACATAGTTGAAAATGGAATTGGTGGTATAGTAATTGAAGCAATGGGAAGAGGAAATATTCCACCTAAGATGGTTGAAGGTGTGAAAAATGCATTAGATAAAAATATTCCGGTAGTCATTGTTTCAAGATGTTTTGAAGGTAGAGTGTATGAATCTTATGGATATGAAGGTGGAGGAAAGCAACTTAGAGATATGGGGGTAATATTTGGAGACAATATGCCAGGACAAAAGGCTAGAATAAAGTTGCTTATAGCAATAAATTCAGATGTTAAATCCGAAGATATTATGGATATATTTGAACGTGGATTATATGAACATAATTCATAGACGAATAAATATGCAAAGTGAAAGCAATAAAGTTCGAAATTGAAGAAATAATAAATTTAAATAAGTTGACATCATTCGCTTAATTTGTTAATATTATATTAACAAATAACTCATATAAGGTAATAATAGGGGTTACCGTTTCTACTAGATACCTTTAAATATCTAACTATGAGCAACAAGAATGAACTTCTAAGGTTGTTACGATTAGTTTTTTAATTGTAGCAACCTTTTTTATTTTAAGGGGGAAAAGAGAATGAATGAGAAAAAATCATTTTTTGAAATTCTAGATAATAAAAATGTAGATTTCAAAAAAGAAATTATTGCAGGGGTGACAACATTTTTAACTATGGCGTATATTATTGCTGTAAATCCTAATATTCTTGGTGATACAGGAATGGATAAAGGAGCACTTGTTACAGCAACTTGTTTAGCAGCTGGATTTGCAACTATTTTAATGGGAGCTTTTGCAAATTTACCTTTTGCATTAGCATCAGGAATGGGATTAAATGCATTTTTTGCATATACAGTTGTATTAAAAGATCAAATTCCATGGCAAGTAGCACTTACAGCAGTATTTATTGAAGGAATTATATTTATATTAATGTCTGCATTTAAAATGAGAGAAGCAGTTGTAAAAGCTATTCCTATGAATATGAAATTTGCAGTTACAGCAGGAATTGGATTATTCATTGCATTTATTGGTTTTACAGGTGGTGGATTAGTAGTTCAAAATGATGCAACTCTTGTATCTATTGGAGATTTTATGAAACCTACAGTTTTAGTTGCATTACTTGGAATTATAATTATAGCAATTTTAGATAAAAAAGGAGTAAAAGGTGCGATACTTATAGGAATAGTAGCATCTACTCTTGCTGCATGGGGATATGCTTTATATGATCCAGCATATGCAGCTTCACTTGGAATATATCTTCCGGATGGAATAATAAGGTTTGAAAGTATTAAGCCTATAGCAGGTCAGTTAAGATTAGATTATTTATTAAATCCTGAAGCAATAGGACCTATAATAACTATTGTATTTACATTCTTATTTGTAGATTTCTTTGATACAATAGGAACGCTAGTTGGAGTTTCTTCAAGAGCAGGTATGCTTGATGAAGAAGGGAATGTTCCAAATGCAGGGAAGGCATTAATGGTTGATGCTATAGGAACAACGGCAGGTGCTTGTATGGGAGTTTCAACAGTAACTACCTTTGTAGAGAGTTCAACAGGAGTTGCAGCTGGAGGAAGAACAGGGTGGACTGCAATTACGACAGGAGTTTTATTTTTAATTGCAATGTTCTTCTCGCCAATTTTTATAGCTATACCTGCATGTGCAACAGCACCAGCTTTAATTTATGTTGGATTTTTAATGCTTGGAGCAGTTAAAAATATTGATTTTGAAGAGATAAGAGAAGGATTTCCAGCATTTTTAACAATAGCATGTATGCCACTTATGTATAGTATAGGGGATGGTTTAACAGTTGGAGTTTTATCATATGTATTTATAAATATTATTTATAATACTTTGTTTGCAAAAGAAGAAAATGAAAAAAATAAAGTGTCAGGAGTAATGATAGTACTAGCTATAATTTTTATAGTTAAGTTATTTTTATTATAAATGAGAGGGGGTTTGTCTTTTAGGAGACAAACTTTTTTGTTAAAAATAAACTTTAAATATTAATATTTTACGAACAAAGCATTGACTTTATAGATATGCACAAAGTAATATATGATTATACTTTAAAAAAGAAGGAGGGGAGATGTGTGGCTAGAAGTATGACTAGCTTTGGAAGAGCTAGAAGCAAAGAAGATAGTCAGAGAATTTTTTCTATAGAGATGAAAAGTGTAAATCATAGGTATTTAGATACAAATATTAGAATGCCAAAATTTATGTTGCCATTAGAAGAAAAAATAAGAGTATTAATTAGTAGCCGTTTAAATAGAGGAAAGGTTGATGTTTTTATTAACTTCAAAAGTTATTCTAAATCAAGTAATGAAGTTATGGTTGATTTAGAACTTGCAAAGAGTTATTATAAAGCGTTAAATGAAATATCAGAATTACTAGAAATTGAAAATGATATTACAGTTTCGAAAGTTTCTAAATTTCCGGAAGTTTTAAGTATAGTAGAAAAAAATGAGAATCTAGAAGAAACATATTTAGAAATAAAAGATTTAGTAAATGAATCTTTAGATTTAATGATAGATATGAGAGAAAAAGAAGGTAATAAACTAAGAGAAGATATACTTTCTAAATTAGAGTATATTGAAGAAGGTTCATTTAAACTAGAATCTATAGGTGATAGAGTTCCAAAGGTTTATAAAGAAAAACTTGAGGAGAGAATAAAAGAGCTTATAAATGTAGAAGAAGTTGATAAAACAAGATTAGCTATGGAGATTGCTATACTAGCAGATAAGGCAACAGTAGATGAAGAAATTATAAGACTTAGAAGTCATATAATGCAAATGAGAAATACATTAGTACTTAATGAATCTATTGGTAGAAAATTAGATTTTATTGTTCAAGAAATGAATAGGGAAGCAAATACTATTGCTTCAAAGTCAAGTGATATAGAAATGACTAATATGGTCATTGACATAAAAAATATAATTGAAAAAATTAGAGAACAAGTTCAAAATATTGAATAATAGGAGGAGAAAAATGGGTATAAAATTAATAAATATCGGATTTGGAAATATAGTTTCTGCAAATAGATTAGTAGCTATTGTAAGTCCTGAATCAGCACCTATAAAAAGAATAATCCAAGAAGCAAGAGATAGAGGTATGCTTATAGATGCAACTTATGGAAGAAGAACAAGAGCTGTTATAATAACAGATAGTGATCATGTTATTTTATCAGCGGTTCAACCAGAAACAGTAGCACATAGACTTTCAAGTAAAGATGATCATGATGATGAGGTAGACGAATAATGAAAAAAGGCGTTTTATTAGTTATATCTGGTCCATCTGGAGCAGGGAAAGGAACTATATGTAAAGCGTTATTAGAAAAGCATAATGATTTACATATTTCAGTTTCTGCAACTACTAGAAGTCCAAGAGAAGGTGAAGTAGATGGTGTAAACTATCATTTCCTAACAAAAGAGACTTTTAAAGAGAAAATTGAAAAAAATGAATTTCTAGAATATGCAGAAGTGTACGGGAATTTCTATGGAACTCCTAAAACTGATGTTCAAAAATTATTAAATAGTGGGAAAAATGTAATTTTAGAAATAGATATACAAGGTGCCTTGAAAGTAAAAGAAAATAGTGAGGATGGTATATTTATTTTTATACTTCCACCATCAATGGAAATTTTAAAGCAAAGAATCATTAATAGAGGAAGTGAAACACCAGAATCATTAATGACTAGATTTAAAGCTGCATATAAGGAAATTAATTATATTTCAAAATATAATTATGCAGTTGTAAATGATGAAGTTGATTTAGCAGTAAGTAAAATTGAAGCTATAATAACAACTGAAAAATGTAGAGTAGATAGAATAAAAGATAAAATATTAGATTCCAAGGAGGGTTTTATACATGAGCAATTCTATGATTAATCCATCAGTAGATGATTTATTAAAAAAGGTGGAGGAAAGATACACATTAGTAACTTTAACTTCAAAGAGAGCCAGACAAATAATAGCAGGAAGCAAACCATTAATTGATGTAAAATCAAACAAACCACTAACGATAGCAATAAATGAAGTTAATGAAGGTGCATTTGAATTTGAAGTTCCAGAGGAGAAGTAAATCATGTTTAAGGGAAAATGTGTTGTAATTGGGGTTACAGGAGGAATTGCAGTTTATAAAGCATTAGATGTAGTAAGTGCTTTAAGAAAAAAAGATATAAAAACTAAAGTTATTATGACTGAATCTGCAACTAAATTTGTAACACCTTTAACATTTCAATCAATAAGTCAAAACATGGTTATAACTGATATGTTTGCAGAGCCAAAAGCTTGGGAGATTCAACATATAAGTTTAGCACAAGAAGCGGATATTATGCTTATAGCACCAGCTACAGCAAATGTAATTGGGAAAATAGCAAATGGTATAGCAGATGATATGTTAACAACTACAATTATGGCAACAAAAGCAAAAGTTATATTTGTTCCAGCAATGAATACAAATATGTATGAAAATCCAATTGTTAGAGAGAATATAGAGAAGTTAAGAAGGCTTGGATATGAATTTATTGAGCCAGATTCAGGAAGACTTGCATGTGGAGATATAGGAAAAGGAAAGTTGCCTAAACCAGAAGTTATAGTTGATAGAGTGCTTAAAGAATTATATCCTAAGAAGGATTTAATAGGAAAAAATGTTTTAATTACAGCAGGTCCTACAAAAGCAAATATTGATCCAGTGAGATTTATAACAAATAATTCTACTGGTAAAATGGGATATGCAATAGCATTAGAAGCAAGAGATAGAGGTGCAAATGTTACTTTAATATCAGGTACTAAAAATCTTGAGTGTCCAAGGGATATTAATTTAATAAATATAGAAACTAATAGTGAGATGCGTGAGAAAGTTTTAGAAAACTTTGAAAATGCAGATATAGTTATAAAGTCAGCAGCAGTTGCAGATTTTAAAGCTAAAGACTATAGCAATGAAAAGATTAAGAAAAATGGAAATGATTTAAGTTTAGAGTTAACAAGTGATAGAGATATATTACTTGAACTTGGAAGTTTAAAGAAAAATCAAATATTAGTAGGTTTTGCAGCAGAGAGTAATTCTTTAATAGAAAATGCTAAGAGAAAGCTAGAAAAGAAAAACTTAGATTTTATAATAGCAAATGATATAAAGTCTAAAGAAATAGGTTTTGGGTCTGATAATAATAAAGTGTTTATTATTAAAAGGGATGGAAGTATAGATGAATTAGAAACTATGTCAAAACGTGAAGTTGCAAGAAATATATTTGATAGGATACTTAAGTAAGTTAAAAGAAAGCGCTTTCTAGCGCTTTCTTATTATATTAGAAGGGTGGTTTATTTTAAATGGAGCTTTATGCAGAGATAATAATAAATAGTGAAGCAATAGAAATAGATAGACCATTTACATACAAAGTAAAAGATGAAATGAAAGATAAAATAGAAGTGGGACATAGAGTTCGTGTTTCTTTTGGAAGTATGAAAGGTTTTCTTCAAGGATATGTAATAGGATTAAAAACAGAATTTGAAGGAAAATATAGGCTTAAAAGTATTAATAAAATATTAGATGAAGAGCCCATACTTACAAGGGAAAATTTGAAAATGATGAATTTTCTAAGAGAGAGAACTTTGTGTAAGTACATAGATGCAATAAGAGTTTTAGTTCCAACAGGGATAACAAGAGGAATAAAAGAAAAAACAAAAAATATTATAAAAATAAATAAAGAACTTACATTAGAACTTTCAGAAAAAGAAAACTATAAGGAATTATTTGAATTTATAAAAGAAAATGATAATTTGACTAAATCAGAAATAAATAAAAAAGGATATTCTATATATCTTGTTAATACGTTAATAAAAAAAGAAATTTTAAAAGTAGAAGAAGAGATCATATATAGATATAATACTAGAGATTATGGGCATGATGAGGAGAAAGTACTTACAGTAGAACAAGAGGAAGCTTTAAAAAAAATAAGAGAAACTACTAGAAAAGGAGTTTTACTTCATGGAGTAACAGGTTCTGGAAAAACAGAGATTTATATGAATCTAGTAAAAGAAACTTTAGAAAGTGGGAAGTCAGCAATAGTTTTAGTACCTGAAATAGCATTAACACCTCAAATGATAGAAAGATTTAAGAAGAGATTTAAAGAGGTAGTTGGAGTTTATCATAGTAAACTTTCAGAAGGAGAAAGATTTGATGAATGGAATAGAGCTAAAGATGGGAGTACTAGGCTTATAGTAGGAGCAAGAAGCGCAATTTTTATGCCAGTTAAAAATTTAGGGCTTATTATAGTTGATGAAGAACATGAGAGTACATACAAATCAGAAACTAATCCTAAATATGATACTAAAGAAGTATGTGAATACTTAGGGCAAGTTCAAGGTGTTAAATATATACTTGGAAGTGCTACACCATCTATTGAAAGTTATGCAGATAGTTTAGTAAAAAAACTAGAACTAGTAGAACTTAAAAGTAGAATTTTTAAAAGAGAAATGCCTCAAATTGATATAGTTGATATGAGGGAAGAATTAAAGGTGAAAAATCTTTCTATGTTTAGTAGAAAATTATATAAAGAAATTAAATTAGCATTAGAAAATAAAAAGCAAATTATATTATTTTTAAATAGAAAAGGATTTTCAACATTTATATCTTGTAGAAGTTGTGGATACGTATTTAAGTGTGATAAGTGTGATATATCGATGGTTTATCATAAAGAGGGGTATTTAACCTGTAATTATTGTGGTAAACGAGAAAATGAAGTTAAAATGTGTCCTAAATGTCACAGTAAATATGTTAAGTTTTTTGGTGCTGGAACAGAGAAGGTTGAAGAAGAAGCTAAAAAATATTTTAAAGAGGCAAGAATAGTAAGAATGGATAAAGACACAACTAGAGGAAAAAATTCTTATGAAGAAATATATAATACATTTAAAAATGGAAATGCTGATATTTTAATAGGGACACAAATGATTACTAAAGGGCATGATTTTAAAAATGTTCATTTAGTAGGGATTCTAGCTGCTGATATGTCTGTAAATATACCTGACTATAGATCGGGAGAAAGAACTTTTGATTTAATAACACAAGTTGCAGGAAGAGCAGGTAGAGATAAAGAAAAGGGAATGGTTGTGGTTCAAACTTATGATCCAGAAAATAATTATATTAAATATGCAAAAGATGGAAATTATAAAGGGATGTTTAAAGAAGAAATTGGAATTAGAAAATTGATGAATTACCCACCTTTTGGTAAAATAATATATATAAAAGGTATTTCTAAAGATGAAGAAAAGCTAAAAAGTTTTATGAAATTCCTATATAATGAAATAGAAAAAGAAAATTTAGATGATATTCAAATATTAGGACCTACAAAATGTATACTTGGGAAAATACGAGAATATTATCGATATAGCATAATAATAAAAGGAAAAATAGATTATGAAAAAATTCTTTACTTAAAAGATAAACTTTATAAATTAAATAAGAGTGTTTATAATGATATAAGAGTAAGTATAGATATTAATCCAAATAGTCTATTATAGGAGGAAGAAAAATGGCAATAAGAAATATAAGAAAAAATGGTGATGATGTTTTAAGAAAGAAGAGTAAGTTTGTAGATAAAGTTGATAACAGAACATTACTTTTAATTGAAGATATGATAGATACAATGTATGAAGCTGATGGAGTAGGTCTTGCAGCGCCACAAGTAGGAATATTAAAAAGAATTTTCGTAGTAGATATTTGTGATGATTTTGGACCAAGAATTTTTATAAATCCAGAAATACTAGAAGTTAAGGGAAGCCAAATAGGTGAAGAGGGGTGTTTAAGCACACCAGGAGAATTTGGGGATGTAGATAGACCAAATTATGTTAAAATTAAAGCTTTAAATGAAAATAATGAAGAATTTGTATTAGAAGCAACAGAATTTTTAGCAAGAGCAATTTGTCATGAATATGACCACTTAGAAGGAACTTTATTCCTAGATAAAGTTCTATAAATTTTAGGAGGAAAATAATTTGAAGATAGTTTTTATGGGAACTCCAGATTTTGCAGTTCCATCTTTAGAAAGATTAATAGAAGAATATGGAGTAATGGCAGTATTTACTCAACCAGATAAGAAAAAAGGAAGAGGAAAGAAGTTAGGTTTTTCAGAAGTTAAAGAAGTAGCAATAAAACATAATATTAAAGTTTTTCAACCAGTAAAGCTGAAGGATGATAGAGAAATGATAGAAGAACTTAAAGCTATGGAACCAGATTTTATTATAGTGGTAGCTTTTGGTCAATTATTAACAAAAGAAGTTTTAGATATACCTAAATATGGATGTATAAATCTTCATGGGTCAATATTACCGATGTATAGAGGGGCTGCACCTATAAATTGGGCCATAATGAATGGAGAAAAAGTATCAGGAAATACAACTATGCTTATGGATGTAGGATTAGATACAGGGGATATGCTTGTAAAGGATGAAGTTGAAATTCCAGAAAATATGACAGCGGGTGAACTTTATAATATTTTAAAAGAGAGAGGAGCAAATACATTAGTTCAAACAATTGATGGATTAGTAAATAAAACTATAGTTCCAGAGAAACAATCAGGAGAAACTTTCTATGCAAAAATGTTAAATAAAGATACTGGAATAATTGACTTTTCACAAAGTGCAAAAGAAATTCATAATAAGGTTAGAGGATTAAATCCATGGCCAATAGCTCATACAAAATATAAAGATATGAGTATGAAAGTTTATGAAACGGAAGTTTTTTCTAATGAAGGAGAAAATGAAGATTTTGGAAAAATAGAGAAAGTATCAAAAGATGGTATTTTAGTTAAAGCCAGGATAGGTAAAATTTTAATTAAAAAAATTCAATTCCCAAATGGTAAACCATTAACAATAGAGCAGTATATTAATGGACATAGTATAGAGGTTTCAGAGATTTTAGGATAAAATGAAAGAAGAGGTATTTTATGAATAGCAGAAGCATAGCTATAAAAGTATTAAATAGAGTTTTAATAGATGGAGCATATTCTAACATAGCTTTATCTAAAGAATTAAATGAAAGTGATTTAAATAGTAAAGATAAGGCATTAACAACTGAAATTGTATATGGAACTTTAAGACGAAAGAGAACTTTAGATATTGTAATAGGATCGTTTGTAAGAGATTTAAGTATTATGGATAAAAGAATACTTAATATACTAAGGGCTGCTATATATCAATTGAAATTTTTAGATAAAATTCCAAGCTATGCAGCTTGTAATGAGGCTGTAGAAGAAGCGAAAAAAGTGTCTCTTAAAAGTTCTAAATTGGTAAATGGTATATTAAGAAACTATTTAAAAAAAGAAGGCAAAATAAGTATAAAGTTTCCAAACAAAATTGAAAAGATTGCTTTTGAGTATTCCTTTGAGCCATGGCTTGTAAAATTATTTATAGAGCAGTATGGTGAAGAAGGTGCTAAAGAAATAATGAGAGGCTTAAATAAAACTCCGGGAATAACTATAAGAGTAAATAAACTTAAAAATAGTTTTGGAGAAGCTTATAATGAATTAGAAGAACTAGGCTACAATATAGAAAAGGGAGATTTAGCTAAAGATGCTATCCTTATTAAAAATGGAAGCTCAGTTGAAAGCAATAAATTATTTATTGAAGGAAAATGTACAGTGCAAGATCAAAGTGCAATGATTGCAAGCTATGTATTAAATCCTCAACAGGGAGATACTGTATTAGATATATGTAGTGCACCAGGAGGAAAAACAACTCATATAGGTGAAATGTTAGAAAATACAGGCAAAATAATGGCTTTTGATATTCATGAAAATAAATTGAACTTAATAAAAGAAAACTGTGAAAGACTTGGAATAGAAAATGTAGAAGTTAGTCAAATGGATGCAACAGTTTTAAATAAGGAACTTATAAATGTAGCAGATAGGGTTCTTATAGATGTTCCTTGTACTGGTTTCGGAATAATAAGTAGAAAACCAGAAATAAAATGGAACAAAAGAGAAAATACAATGGGACTAATAACTAAAATCCAAAGAACAATAATGAAAAATTCATGGGAATATTTAAAATCAGGTGGAATAATGGTATATTCAACATGTACAATAAATAAAAAAGAAAATGAAGAGAATGTAAAATGGTTTTTAGAAAAGTTTAAAGATGCAGAATTAGAGCCATTAAATGTTGGAAAAATGAAAAATATAGAATATACTAAAGATGGAATGGTAACAATATTACCAAATAAAAACATGGATGGGTTTTTCATAGCAAAGATAAAGAAAATATAAAGAGGAAAAAATATGAAGAATTTATTAGATTATAATATGAAGGAGCTTAAGGAGTTCCTAACTGAAAATGGAGAAAGTGGATTTAGAGCAAAACAAGTTTTTTCTTGGATATATAATGGGGTATTTTCATTTGAAGAGATGAAAAATATACCAAAATCTTTAAAAGAAAAATTAAAAGAAGAATTTGTTATTTACATACCTGAGGTTGTAGAAGTTTTTAATTCAGGTTTAGATGGAACAAAAAAAATGCTTTTAAAATTAGAAGATGGAAATTTAATTGAATCTGTAATAATGAAATATAAGCATGGTAATACCATTTGTGTATCAACACAAGTTGGTTGTAGAATGGGATGTAAGTTTTGTGCATCTACAATTGATGGAAGAGTTAGAAATTTAACATCAGGTGAAATATTAGGGCAAGTCTTAAGAGCTACTGAAGTAGGAAGAGAGAGAATATCTAATATAGTTTTAATGGGAAGTGGTGAACCATTAGACAATTATGAAAATGTAATTAAGTTTTTAAAAGAAGTCAATAGTGAATATGGTCTTAATATAGGGCAAAGACATATAACATTATCGACTTGTGGCTTAGTACCAAAAATAAGAGAACTTTCAAAAGAAGGATTAAATGTAACTCTTGCAATATCATTACATGCAACAACTGATGAAAAAAGAAGAGAAATAATGCCAATTGCAAATAAATATTCAATTAAAGAAATTCTAGAAGAGTGTAGAAATTATATATTAGAAACTAATAGAAGAGTAACATTTGAATATTCATTAGTAAAAGATGTTAATGATGGAAAAGAGGATGCAAAAGCTTTAGGAAAGCTTTTAAAGGGGATTTTATGTCATGTGAATTTAATTCCAGTAAATGAAATAAAGGAGAATACATTCAAAAGATCTTCTGAAAAAACTATAAGTGAATTCTCAAAAATATTAAAAGAGGCAGGAATAGAGGCAACAGTTAGAAGAGAAATGGGAAGTGATATAAATGCGGCCTGTGGTCAACTTAGAAGGAGCTATATGGAAAATAAAGCTTAAGGAGTAAATAGTATGATAGAGTATAAAAGTGATGTGGGATGTACCAGAAGTTTAAACGAAGACTACTGTGGATTATATGAAGTTGAGAATTATGGTGTCTATGTAATAGCAGATGGCATGGGGGGCCATAATGCTGGGGAGATTGCAAGTAAAATGGCAGTAGAAAAAATTATTGAATTCATTAGAGATACAATAGATATACATTTAGAAGAAAGTTTAAAAATAGCAATTGAAAAAGCTAATGAAGAAATTTATAATTATGCTAGGAGAGCAGATGAATTGCAAGGAATGGGAACTACTATAACAGCTTTATTGAGACTTGGAAAAAAAATAGTGATTGCAAATGTAGGAGATAGTTCATGTTTTGGAATTATTGAAGATAAAATGATAAAATTAACAAAGGATCATTCTTTAGTACAACAATTAGTTGATATGGGGAGCATTTCTTATGAACAGGCAAAAAAACATCCAAATAGAAATATAATAACAAGAGCATTGGGAACCGATTTAGATCTAGAAGTAGATACATTTATGTTTGATGAAGGTGAATATGAAAAATATTTACTTTGTACAGATGGACTTACAAATGAGGTAAGTGATGAAGAGATAAACAAAATACTCATAGAAGAAAAAGAAAATCCTTGTGAAAAACTAGTGGAAAAAGCAAAAGAACATGGAGGCAAGGATAATATAACTGTGATGTTGTTTGGAGGAGATATATAATATGAATGGGGAAGTACTAGGCAATAGGTATGAGCTTTTAGAAAAAATTGGCGAAGGCGGAATGGCTATTGTATATAAAGCTAGATGCAATAAATTAAATAGATTCGTTGCAGTGAAAATTCTGAAAAAGGAATATGCGGATAATAAAGAGATTGTTGATAAGTTTAAAGATGAAGCAATGGCTGTTGCTAAATTATCCGATATGAATATAGTAAATGTATTAGATGTAGGTTCAGATGATAATGAAAATTATATTGTTATGGAATATGTAAATGGTAAAACATTAAAAGAGCTTGTAGATCAATTTGGAAGGTTAAGTTATGACACAGCAGTTACAATCTCACTTCAGATAGCTAAAGCGTTAGATTGTGCACATAAAAATGGAATAGTTCATAGGGATATTAAACCACAAAATATTTTAGTGACTAGTGAAGGTGTGGCAAAAGTTACTGATTTTGGAATAGCTAAATCAGTGGATTCAGCAACACTTACAAATACAAGTACAATTTTAGGATCAGCACATTACTTTTCACCAGAACAAGCAAAAGGTGCAGTTGTTGATTATAGAAGTGATATTTATTCATTAGGTATAGTGATGTATGAGATGATAACAGGAAAGGTACCATTTGATGCAGATTCACCAGTTACAATTGCATTAAAACATATTCAAGAAGCTCCAATGAATCCAAAAGAGCTTAATAGAAGTATGCCAGAAGCTTATGCAAATATAATACTTAAATGTATAGAAAAAGATGTAAATAAAAGATATTCAACTGCAAAAGAAGTTATAGAAGACTTGAAAAAGATAAAAAATAATCCAAATGCTAGATTAGACGGAGATGTTATTCCTTCTAAAGTAGGTAGTGAAACTATTATAATGGCACCAGTAAAAGATGAAGATATCAAAGAACTAGAAGATAAAGAAGATGATGATGCTTATTATGATGAAAATGATGATGAGTTAGAAGATTATTATGATGAAGATGATGAAAGCGAAGAGGATGAGGGAGAGGATGAGGACGATCTTGATTATAAAGAAGATAATAAAGAAAAGAAAAGTAAAAGGAATTTACTTATAGGGATAGCAATAGCTGTTATAGTAATTGTTATTGGAGCAGGATCAACATTTATGTTCTTAAACTCAAAACCAAAGGAAACTGTAACAAATGTTCAAATTCCTAATATAATTGGCATGACTCAATCAGATTCAGCTAATGCGCTTCAGAAAGAGGGATTAGTTCCACAATTTAAAGAAGAAACGAATTCGGCAAAAGCAGGAACAGTATTAAGTTGTAATCCGTCAGTTGGGGCAGAAGTTAAAAAAGGTAGTACAGTAGAGGTTTCTATAAGTAAAGGACCAGAAGAAATAACTATACCTAATTTAAGAGGAATGTCTAAAGATGAAGCAACACAACAACTTAAAAGTTTAGGATTTAATAATATACTATATAATCAAGAAAATAGTAATAGTGTAAGTGCGGGAAATGTTATAGATGTAACACCACAGATTGGTGGAAAAGCAATTAAAACAACTCCAATTACTTTAACAATAAGCATTGGACCTAAAATTGTAAACCAAATAGTTCCAAATATTATTGGAATGAGTCAAAGTCAAGCACAAGAAGCTCTTTCAAATGTAAATTTACAATATAATGTTGTAACTCAAAATACAAATGATCAAAGCCAAGATGGAAAAGTACTTTCTGCAAATCCAGGAGCAGGAGCAAGTGTTAAAGAAGGGACAACTGTAACACTTACAGTTGGAAAATATACACCACCAGCTACTGTTACAATTCCAAATGTAGTAGGAAGTTCTCAATCGGGGGCAACATCGGCATTAGAAAACTTAGGCTTATCAGTTAATGTTCAAGAAGCATCAAGTGATAATGTGGCTAAAGGTAATGTAATAAGTGTTAATCCAGGTGTTGGAGCAAATGTTAATAAAGGAACTGGAGTAACAATAGTTGTTAGTACAGGACCACAAGAAGAAGTAGCACCACCACCAACTGAACCAACAAATCCAGACAGTGGAACTGATGAGAATAATAAGGGTGATAAACCTTCAAAACCAGCAGCAACACAAAATAATACTAAATTACAATCAAACAGTAGTAAAAAAAATAACTAGAAATTTAAAAGACAATTGAGTAAATTCAATTGTCTTTTATTTTTAAAAAACTAGAAAAAAAATGATAAAAGAGGTATATTAGAAGAGAATAAGATATTTTGGAGGTAGCATGAAAGGTAAAATATTAAAAGGAATAGGCGGCTTCTATTACATAAAAACAGAAGATGAGATAATTGAATGCAAAGCAAGAGGTAACTTTAGGTATAAAGGATTAAAGCCTATGGTTGGTGATGAAGTTGAAATCGTTATTGAAAATGGAAAAGGAAGAATAGAAAAAATTTATGATAGAACATCTGAACTTATAAGACCCACTGTTTCTAATGTAAATTTAGCATTTGTAGTTTTTGCAGTTAAAAATCCAGATTTAAACTTTGATTTACTAAATAGATTTCTAGTTTTATGTGAAAGTAATAATATAAAAGCAATTGTATGCTTGAACAAGGTTGATTTAGTAAGTGAAGAAGAAAAAAATGAATTAAAGGAAAAAATAAATGAAATTGGATATGAAGTTTTATTTATAAGAGCAAAAGAGGGAATTGGTTTAGAAAAATTAAAAGAAGAAATAAAGGGAAATGTTACTGTTTTATGTGGACCATCAGGAGCAGGAAAATCTACCCTTATAAATAAACTTACTGATAGGGAACATATGGAAACAGGAGAAGTAAGTGAAAAGCTTGGGCGTGGAAAACATACAACAAGACATAGCGAGCTTATAGAAGTAGAAGATGGATATATTGTAGATACACCAGGTTTTTCTACATTAGACATAACATTTATAGATAAGGAAAACTTAAAAGAGTATTTTCCAGACTTTTATGAATATAATAATTCTTGCAAATATAGAGGATGTATTCATTATAAAGAACCAGATTGTGCAGTAAAGGAAGCTGTAGAAGAGGGAAAAATAAATAAATTTAGATATGAGTTTTATATAAGAACTTTAGAAGAAATTTTAAGTGGAAGGAAGTATAAATAATGATTAGTATAGCACCATCAATTTTATCAGCAGATTTTGCAAGGTTAGGAGAAGAAATTAAATTATTAGACAAATCTAATGCAGAATATATTCATATAGATGTTATGGACGGAAGTTTTGTGCCTAATATTACATTTGGAGCACCAGTTGTAAAGGCTATAAGAAAATATACAGATAAAATATTCGATGTACATTTAATGATAGAGAATCCAGGGAATTTTGTGGATGATTTTATTGAGGCTGGAGCAGATATAATAACAGTGCATTATGAGTCAGATAGACACATTGACAGAACTATAGGATATATAAAATCAAAAGGAGTAAAAGCAGGAGTTGTTTTAAATCCAGGTACACCAGTTGGAGTATTAAAAAATTTAGTTAAGAATTTAGATATGGTTTTAATAATGAGTGTTAATCCAGGATTTGGAGGACAAAGTTTTATAGACTACTCTATTGATAAAGTAAAAGAACTTAAAGAACTTAAAGAAAAGTACAATAAAGAACTTTTAATAGAGATAGATGGTGGAATAAAAGAAGAGAATATAAGAGAAGTATATGAAGCAGGAGTAAATATAGCAGTAGCAGGATCGGCTGTATATAATGGCGATATTTTAGAAAATATAGATAAATTAAGAGAGAAGACAAAGTAATGAGAATTCTTATTGTAACTGGTGGAAGTAAACCAAGTTATGAATTAATAAAAAAATACATGGACATTTCTGATTTTATTATTGGAGTAGATAGTGGCATAAATACATTATATCATTATAGAATAATACCAAATCTAATTGTAGGTGATTTTGATTCAGGTAAGAAGACTATTTTAGAGCATTTTAGAGCAAAAGGAATTGAAGTAAGAGGGTATAGCACTGAGAAAGATTATACAGATACTCACCTAGGATATAATATAGGGAGAGAGATGGGGGCTTCAGAAATATATTTGTTAGGAGCTATTGGAAGTAGAATGGATCATACCTTTGGGAATATAGGACTTTTTTTAAATAGTATAGAGGACAATATAAAACTTATTATAGAAAATGAAAATAATAGAATTTACTTAGGGCATGATAATGAAGTTATAAGGAGAGAAGATGGAAAATATCTTTCTTTTCATGCATTATCTAATGTGGTAAAAGATTTTTCTATAAAAAATGCAAAGTATGAATTAGAAAGTTATGATTTAAAGCTTTTTGAACCTAGGGCTATAAGTAATGAATTTTTAGCGGGTGAAGATGTAACTATAAACTTTAAAGAGGGAAATATATTAATATTAATTACAAATGACTAAATAAAAGTGGAAATAATTTATTTTTATTGCATATACATATATAGAAATAAATTATTTTATACTTTTAGGAGGGTTATTTATGAAAATAGTAGCAATAAAATTACCTAAGTTTTTATCAAAAATAGTAAGATTCTTTAGAAAAAGCAAATAAATACATAAGAATTTATGTGAAATAAAAAAAATGCTTTAGCAAATTATGCAAAGCATTTTTTTATTTGAACTATATTGCTCTTTCAACCTTACCAGATCTTAAACATCTAGTACAAACGTGAACTCTTTTTGGTGTTCCGTTAACTAAAGCTTTAACTTTCTTTAAGTTAGGAGCCCAAGTTCT